>JAAWAR010000008.1 GCA_022792295.1 Lachnospiraceae bacterium
CGCCCTGCGATAGGTTTCGCTGGTGTACTGTGTTCCACGGCTAGAGCGGATAACGGCTGCCCCCTCTTGCCTTCCCACAAAAAATCCGCTATAATACCTCCTAAATACCACTCACTCTCATTTTCGAAAGGAACACACGCCATGATCAAACTCGAACGCACCTTTGTGATGAACCTCGAAAACGCGATCCGCGGAGCCAGAAACCCGCTAAACAGCTGGGCCCGCATGGACAGCCGCTATGACGAAAACGGAGACTTCATCCTCGGCCCAAACGACCTCGATCTCGCCAAACGCCTCCGCCTCGCCGGCAGCGACCACCGCAAATATATTCGTCAGATCTTCGTCTCCGTGGACATTACCGCCCCGCTCTACTGGTGGAAGGAATATGACACCTACAAAATCGCGACCGTCGCCAACTCCACAAGCACCATGCACAAGATCCACGCAAAGCCCTTCTCCCTCGACGATTTCAGCCATGATCACATGACACCGGACACGCTTGCCTTTTTTGAGACTCTGATAGACCGCCTCGAGGCCATCCGTGTTCAATATATGGAAAACGGAAAAAGGAAAGAAGACTGGTATGACTTAATCCAGCTTCTTCCCTCCAGCTATAACCAGCTCCGCACCTGCACAATGAACTATGAGACCCTGATCAACATCTACTACGCGAGAAAGAACCATAAGCTCGCCGAATGGCACACCTTCTGCGGCTGGATCCAGACGCTTCCTTACGCAGATGCGCTCATCGTCGCCAAAGAGGAGCCATAAAACTACACAACAGGAAACTCCTTTTGCAGAGTGAGGGAATATAATACGGCTTCCTTCACTCTTTTTCCTGTAATTTGGGAAAGCGCCCTGGCGTAGTAGACCATCTGCAGGCGGTAACGCTCCAAAAGGACAGACTCCTCCCCCTCCTTGATCCGGTCGGTCTTATAATCCACGAGCACCGCGCCGTCATCCTCCTCAAACCAGGCGTCTATGATGCCCTGGATCAGCACCGGTTCATCCGAATCCGCCTCGTCCAATTCCCTGGCCGGGACTCCCATCACAAACTGGCGCTCCTTATAGAGCTTCCCGGCCTCTGCGGCCCTTTTCATCCGCACCGCAGTCGGGGATCGGAAAAACCGCAGCAAAACCTCCGGCTTAAGAAGCCCAAGCGCCGCCTCATCCATGAGCCCCGCCGCACCGATGGCCGCAAGCTGCGCCGTGATTTCTCCCCGCGTTCCCGTTTTGGTAAAATCCAGAAGTTCCAGCGCCCTGTGGTACGCCGTGCCGCGAAACGCCCCTCCGTGCTCCGGCGGCAAAAGCCCGGGTTCCCGCATAAAAGCCGGGATCGTCGGCAGGAAATCACTCTCGCTATCGTCTACAAACTGCCCCCGCTCCTTAAGCTCCGAGACCGACATCTTTGCATGCAGAAAGACATCCGCCTCATACGGGTATTCTTTCCGCAAAAGCCCCCCGAAGGCCTCCTCCTCCTCTCTCCATGGCTCCTTTTGCAGCCGATTTAACCAGCCTGCAAGCTCAAACTTTCCTGCCTGGCTCCTTGCCTCCGCCTCCAGGAGACTTTCGGCCGGGACCATCGTCCGCTTCACACTCTCCTTTAGCCCCCTGTCTGCCATCAAAAGCCAGTCCAGATACGAGCCCGCCGCGCCCAGATACGTAAAGGGAAGTCCCCGCCCAAGCCCGAAGACTTGGCCCTCCGAAACCGCCTCCCATTTCTCCAGACGGTTTTTCAGATACCGGTCGGCCGCCGTGATAAAAAGCTTCTCCCGTGCTCTTGTCATGGCGACATAAAGGACTCTCAACTCCTCGCCCAGGCTCTCTAAGCCAAGCCTGCGGCTCACCACATTTTTCTTGAGCGTCGGCGCCCTGAGCCGCTGCTCCATGTCAAAAAAGTCGGTCGCCACCCCGAGCTCCTCGTCGATCAGAATCTTTCCGCGGGAATCCTGCCTGTTAAACGCCTTTGCGGTCCCCGCAAGAAAAACGACCGGAAATTCCAGCCCCTTGCTCTTATGAATGCTCATGATGCGCACCGTATCGTCGTCCTCGCCGAGCCGCGCCGCCTCACCGAAATCGGTGTTGTATTTTTTGAGCTTCTCAATGTAGCGGATAAAATCAAACAGGCTGTGGTAGCTGGTCTTCTCATAGGCCGCTGCCTTCTCCACCAGCATGTCCAGATTGGCCTGCCTGGCCCGCCCCGCCGGCATGGCCGACACATAGGCATAATAGCCGGTCCGCTCGAAGATCCGGTATAAAAGCCGGTGCACCGGCAGGTATTCGGCCTCGCCGCGAAGCTCGGAAAGGAGCTCCCAAAACGTCAAAAGCTTCTCTCGGATTGCCGCCTCCACGGTATCCGCCTCCCACGAACAAGCGAGAAACCATTTGACTGCCCCGTAAAAGCCGGGATCCTGTCCCTTATCCGGATCTCTTTTAAAGCCTGCCATCAGAATCGCAAGCTCCCTGTCACTAAGCCCCACAACCGGCGACCTTAACACGCCCGCAAGCGGGATGTCCTGCATCGGATTGTCAATGAGCGCCAGAAGGTTTAAGACGGTCTCCACCTCGACCGCCGTAAAATAGCCGGTCCTGGACTCGGCAAAGGCCGGGATCCCCTCCGCGGCCAGCACGCGCAGAAATTCCTCCGACCAGCCGCTTAAGCTGCGCAAAAGAATAACGATGTCCCGCCTTTTTAACGGCTCATACCGCTCCTCCTTCGCGTTCCAGATCTTCATTCCGGTCTGTGGGTCCGTGAGCTCCTTTATTTTAGCCGCGATCAGCCTTGCCTCGGCCTCCCGGACCGTATAATCGGCCCGCTCCTCCTCCATGCCGGCACTGACAAGCTCCCCGGCATCCAAAAGGAGAAGCTCTGTCTTTGCCTCTCCGGGAGTCTCTGTCTCGGGATACGCCGCTCCGGCATAGAGCGCGGCCTCATCCGTATAGCAGATATTGCCGAGCTCCTTCGTCATGATCTGAAAAAACAGATCGTTTACGCTCTGCAGCACCTCCGGACGGCTGCGGAAATTTTTATGGAGCTCGATCTTTTGGTACGGTCCGTCCTCCGGCTTGTAGCCCTCATACTTTTCAAGAAAGAGCTCCGGCTTTGCGAGGCGGAATTTGTATATGCTCTGCTTTACGTCCCCGACCATAAACACGTTCGGCTCGCCGAAGCGCTCCCTGGATATGCAGCGCAGCAACGTCTCCTGAACCTGGTTGCTGTCCTGGTACTCATCCACCAGGATCTCCTTATAAAAGCCGGCCAGTTCATCCGCCGCCGGCCCCGGCGCGTGGTCTGCCGAGCCGCCCGTCAGGATCTCCAGCGCAAAATGCTCCAGGTCGTTAAAATCCACGAGGTTCTTTTCCTCTTTCGCTTCCTGATAGCGCGCCGTAAAATCCTCTGCCAGCGAAAGCAGGACATGAACCGGTTCCCTACAGGCCTCCAGATCCGAAAAAATATGCTCCAGATCCCCGGGGGCATAGAGCGCCCTCATCTTTTTGACCGCATCCTTCACGCGGTTTCGCAGCGCAGCCGCCCGCTCCTTTTTTTCCGGGTCCACGTTCTTGCCGCGCGCCGCGGCCAGGCGGCCAAAAAGCGGTTCGCTAAGGACCGCATGGACCTGTTCATACGAATCTGCGTTCAAAAGCTTCCGGATCGCCTCCTTGTCCGCATGCAGCATCGGAAGATAGGCCGCAGGCCCATCCGCCTCCTCGGCAAGCTCCTCTGCCTTTGAAAGCTGCTCCAAAAATTCCTCCGCCTGCTTTTTTACGTCGGAAAGCAGGAAACGCAGCCATTCGGGCGTACCGTCTGCTTTTGTCTCCTCGGAAAGCTCCCGCTTACAGCGCGCGATCCACTCCCCGGGCCAGGGATTGCTCTGGGAGAAACGCCAGACCGACAGAATGTAATCTTCAAGCCCGCCGTCTGCCTTCCCCGACGCGTAAGCGTCCACGAACCGGATAAACCGTTCGTCCTTCCTTTCATAATACTCCTCCAGCAGTTCCTTCATGATGTCGGCCTGCAAAAGCAAAAGCTCGCCCTCGTCCCCGATCCGGAAGCCCGGGTCGATGTCCAGTTCGTGAAAATGCTCCCGCAAAAGCCTTAGGCAGAAGCTGTCGATCGTCATGATCTGCGCATGGGGAAGCAGAGAGGCCTGCCGTTCCAGATTTTTGTCGCCCGGCGCCGCCTCCAGCCTTGCCTCGATCGCATCTCCGACCCGCTCGCGCATCTCCGCCGCCGCCGCGTTGGTAAACGTCATCACCAAAAGCCGGTCAATATCCACGGCCTCCCTCGGGTCTGTCACCATGTTCACGATCCGCTCGGTGAGCACGGCCGTCTTGCCGCTTCCGGCCGCGGCCGAGACCAAAAGATTGCGGCCCCTCTTGTCGATCGCGTTCTGCTGCTCGGGCGTCCACCTTCTCTCAGCCATCCGTTTCCTCCCCTTCTATCTCGCTCCAGATCTCCTCGGCTTTCATGGGCTTAAACCGGCGGAAGCCGTACCCGGCCGTCTTCAAATCAAACCCGCATACGCTGTGGTACGGGCAGTAATCACAGGCCGTCTTTGTCCCCTGTTTGTAGGGGCTTACTGCTGCATTGCCGGCCAGGATCTCCTCGCCCATGCTCTTAAGGCTTTCGTCCACAAAGCCGGAGAGCTTCGCAAAACGCTTTTCTCCGGCTACGGAG
This sequence comes from Lachnospiraceae bacterium, assembly GCA_022792295.1. Classification (GTDB taxonomy): domain Bacteria; phylum Bacillota; class Clostridia; order Lachnospirales; family Lachnospiraceae; genus CANQGL01. Next base: position 4,679 of record JAAWAR010000008.1, read on the forward strand.
GATTTTGCCTCCTGGATCAGCCCGTCCTTTAAGGCTACCGGGATCACATCCGATTCTTTTTCGATCTCCCGGTCCATATGGCGGATGACGGAAAGGCTGCTGTTGACAAGCCCGTTCATACGAAGCTTTTTGAGGATCCCCGCCTCCGTGTCTGCCGGCATCCCGCCCTCCTCACGTTCTAAAAGCGGGTCGTCGATGTGGTAATAAAAAAGCCCGGCGGGCACGATCTCCTTGCCCGGATGCCGTCTTGCTTCCATATTTAAAGCGGCGTTCATATAGACCACAAGCTGAAGCTGCAGCCCGTGATACAAAAGCGCTAAATCAAAGGAGGTACTCCCGGACTTATAGTCCATGATCTTTACATAAACCTTGTCCTCGTCCTCCAGCACATCCAGGCGGTCAATGCGCCCCTTAAGGTTTAAGGCTTCTCCCCCCTTTAAGGGAATCCGTGTGCTCACATCGACCTCAAAGCCTTCCGGCCTGAAATCGCCCTTATTGAGCTGATAAAGCAGCGCCCGGACGGTCCGGTCGGCGATCCGCTCCACCTTACGCGTCAAATAGTCGTTCCTGGCCGAACTTTTCATGATCGTATTGCGGTACTCTTTCGATACCTCGGCCACACAGGCCCGCACCAGCTCCCGCCTCCCGGCCTCGGAAACCGCGTCAAGCGAAAGCCCCTCTCTCTGCGCTCTGGAAAAAAAGAGGTCGATCGTGCGGTGAAACAGATTGCCCATGTCGGACAGATCAATCTCGTATTCCTGCCTTTTCTTCAGCTCGAGCCCATGGCTCAAAAAATGCGCATAGGCACAGGCGGCATACTGCTCCATCCGCGTGACGCTGCCGTTTAGGACCGTCCCGTACAGGGCCCTCGCGGCCTCCTGTCCGATCCCCCGCTCCCGGTACGCGTATGAAGCCGCCTCCGCGAGCCGTTCCATCGGCACTTTCTCACCGCCCTTTATGGCCAGCCAGCGGTACAGCGCGGCCGCGTTTTCCGTCCCGGGCCGGCGTTCCGGCTCCGGCACGCGCTCTGATTCCTGCATCCGCTCCGGCTCCTGCAGCCATGCGATCACGGCCCGGCGCGCCGCCGGAACGCTTACCGCCTCCTCCCGCTCCCCGGAGGCCGTCGTCATACGCGCCCCGGGAAATCGTTTTTTAAGCTGCAGAATGAGCCCGGATGGCCGCATGGCCTTCCCCGCTGCCGACAGGGCCGTCCAAGAAACCGTCAGATATTCTGAGGGCTTACTGAGCATCAGATACAGATAGAAGCGCTGCATGAAGCCCTCCTCCCTCGCCGTCGGGGCGAGCTCCAACGCACTTTTCTTTAAAGTCTCCCGCTCCTGCTCTGTCAGGATGCCGCCTTTTCCCGCATCCGCAGGCACCACGCCCTCATTGACACCCACAAAAAACAGCGCCCGGATGCCGGAAAGCCGGGTCCGCTTCAGATCTCCGGCCACGACCCGGTCCGCGGCCGCAGGAATCATCCCTACCTGGATCTGGGAGAGGCCGGCGTTAACGATCTCCAAGTATTCCCGCCTGGAAACCCTCTCATCCCCTAAAAGCTCCACAAGCCGAGAAAACAACTCCATGACAAGGCCGTAAAGCTCCTCATACTCCCTGGCCTCCCGGCGCATACCGGCCCCACGGAACGCCTCCGCGCGGGAAAGAAGCTTTTGTTCCGCCGAAAGCTCCTCAAAAAGCCCGACAAGTGCCTCCGTCATGACACGCACCGTAGGCCTGGCCTCTGCCGTGCGCTCTTTAAAGACGGAAAGCGGAGCCAGGATCTCCTCCCGCAGCGCATTTAACTCTGCCAGATTTAACCGGCTGCCGCCCGCAAAGGTTTTCTCCCACGGCTCCTGCCAGCGCTTAAAGCCGCGGATTCCCATGGCCCGCACATATATCTCCAGCCGGTCGAGCGCCTCCCGATCCCCCGTGACAAGGCCGGTCCGCAGATATTGGAACATGCTCTCATAATCGAACCCGCGCCGCACAAGCTCCAGGCTGCTCTTTAAAAGCCTGATAAACGGATTCCCCTGTACATCCTTTTTCTCGTCGATAAAAAGCGGGATCCCGTTTTCCTCAAACTGGTGGAGAAGCTCCCTGGCATAACCGGCCGGGTCGCCGCAGATGACCGCGATCTCCCGGTAACGGAAGCCCTCCCTTTTTACGAGGGCATGGATCCGGTTGACCACAAAATCCACCTCATCCGCCGGTGTTTCAGCCTGTACTAAGAGAAGGCGGCCGCTGTCCTCCCCCTGATACGGACGATACGGATACCGAAACAATGTCCTCTCCAGATGATCGAAAAGCGGCGCCTTTAAAAAGCGCGGCAGAGGCCGGCTTCCCAGCACGATAGGCGGCCGCACCGAACTCCCACAGTCCGCTGCCAGCCGCTTAAGCTTCCCGGCCATCCTGCGGCTCATATCAAACAGATCCGACTCACTCCCGGCTCCCGAAAGCTCTGCACTCTCCGTCGCCGTCACGGTTACAAGCATGTCCGCACAGCCTGACAAAAGCCGCCCGATCAGCCGGTACTGGATTGGCGTAAAGCCCGTATAGCCGTCTAACGCAATCACGCTCCCGCGCAGAAGCTTAGAGCGCCCGCAGACCTCACACAGCTTATCCAGAAGCTCCTCCATCGTGATATAATGCCCGGCGATGAAATCCTGAAACGCCGCATACAGCGTGTACATGTCCGTGAGCTTGCATGTCAGGACATGGGACAGCCCCGCCTGGACGGCCGTCTCCTTTAAAAGCCCTGGCGTAATCCCGTACTGGACCAGCTCCGAAAGCATGGATTTAAGCTCGTCAATGAAGCCGGCCCGGTTTAAATTGGACGCAAAATACGAAAGCGCATCCCTTTTCTCCCCGGCCAGGCGACGCAGCACCATCGTCTTTCCCGTATCGTCCAAAACCTCCGGCTGCGGCAGCGAAAGCTCCGAAAAGATCCGGTACGCCAGACGCTCGAAGCTCACGATGTCAATGTTCATCGTACCGTGGCGCGGATGCAGCCGCACGATCTCCCTCTGCGCCTGCATTGTGGCCTGCTCCGGCACGATGACGAAAAACCGCCCGTTGGGCTCTCTCATAGAGCGCCCGATGATTTCCTTATACACATACTCCGTTTTTCCCGAGCCGGAGCCGCCCGTAATCAGCGTCAGGGCCATTCCTTGTGCTCCTTATACTGCAGCACCGACCGGATCAGGCCATAGCTCGACCAGATGGAGAGTCCGTAGCCGATCAGCAGATTTTTCATAAAATCCGGCCAAAGCTCATGCATATCCATCAGTGACAGGAGGTTTGCTGCCACATAGCGCACCGTGTCCAGGCTCGCCTCATAGGAAAAATAGGCCCGGCAGAGCTGCAGGCCCATATCCAGGAAGTTAGCGGCCACGATCATGCCCGCCGCGATGAAAAGGCATAAAACAGCGCCCTTTTTATCGAGGCGTCCCGACAGCTTCGCATAGCCGTTCAGCGCAAACTTTAACATGAGGAAGCCCGCGATTCCTGCGATAAAGCCGACCTGCCCGATCAGCACCCAGGCCAAAACGCCCACGAGCGATCCGCCGACAGCACCCACAAGCCCCAAAAGCAGATTCGATTCCCGCTCCGGGTTCTGTGCTGCGGTAAGCTTGTTTAGCTCATCCGTCCCCCCAAAGGCGCTGCCAGAAGGCCTCCCCTGGCCGAACGCGCCCGTGCTTTGTACGCTCTGTCCGTGGAAATTGTCATATTGGCTCGCCGTCACCGGACGCCAGCCATCGTCGCCGTCTTCGCCGGACATCACCGGATTTTGCGCATCGCTGCCGTACCCGCCCGAACCCCATACACCAGCTCCTGCGCCCCGGCTTCCGTATGCTGCCATCTGGCTCATAGCCGCACGCTCCCGCTCTTTCTCCTCCACGGCCTTATATTTCAATTTCCGTGAGGTAATCAGGAAAAACAGGGCCACACCCAGGCATACGAAGGAGATCACAGCCAGCGATCCGACCTCATGGCCGCTTCCCGCCCCGGATGGTTTCCTGGTTGTATCCAAAAAGCAGCTTCCCACGTATTCGTCAAAGTCCGCCTCCGTGAAGACCTCCTCGCCGTACATGTCGTTTAAAGCCTCCAGCGCATACTCCTTAATGTCATCCTCAATCCAGGCAGAAACACCCCGAAGCTCAACCGGCTCCGGGATCTTGGCATCCTCCTCAAACAGGTAATCAAAAAGCGGCGTATATTCCTCCGGAAGCCCGCCTTTAAGCTTCACGATGCGGATCTCCCCTAACGGCGTAAACGCCAGATAATACCGATAGGTCCCCTTAAAATCCTCGGCAAACTCATACGAGATCGCCTGGATCGTCAAAGTCTCCCAGCGCTGTCCCGGCCCTCTATCTTTGTAGGCGTCAAACTCCTCGCTTTGGCCTCTCGCCCTGGCCTCGCCCACCTTCCAGTCAATAAACTGATACGCAGTCCCCACCAAAAGAGCAAAACCGATCAAAAAGTACACGATCGAGAGGACTAAAAAGATCGCTGCGTTTCTCTTTTGCTTCTTATAATCCGGCCGCTTCGGCCAGGTCTGGTTCCGGTTCATGTCCGTCTTCCCCCTTTGTAGCTCTGCCCGCACGAAAGACGGCGGGTCCTGGTTATAGAATAGCATATTTTGCCGAAAATAAAAATACCGATCGACATTTTTCTATTTGTAAATATATAAAAGCAGGCTGAGTAGGAATAGGAAGATTTAAGCGGAGTGGCGCAGCGTCAGCGGTGCCACTCCGGTTTTTAACGGGATACGCTCTTTGTTGTAGAACAGAATGTATCTGTCAATCATTTCGTTTGCTGTGCTGCTGTTTTGTATGCCATGATACGGTTGTCGTACAGATCACGATTATTTTTGTTGTCATATCCACTTTCGTATGCTAAGATAAAATTGTTCACGATTTTTTACAAGGAGTATCCAAATCATGGCCAAAACCGACACGAATGTCCGTTCTCTCGAGAATGCTTTAAGAATTTTAGACTGCTTTACCAGAGAAAAGCCCAACCTTTCCCTAGTAGAAATTGCGGATAGAGTAGATTTGTACCCCAGCACTGCTTCCAGGCTGATCTCCACCATGGAGGCTATGGGATATATGAAACGCAACGCCGATTCCCTGCAGTATAGCCTCGGGTATAAGTTAGCCACACTCGGCGCAGTCTGCCTGAGCACGGAGGATATCCGAAGCATTTCTCATCCCTTTCTCGTCAGCCTCCGAAATCGCTACAACGAAAGCGTAGGCGTATATGTCTTAAATAAAACCCAGCGCATCTGCATCGACTGTGTCCCAAGTACCCAGCCTCTGCACAGAGTAATCGAGGTCGGAACACAGATGAGTATGACCCGCGGCGCTTCCAGTAAGGTCCTTCTAGCCTATCTGCCCGAGAAGGAAAGCGCTGCTATTTTGGCAGACGATCCCTTCATTACAACCGAGCAGCTTGAAGAAGTCCGTCAAAAGGGCTACGCGATCAGTTTCAATGAGCGAGAACAAAGCCTCTGCTCCATAGCCGCCCCCATTTTCGATTCTCATCAAAAAATAAAGGCCGCCCTGTTCATTTCCGGCCCTGTTTTCCGCATCCCCGAGGAAAAAGGCAAGGAAATCGCCCTTCGTCTGATCGATACCGCAAAGGAAATTTCGATTGAACTCGGATACTCATAAAAACACACGCTACATACCTCCTCACCCGCAAAGCATCGCCGCAGAGACCGGGCCGGGAAACGGAGGCGGCGTTTCCGACGTTAAAGCCTGGCTGCGCCGCCCTGTCTCTCCGGCCCGGCCTCTGCGGACCTATCACACTCCTATAATTTTAAATCAAATTCTCTCCTCTTTTAGTCTGGCAATCTCGAATAAGGCACATACACGACTCCGTCTAAAATCTTTCGCGCCGTCCGGAACACGCCCTCCTTTACGATCTCCCCATTCTCCATATCCACTGTAACCTCCATCGGTCCATAAGGATTTCCGATAATCAGGACATTACTGCTTTTAGCCCGTTCACTGATCACATCATGCACGACCGTCCCCGGAATATGGGCCGCCGCTCCAGTGCTGACTGCCCCGGTGATCATATACGCACGATGCATTTTCTGCATGGAGGCCAGGCGTGCCACCAGATCCACGTCCTTTGCATGAATCCGCTTTCCCTCCGGATTCACATAATCTGCAGGCCAGCTGACAAAGCCGATCTTCGGATAAGCCGGGCTTTTTGATGTAGCCATGGCCCGGTTCGGGACGATTCCGATCAATTCGGCCGCGGCACATCTGACCGCCTCAATCCGTTTAAGAACTTCTGGCATCCCCTCCACCTCGGTTGGAAGCTCTGTCCCCTTTAAGCCGATCTCCTCCGGAATCAGATAGACGACTGGGTTGCCCGCATCGACAATGGACACCGTATATATGCCCTGTTCACCCAAATCGATCTTGTCCTTTGCATGTCCGGTAGGAAGAAGCTTTCCGGTAATAGAGCCCGCCGGGGAGAAAAAGTCAATTCGGATCTTATCTCCGGAGCCGGGAACGCCTGGGATCGCATATGTCCCGTCGGACAGAACCTTTCCATCCTTCACTTGATATGTGGCATGAATAATCTTATTGGTATTCGTATTATAAATCCTTACGACGGTCTTTGGCTCCGTTACTTTCATCAAGTTTTGCTCAATGGCAAAGATGCCGACACCGGCTGTCAGATTCCCGCAGTTCCCCCGCCAGTCAATGACCGCCCGATCCACACTCACCTGCCCGAAGGTATAGTCTACATCCGCGTCCGTGCGCATGGATGGCCCAATGATGCAGACTTTGCTGGTCAGAGAGTTCGCGCCGCCAAGGCCGTCGATCTGCCTCTGATCAGGGCTTCCGAATACGGAGAGGAGGATCTTATCTCTCTCCTTTCCCACCGGTGGAAGTACGGATTCCAGGAAATAAATACCCTTGCTTGTACCTCCCCGGATGATTGAGCATGGAATCGAAAACGCTTCTCTAAACATATAAATGCCCCCTTTATAGTCCTGTCCAGCCGATGCTCTGTAAGATAGACAGGGCAATGCAGGCAAAAACTGCCTGTAGAATGAACAACGGCCACATACGCCTGATATATTTTCCATATGAGATCCCGCCAATCCCTAACACCGCCATCAGTGTGGTTGCCGTTGGTGTCGCAGAGTTGCATAGGCCATCGCCAAACTGGAACGCCTGGCATGCCACCTGTCTGGTAATTCCTGCCAGATCAGCCAACGGTACCATGACCGGCATGACAACGGTAGCCTGCCCGGAACCGGAACCGATGAAGCAGTTGATCACATAGTTTGCAAAGAACATGAAGATTGCTCCTCCGATCTGCCCCAGGCGGACGATCGGAATAGAAAGTGTGTATACAATCGTGTTGATGATCTTTCCGGACTTCGCAATCGTCGCGATTCCGTTGGCAAATGCAACAACGGATGCCGGGCCGATCATGGAGGAGAATCCCTTCGCAAATAACTTCGCGATCTTATTAACGCTGTAGCCGTTTACAAGACCAACTGCCACAATTACCATAAAAAAGGTCGTCGAAAATTCTGCATGGGACCAGCCGAATTGGATTGACCCGGCCACAATACTGACAACACCTGCCAAAAGAACCGTTAGAGAACCGACGTGCCGCCAGGTTAAAGGCGCCTCCGTCAGTTGGACGTTCTTTCCATCCAGACAGCCCAGGATCTGATCTGGGGACATCCCCTCCGAATAATTCATACTCAGGGTTGGATCTTTTTTCACGTTTTTGGCATAGCGCATGATGATCACATAGGTTAAGAGCATGTTGACGATATTGAACACGACGCGCATCTCCCAGCCCGAAAGCATGGGAAGCTCTGCGATCGTCTGAGCCGTTCCGACCGTGGCCGGCACTGCCCAGCCCACATTGAAGCCGCTGTAAGAGCCCAAATAGACCATCAATACGCCAAGAGACTTATCATATCCCATAGAGGCAGAAAGCATCATCCCAAGAGGCACCAGCGCGATCGTGGATTTCTCAAGGACATTGGTCGCACCGCCTAGAGAGCAGAGCGCCACGACTGCAAAAATCAGGACTGCGTCATTTTTGCTTTTTCGTAACGCCTTTCCAAAAAGAATTTCGAAGACGCCCGTCTGCTCCACAATGGAGATCGCCGTACCGGAAAAACAGATCATTGCGATCAGGGCCGCCTGATTGGAAAAGCCGGTGACGGTCGCCTTAAAAATGTCCCAGATATTCTGCGGATTCTGCTCCACATAGTGATACGTCCCCGGAATGACACGCGTCAGATTTCCCACCTGCTCCGTGTCGAACTCTCCGGCCGGAACGATCCATGTCAGAATTGCCACAAAAATAGTAATCATAAACAGCAGAGCACGGACATCCGGAAATGCAAGCTTCTTTTTGTTTTCTGTTTGGTTTTTCATTTTTTCCCCTTTTTTCATGAAAGTACTCGCGGAGTCTCCTTGTATGGCAGAAAATCAGCCGCAAAAACGGAGGCGGCAAAGATTCCGAGAGTGCTTTATAAGGCTTTCGGTTCTTTTGACCAAAGCCGTCAGCGAAGCGAATTAAATATGTACCGGCAGGTCACAACCGTGGCTATGCGCAAAGCTTCCTCATCAAATATAATCTTCGGATTATGTGCACCCACCTTTGTCTCCGGCTCCACGGTTGCGCTCCCCACCCGGAAGCGGACGCCCGGAATGAAGCTTAAATACTCTGCGAAATCATCCGAACCGGAGCGCGGGTATTTTAACGGGATGATCTTTTCTTCCCCGATCGTCTCCCTTGCCGCCTCCGCGATCTCGTCCACCATCTTCTCGTCATGTACCAGCGGAGCCGTACCCGACAGGATCTTTAACTCCGCCCGGGTCCGCATGCTCTCGCAGTGCAGTCTGCAGGTCCTCTCAATTGCTTCCAGCATGGTTTTTCGCACCTCGGGCGTAAAGGAACGCAGGCTGCCTCCAAACGTCACACTCTCCGGCACGACATTATTGGCGGCACCTCCATGAATCCGGCACACGCTCAATACGGAGGATTCAAACGGCGATATTTCCCGCGAAACCAATGTGTTGAGCTGTGCGACCAAAAGAGAAGCCGATAAAATCGGGTCAATAAAATTCTGTGGTCTTGAACTGTGCCCTCCAAAGCCGTAAACTGTAACCTCAAACTGGTCCATCCCGGCAGCGGACGGCCCCTTAATCAGGCCGATCGACCCAACCGGCATATCGCAGCCTACATGAACTCCGACGAGACACTTTGGCCTTGGTTCTCTTGTGAGCACGCCGTGTTCGATCATATTCTTGGCTCCATCTCCCGTTTCCTCCGCCGGCTGGAATAGGACACGCACATTCCCGTGCAGCTTATCCCTGTTTTCATGCAGAATCCTGGCACAGAACAACGCATAGGCCGCATGAAGATCATGCCCGCAGGAATGGCAGACCCCCGGATTTTCGGACGCAAAGGGAAGGTTTGTTTCCTCCTGCATGGGAAGTGCGTCTATATCACCCCGGACTGCGATCGTAGCCCCTGGATATGCCCCGCGAATCAGCGCGCTCGCGCCAGTCTCCAGGCCAAGGTCCTCAACCTCAATCCCCCACTCGGTCAGCTTTTCTGTGATCAGACGGGTCGTTTCAAATTCCTTTCCGCCTAGTTCCGGCCTCTGATGAATTCTGCGGCGGATCTGCACAAACTCATCAAAGAGCTCATCAACTCGGTTTTGAACAAACTCCATTTTACCCCTCCTCAATCATAAATAGAAATCATTTCTTTTTTATTATAAAATAATCTTATTTATATGTCAATATATTCTATTATTTTTTATTTTTATCAATAAAACAAAAATTATTTCTATATATTAGAATTCATTTCAAAAATATGCAGGGAAAATAATCCCCCCAAAAGAAAAAACCTGCATATGTTTAAGCCCCATATTATTAAAGAGAAATCCGTATGTGTTTAGTAGAATGTTTGTGGATTTTATAATACCATAAAATTTGATGACACGCCGAAAGAGCAGGTACAGACGTGCGGCTATAGAATATCACAAGGAAAGCAATATCGCTCTTTCCTGCAATGTGCTGTGGAGAAGTGATGGGCAGGCGCTACAGCCCCAAAAAATAAAGAAAGAAAAAGCGGATAGACATGCTCTTTCAGAGGACATGCCTATCCGCTTTTAATTACAGTTCAATCCCAAGCTTTTTCGCGTATTCACGGTACTCCTTGTACCATTGGTTATAAAGATCCTGTTCGATGATCTCGTCAATGATTTCATTGATCCGGTCGGTAAGCTCGTCCTCGCCCTTGGGGATTCCGATGCGGGTTCCCTGCGTGTCAGGGTCAACGGTGAAATAGAAATCCGCAAGGAGCATCATCCCGCTTTCCGGATTGGCGTCGAGGTAGAGCTCGGCCATCCGCACTGCGGCGGCGACGGCATCTGCCCGCCCCTCCTGCACCATCAAAAGGGCGTCATTGGTGGAGGAAACACGGTTCAATTTGCCGTAGGCAGGAATCTGTTCGTTGACAAACAGCTCCTGGATCGAACCGCTTTGGACGACAAGGGTCTTATCAGCCAGATCGTCTACCGTCTTGATCCGGTCGGCATCCTCTTTTCGGATCAGGATTCCGTATGCCTTCTGTGGGTCCTCATCGCCGAAATAATAGCCTTTGGACAAGTTCATAGTCTCAGCGCGGGCCGGTGTATAGGCCAGCGCGGAAATCGCAATGTCATATTTCCCGGTGGAAATGCTTCCCAAAACGCTTGTAAAGTCCATGGGCTTTAGGCGAAGCTCCACGCCCAGCTTGTCCGCGATGTATTTCGCAAGCTCGATATCGGAACCGACATATTGTTCGTCTCCCTGCCTGGCCGGGTCAATAAATTCATTGGGAGCGAAAGCCGGCTCGGTGGCAACTTCGATATAACCCCGCTTTAGAATATCCTGAAGCCGATTGGAGGAATGCCCATTCTCACCGCCTGTTACTGTGGTTTCTTCTGCTGTGGTCACGGACGGGCTTTTTGTCGTTTTCACCGTGGAGGCGGAAGCGACATGCGAGCAGCCGGTTAAAGACGTCAGAGCGAACGGGAACGCTGCGCAGAGCGCAAGCAGCCGGATCGTTTTTTTCATGGGAATTCTCCTTTCCTTTTGTAATTTATTTTATCGTGCTACTAATTTACTATGATAAATTGGTAGCACGATAAAAATTATAACGGAAAGGCATCCATTTGTCAAGCCGAAATTTAAGAAACAGCAGGAGGCTTTTGCTACGGTTTCGCTTTTTCAAGCGCTTTCTCAACCGCTTTCATTAACGCCATCGAGGTATACTGCGATCCGGCAGGGTATTCGATCCCCTCAAGAGACTGATTTTCTACGATTTGTGCCGAGAGGGAGTCCATGGCAGGCTGCATCAGGGGATACATCGTGGCAACCGCCTCGCTTAAGGGAACGAGCGTGACGGAGTGAATGCGGTCTGCGTCTACCGTGACCTCTACGTTCAGATTCTGGCTGCCGAGGACGATGGAGGCCGAATAGAGCCCCGGTATGTAGGTGGGAGCCGCCTCGGGTTCCGTAGCGGATGAGGTGCCTGCCTTGGGACGGAACATGAACAAAAGCAGCATGACAAGCACGATCGCGAGGCCGATGAAGATGGCGGTGTAAATGATTTCTTTCATTCGCAGAACGACGATTCTGGTTTTGGAACTCATGGTTTGGTCCTTTAGGTATAATTTACTATAGCTTATGAGGCGAAAGGGCAGGATATTCCTTTGTGAGAATTCCCATGTGTATATCCGGGCTTCCCGGCTTTTCTATCTGCATAATCAGCCCAACCATCCGGTTTGCCTTTCCTTGAGAGATCCGCCGGAGCCCTTTGGAACCTTGCCTTTCCATGCCGGGACACAGTCCGCTTCCTAATCAAACGGATGCCGCAGACGTAGGATTGGCAAAATAGCAGAAACTTCCACCAGCATCCAGGCTTTAAAGGATGAAATATAAGTTTTTTATAGAACATATATAACAGATACAAAAAACAAGCAATGGCAGTAAATTTGCTGAACGAAAATGGCAATGTTTTCGCTTTTATGGGACAAAGCCGGATTTTATTCTCCCGGTGTTATCCCCTGCAGCAATTACAGCAGATAATTATTTTCCCGATTTGCAATCTGTAAGCCGACTAATTTATAGGTTGCATATCCTCCCTTAACCAACGGCTCCGAATCGCAAATTTCTTTTGCTTCTTCACGGGTTTCTGTTTTTAAGATATACATACCCGCCATTCCCGGATACCCTTTAAAGACGCCGCATATTTCCAGTTTTCCTTCATCGTCCAGCTTTCTTATGTTCTCCACGTGTTCCATAACTGCCTTCTTTGTCATCCTGTTATAGTTCTTGCTTTTCTCAAGCAGCATCATATACATTAGCTTTTCCATACGATGTTATCCTCTATTTCTTTCTGCCGCAAGGGCGCTGCATGGTTTATAGGTACATTTCCCGTTTGCAAATCCATTTCCCTCCAAATTGTTCCTTACACGGCCCCCCTTTTGTTTTATTGGCGTATTGCATTTCGTATATGGATACTTTATCATAGAATAGTGACAATATGTGTCACTATTTGAAAGGAGTTTTTAAATGTCAAAGGCGGAACGGCTTATTGAAATGATGATCACGATAAATGCAAAAAAGGATTTTACGGTGGGTGAATTAGCAAAAGAATTTTCTGTATCAAAGCGTACAGTTCTGCGCGACTTGCAAGAATTAGAGCAGGCCGGATTTCCCCTTTATTCAGAAGTTGGGGCTGCGGGTGGGTATCATATCTTACGGGAGCGCATTCTGCCGCCTATCACTTTTTCAGAAAGTGAAGCAAAAGCCATATTCTTTGCCTGTCAGGCTCTGCAGTTCTACCGTGATTTACCTTTTGAGCAGGAAACAATATCCGTTTTGAAAAAGTTTTTGAATTGTCTACCGTTAGATATACAAAGCAGTATCATGCAGATTCAAAATAAAGTGGTATTTTGGATCCCGGACAGGCATTGTGATTCGCCATTCCTTAAATTAATGTTTCATATTGCTGTAAACCGTCATGCCGCGACAATACGGTATTCGTCGCTCCATTCCGAACGTATACGCACGATCATCCCGATTGGGTTATATGCTATGAATGGGCTTTGGTATTGCCCTGCATATTGTACGGCAGCAAATCAAATTCGAGAATTCCGCATTGACCGCATCAAAGAAATTATAGAGGAAAAACCGTATCCCAAAGGGACATACCCTATTCCTGCGTCCATTCAGGAATATCTGGAAAACCTGGAAGCCGGAAACGATTATCACATAAGAATCCAACTGACCGATGTAGGCGTTAAACGCTGCGAAACTGAGTGTTTGCTGGCAAGGGGACTAAAAACTTTTTCAACAGGCGGCGGGATAATCGACATGGAAATACATCACTCAGCTTTAGAATGGGCTGCCGACTACTTTTTGCCGCTTGGGAGCCATGCAACGGTACTGGAACCGATTGAGTTGTTAGAGTTAATGAAACATAAAATAAGTGAATTATATCAGCATTATTGTAAACCGGAATCTTAATTCATAAAAAGCGCTTACCGCATTTTCTTTCTTCTGTATGTTCTTTGAAGTGCCCCGCAGCAGTTATCATAAATGACTGAAACAAAAGGGCAAACTTTTCAGCCGCCAAAAGCCCACTGTGGATACTGCCGTCACCCGATTGAAACATGAGAGAACGAAAAAAGCAGACTCGCTCGTATATCGGCATTTACGGAACGGGAAAATATAACGTTGCAAAAACACGGCCCCTCTTGAAACAAATTTTTTATTCTGATACAGTTTACAGAAGAAAGCAGGAAATGAGAGGACATATCAATCAAAATCGAGTATTCTGATCTAAGAGGAGGAATGCAGATGGAATGGTGGAAAAATCTTAACGCGGCCATCGCTTACATAGAAGATAACCTGGACAACGAGCTTTCATATGAGGAAGCAGCCCGGGCTGCATACTGCTCCCCTTGTTATTTTCAGCGCATTTTTTCATATGTTTCCGGCATGTCTCTGTCAGAATACGTACGCCGCCGAAAGATGACGCAGGCGGCGTTTGAATTGCAGCGGACAGACCAAACCATAATGAACATCGCTCTGAAATATGGCTATTCCTCTCCTACCGCCTTTAATCGGGCCTTTCGAACCGTTCACGGCATTTCCCCGTCTGCGGCCAGGGCCATGGGCAGCAACCTGCAGGCATACCCGCGTCTCTCGTTTAACGTCAGCATAACGGGAGGGACATCCCTGCCCTATCACATCGTCCAAAAGCCGCACTTCCGCATTGTAGGGATCCGCATTCCCATGTCCGAAGACAGGGAAGAAAACTTAAAATGTGTTCCCGATTTTTGGAAATCCGCCCGGCAGGGCAGTCCGTTTTTGGATTTGTGCAGACTCTCCCGAGAGGAATCCCGCAAAATACTGGGTGTCAGTGTATACGAAAATCCCCGGGAAATCTACTATTATATCGGCGTTGTCACCGATGCCCCTGCGCCTTCGGGTATGTATGAATGCAAGATCCCCACGGCTTCCTGGGCCATCTTTGAAAACGACGGACATTTTAAGGAAACCGTACAAAACGTATTCCGGCGCTTACCCGCAGAATGGCTCCCGTTCTCCGGATATACGCACGCAAAGCTGCCGGACATTGAAGTATACCCGATTTGCAGCAGACAAGCCCTGCAGGGCCATTCGGAAGTATGGATTGCAGTCAAAAAGGAGGACTAAGACATGGAACATTTAACCCTGAAAGGCGCCCATTATGAACTGGGCGTACAACGCGGAAAACTCTTTAACAGACGCCGAATCTCCTTCCCGCTCCGGCTGGATACGTTTCAGCTTCAGCACGGGAAACAAAGCGAGGAGCTGCTGAGGAAATTTTTTCCGGAGGTATGTGAAGAAATACGAGGCATCAGCGACACAACAGGTACGGACTATCTGCATTTTGTTTCCTGGATGCTGTGCATGGGCTGCTGCATGTATAATCTGGAGCAGAATATGCCCGCTGAGATCCGGGGCTGTACCGCTTTCGCCTATTCGGCAGGCGGCAAAATGATCTACGGAAGGAACAACGATTTACCCCCCTGTCTGCGAAAAGAAAGCAAAGCCGATCTCTATGTTCCCATAGGCGGAAACCTTTTTTACATGGCCACTTCTTCCTTCGTGAACGGGGAGGAAGGCTTGAATGAACACGGCCTGGCCGTCGCCATGACCTTTGTGATGACGGATCTCAAAAAAATCAGGCCCGGCTTTAACGCATGCTTTCTGGTACGTTATCTGCTCGAAAAAGCAAATGATACCGAGCAGGCCATATCACAGCTTTGCGGCCTGCCGATTGCCTCCAACTGTAACCTGCTGCTCGCAGATAAAAACGGCGGCATGGCAGTCGTCGAATGCACGCCATCCCTCAAAAAAATCCGCAGGGCAGAGCGCGCTCCGCACGGCGGCATGATCTGCACCGTAAATAGCTTCACCTCAAACAATATGAAGCCCTTCGACGACGCCCGCGGAAACGATTACGGCTCTCAGAGACGCTACAAAACCGTCTTAGACGCCTTCATTGCAGGAAAAACAGGCGGCGATCCCATCGACGCTGCCAAGTGCCTCCTGAAAGGCGACTACGGCTTTATCTGCCAATACGACGACGATCCCAACTTCGAAACCGTCTGGAGCTCCATATTCGACCTAAGCAGCCTAACCGTTTACCGCGCAGAAGGCGACCCAAGAAAAAACCAATTCGTCCGTGACAGCCGGCTGCACAATCTCAAGTTGAATCCCCTTCCGAATCATGAGCGGACATAACAAAAACGGCGCACGGTTTACAGCTTACTGTTCCATGCGCCTTTATGCTTTGACTGCCTGATCCAATACACATCGGGCTGCCATTTCAAAGTCGAAGCAGAGAAATCCATCCGGATTTTTCCGGCGGCCCGCTTCTATACCGCGGACTTTAAACCTCGTTCAGCCTTCCGCCGCAAAATCAAAGCTTCGCCAGCAAATCACCCATGATCCCTGCAAACTTCTCTCTGTCTGCCTCCAGCACCAGCTTCACGTTCTTAACCGCCGGCCTGAAGATCCCATCCAGATCCCTCGTCGTAGGCTTAAAATTCACTACGCTGATCCCATCGGCCGTACCGCCGGAAAAGTCCATCTTCATCTGGCACTCCACCACCTTCGTAAACACCGACGGGTCCAAAAGCCCCGCGATACAAAGTGCATCATGAATCGGTGCCTCATCCGGGTCGCACACCGGCTGCCAGACCTTATAATTCCCGATCCTTCTCTTAATAAAGAGGGAGGCTGCATGCCCGGCTCTCGTCCCCATCTGCTCAAACGCGTCCGCCTCCCGCTCCTTGATGCACGTCTTATGCGTCACGTCAAGCGGGACGATCGTGAGCTTTACGCCGCTCTGTAAAACGATCTCAGCCGCCTCCGGATCGGCCCAGAAGTTAAACTCCGCCCTCTGCAAAGGCCCGGAATTCCCCTCCGTCATCGCGCCGCCCATGATAATGATCTGCTTCATTTTTCCCGCGATCTCCGGCTTCGCCCGCAAAGCCACCGCCAGATTTGTCAGAGGCCCGACCGCGACGATTGAAATATCCCCATCCGACTGCATGAGTGTCTCAATGAGGAAGCTGACCGCATCCTTCTCCTGCGGCTTAAGCTTCGTCTCCGGCAGATCCAGATGATT
Organism: Lachnospiraceae bacterium; assembly: GCA_022792295.1. Lineage (GTDB taxonomy): Bacteria > Bacillota > Clostridia > Lachnospirales > Lachnospiraceae > CANQGL01. The sequence continues at coordinate 21,419 of JAAWAR010000008.1, forward strand.
TCCATGGTTCTCCTGCCCGTCAAAATACTTATCCCCGTAAGGAATGAGCGGCCTTCTCGCCGGGTCAAGCGTCGAGACAAGAGGCAGGGCACAGCCCTTATATACCTTGACATCCCCGCCCTTTTCCACATAATCGACGACCCGCAGCGTATTGTCCGTCGTGAGCTCCACATTCCGGTTTCCGTTGACCGTGCAGATCCCCAAAAGCTCGATCTCCTCCGAGGCGATCGCCATCAGGATTGCCACCGCGTCGTCTGTTCCTGTGTCCACATCCATAATAATTCTATGCTTTTTTTCCATCATCCTGTCCCTTCCTTAGAATTGCCCCTTATTCAAAACTGTAGCCGTACGCCTCAAACACCTCCATCGGCACCTCCATGCGGCAGGTCCGAAGCGGGTCCACGATCTGGCAGATCCGAAGATCCCCGACCAGAGACAAAAGCATACATGCCTCCCAGTGCTCAATCTTAAATTTCTTCTGGATGAACCGCTTCATCGCCTTCGTCGCTTCCTCGGCTGCCTCATCAAGCGTCTCTGACGAGACGATGGCCATCGCATAGCCCTCGGAAAGCAGCATCGGCCCCTCCATGTCCTCATCCTTTATGACCGAGACCTGCACCCGTACCCGGGCCGCGACCTCTGCTCCTCCGCCTGCAACCTCGCCATCACCCATGACCGCGTGGACATCTCCGACTGCCAAAAGCCCTCCCTCGGCATTTACCGGCAGATACAGCGTACTGCCCTCGATGATCCGCCTGCAGTCCATGTTTCCTCCGTGTCTTCCCGGTGTCATGTTCGGTATCTCAATCCCCTCCTCGGGCGCGATGCCGATTACACCGAGCATCGGTTTGTTCGGAACCGGATACTTGTCTCCGAAAAACGTTTTTCCGCCGTGCACATCAAAAATACGCAGCGCGTCGATCTCGGTCTCATGCATGAAGACACCCATGGTCTTGTCCATACCCATGACCGCGGTGGAGGTCGGCGTGATCTCCAGAACCTTCACCTTCAAAACGTCTCCGGGCATCGCGCCCTCCACGTAGACCGGGCCCGTTGCCGGATTGCCCGCCATGTCCGGATCAAATGCGATCGGCCCGTCTCCCGGAGTCAGCTTCTGGCTCCCGAAGCAGTCCCTTGTTTCAAACTCGATCACAGAACCCGGTTCTACCCGGAGCACCGGGGGATTCTTCGCAGACATTTTCCAAATCAGTTTATCATTCGTCACCCTATATTCTTTCTTTGTCATGTTTCCTCTCCTTATTTTTAAGAGTATTTGCAAAAGATCACCCTCAAATCTATAGACAAGGGCGTTTTTGGGAGTGCCGTATAAACGGCAGATAGCTCAAAATTCCCAGAAACGTAATTGCCGCGCTGACCACAAAGGTGTTGTGGATTCCGATATAGCCGGCCAAAAAGCTCCCGCCGATCTGGCCGATTACCGTGCTGAACACAGTCGTAATCGCCACAGCCAGGGAAATTGCCGTCGCCCTGACACCTAACGGGGAGGCCTCTCCTGCAGCCGCTACCGTTGACGGCTGCAAAAATCCGTAGGCAAACGACTGCATGAGTTGTAAGCCCACCAGTACAGGAAGCGTGTGCGCAAAGTACATCAGAAACGCTCGCACGACATGGAAGGAGGCGCCCAAAAGAAGCGGCACATGATTTTTGATCCCTCTCTTTAACATCCGGCTGTGCAGCATCATACACGGCATCATGAACAGGCAGTTTAAGAACAGGCACCAGCCCAGGTGGACATTATCACCGCCGTATTCCTCAATAAGGATCGGGACGAAAAACAGAGTCGTCCGGTTTCCCACGTTCATGAGTGTGATGCAGAAAAGGATTCCCAGATACGCAGGATTTTTCAAAAGCCCGATCACGGCACTTTTTGTCGCCTTTCTGCCCCCGGCCTTTTTTTCTTCTGCGTCCAGCCCATAGGCCGTATCGCCGTAGAGGCCCATGAGTACACAGGCAAGGCCTAAGATCACCGCCTCAATCAAAAACAAATACCGGGTATCTGTATAGTCCAGGACATATCCGATCAGTAAGCTTCCCACGGCGGAGCTTATGGATCCGCAGCCCCTCGTGAAACCATACACCACAAAGCTGTTTTTCTCCGCTGCGATGTTTGTGACGGAATCCGTAAGGCCCTGAAGCGGATAGTTAACCGCGCCGTAAAACAAGTTTAAAAGTAACGTAAGCCAGACGTATTGTACCAGCACAGGCAAAAGAAGAAGCGGCAGCAGGCTCCCCAAAAGGCAGCATAGAATGGCACGCTTCATGCCGATCAGCGCATCGGCAATATACCCCCAGAGCGGCTGCGCCACAAGATTTACAAATGTCATGGCCATCGTCATAGAGGCAATCACTGTCGTCTCATAGCCACATTGATTTAAGTAAAACACCAGGAAACTGGAGTGCAATGTCATGGTAATCCAGTAGCACGACTGAAGTCCGCATAAAAGCAGCCAGTCCCTGCGGGCCTTCTTCCTTACTTCCATTTTTCACCTCTGCAATATTTTCATGTACCCGCGGACTCCTTTACTTTGCCAGAAGCTTCTGTTTTCTCTTTACCTCCAGATGGGACACTAACGTCACACCGATGATCGTGGCGATATAGGGCATCATCTGTAAAATTTCTGCCGGGAAGTTAAACGCCGACTGGAACGTGAGCGCCATGGCGTCGATCGCGCCGAATATCAGGGCAACCAGGACTGCCATAAACGGCTTCCCTCCGGTCAGGTTGGAGATCGAGACGCCGATAAAGCCGCGCCCTGCCACCATGCCGGCCGTAAACCAGGAAAGATAATACATGGACATGAAGCAGCCGCCCAGGCTGCAGACGATTCCGGTCAGGATAAAGGATTTAAGCTTGACCCCATAGACGTCAATTCCCACAGACATCGCCGAGTCCGGATTCTCCCCGGCGGCCCGCATCCGAAGTCCAAAGGAAGTCCTGAAAATAATGAACCAGACGAGGAAAGTAACCAGAATCGTCAGATACGTCAGGATACAATGCCCGGATAAAATACTTCCGAGTATCGGAATCTCCTTTATAAGCGGAATCTGCACGCTGGGGAATGTCAGACTTGCCTTTCCCATAGAGCTTCCCTTCGAACCGCCGAACAAAGCGAACGGAATAAACATGGCAAGACCGGTCGTCATGGTATTTAAGGAAATACAGGTCATCGTACAGTTGGCCTCCAGCTTAAGAAACATAAAGGCCAAAAACAGCGACAACAGGATCCCCGCCACAATCGCCGCCACAATCGCGACCAGAATATTGGGAATATAGACACTCGTAATACAGCCCACCATCGAGCTGATTAACATCGTCGCCTCAATCGCCAGATTATTGGTTCCTGCCTGCTTGGATATGATCGCTCCCATGGATGCATAGATGAGCGGAGTCGCCATCCGGATAACCGAATACAGAAAGCTGATCACAAATGCGCCGGTAATGACTTCCTTAAACATGCTGTACACCTCCTGCCTTCTCCGATTCCTCTACGATCATCTTATGTTTCAGTCCCGCCATGAGCTGTTCGGCCGCCACAAAGATAACGATCATGCTCTGTAAGACCTGTACAAGCTCCAACGGAATATCTGTATAGGAATTGACCAAAGCCGCGCCCTGCCTTAAATAGGCCAGCGCAACCGCTGCAACCGTGACACGCAGCGGGTCATTTTTTCCGATTACTGCAATCAGGAGGCCGTCAAAGCCGTACCCTAAAAGCGTATCAATCCGAAACTGCTGATAAATTCCCATGACCTCTACGGCTCCGCCGATTCCGGCCAAAGCGCCGCCAATGAACTGTGAAACCAATACGGTGAGCGCCACGTTAATGCCCGAGGCCCTTGCAAAATCTTCGTTTTTCCCTGTGATGCGGATCGCAAAGCCGAGCTTTGTGGACCTTAGCACCCAGTAAATGATGAGAACAGCCGCAATCGCCACAAAAATACCTGTGTGGATTCTCGTTTTTGCTACGAAATGTGTCAGCGTCGCAGCCTTCGGAAAGATGGCCGAACCATTGTATGTAAGAGCCGGGTCCTTCACCTTGTAGAGAAGGATATAGCGGCCCAGATACTGCAGTACATAATTCAGCATCAGCGCACACACCACAACGCTCGCGTTGAATTTCAGATTCAGGCTCGCTGGTATCAAAGCCGTAAGCCCGCCGATCACGGCGCACAAAACGATGATTACGATCGGGAACACAACCGGCGGCAGATCGAGCTTTAAAGCAAACACGGAGGCAAACGCCATACCGATATAGAAAATTCCGTCACTGCACAGATTGAACTTATTGACCTGAAACATCATTGACACGGACAGGCCGCAGAGGATAAAGGGGATCGACAGCTCCAAAACCCCTCCCAGCCTTCTCATAGAAGTCAACGGGCCCAAGATAAACCAATAACTGACGGCCCCCGCGTCGTCACTCGTCAATAAAACGAGCACCGCGATCACGGAAAAGGCAATGGTAATCGCAACCAGGATTCGGAACGCTTCAAAATTATGGATAAAAATCCGTCTCATTTTCTCTTTCAATGGATCGCACACCTCACTTCCTCCGGCGTCTGGCATCTGGCGCCCAGCATGTATTCTCCCAGGACAAACTCATCAATCTGATTGATGTCCGGAATGTACGCCGCAATTTTTCCGTTATGCAGCACGATAATCTTATCACTGACCTCCAAAAGCTCGGTCAGGTCTGCCGAGATGAGGAGCACCGCCACCTTCTGTTCCCGGCTTAAGCTCACAAGCCGTTCTCGAATCATCTGCGAGGAGCCGATGTCGATTCCTCTCGTAGGCTGATTGGCGATGATGGCCCTCGGGTGATTGGTGAATTCCCGGGCAACTATGAGCTTCTGCGCATTTCCGCCCGATAAAGAGCTCGCATTCTCCAGTTTGTCCTTGCAGCGGATGTCATACTCCTCGATCAGGCCGTCTGCAATCTCGTTGATCACCCGGTTCTGGATCATAAATCCCTTCGCCACCGGCGTCTTGAAATACCGGTCCGCTACCAGATTATCGCGGATCGGGGCAAGCCCGGCACAGCCGAATTTATACCGGTCATTGGAAATATAGGCCATACCGGCCTCCCGCAGGCTGCGGATTGATTTTTCCTTGATGTCCTCACCGCCAAGGAGTACACGGCCATTCTGATATTTGAGCAGGCCGCTTAAAATTTCCGCCACCTCGTTCTGCCCGTTTCCTTCGATCGCGGCAATTCCCATAACCTCTCCGCCATATACGTTAAAGGAGATATCCTCCAGCTTTTTCTTACCAAAAATCGTCACATAATCCACACCCTCGAAGCGGATCCTTTCCTCTGAAAGCTCAGGCTCCTCCTTATGGATTTCCAGATCAATATTTTTGCCGATCATCATGGCACTCATCTCGCTGGCCGAGGATTCCGCCACGCGCTTTGAGCCCACCAGCTCCCCCCTTCTTAAGACGGTAAAGGCATCACAGATTTCCTCCACCTCGTTTAATTTGTGGGAGATGAAAATGATTGTATTGCCCTCATCCCTTAAATGCTTCAGTTCCTTAAAAAGCTGCTGCGTCTCCTGCGGTGTGAGGACTGCCGTCGGCTCGTCAAGTACCAGGATCCTGGCCCCGCGCACCAGGATTTTAATAATCTCCACCTGCTGCTTCACACCCACGGATACACTTTCGATCGTCGCATAAGGGTCAATATTCATGTTATATTTTTCGGCCGTCTCCCTGGTGATCTTCGCTGCTTCTTTCAGATCAAACACCCCGGGCCTGCTCTCCGGTTCCATGCCGAGGACCACATTTTCTGCGATGGTGAGAGAGGGAATCAGTTTAAAATGCTGATGCACCATGCCGATGCCGTTCTGAATCGCCTCCAGCGGATTATGGATCTCTGCCTTTTTCCCTTCGATGTAGATCTCGCCTTCCTCATGCGTCTCCAAACCGAAAAGGATATTCATAAGCGTCGTCTTCCCCGCCCCGTTTTCTCCTAACAGGGCATGGATCTCTCCCTTTTTTACCGTAAAATTGATTCCCTTATTCGCCATAAAACCGTTTGGATATACTTTGACAATGTTCCTCATGGATAACATTTCTTCACTCATGCAATACCTCCTCGTATGGCTCCGGTATAGCCGCACGGGGCGGCGAAATCGCCGCCCCGCCCTTTAGCTTTTTGCTTAATTATCCAGTGCCACTGATTTTTTCAGTTCCTCCCATTCGGAGGTTTCCATTCCCATCGCCGTAATCGGAGTGATCTCTCCGGAGGAGACCTTCGTCTCCAGCTCCTCGATAAAAGATTTCAAGTCATCCGGCACATTCGACTCAAAGTAATCGTTCTTGCAGAGGCCGACTCCGTCCTCCTTGATTCCCCAGCGCTCAATGGTTCCCCAGTTGATCGAACCCGGATCGTTCATATAACGCTCAACAAACAGCGCATGGGAATTTCCCCATTTCTTCAAAGAGGAGGTAACGATCGCATCGGCAATCTTCTGGTCGCCCTTGTTTAAGAAGGTCTCACGCTGATCCGTATCGACGCCCAGTGCATAGATACCGGCATCCGCACACGCCTCCAGGACGCCGAGTCCGGCCGTTCCCGCTACGTTGTGAATCACGTCCGCGCCCATGTTTGCCTGTACCAGTGCCAATTCCTTGCCTTTCGCCGAATCGTCAAAGTTTCCTACGAAGGAAAAGATCACCTTGATATCCGGGTTCACGTATCTGGCACCGTCAATATAGCCCGCACCGAAGTCACAGATGACCGTGCTTTCCATTCCGCCGACAAAACCGATCACGCCTGTCTTGCTTAACTTCGCTGCCAGGGCACCCGATAAAAACATAACCTCGTTCTGCTTAAATGCCATGCCGGCACAGGTATCCGGATTTGCGAACTGATATTCCGTTCCCATGTCAGTGAACCAGAACACCGTATCCGGATAATCGTTTACATATTTACTTACCAGATCCGCCATGCTGTAATTGGCGGAACAGGTGAAGATGTCACACCCGCTGTCAAGCACTTCTAAAAACTGTGCCTCGTATAAGGACTGGTCCTTTCCTGCCTCGAGAATGTGGATATCCAGCTTATCCGGATATTTTTCCTGAAGCTCTGCAAGCGCATCCCAGGTCACGTCGCAGGTCCCGTGGTCGCCGCGGCTTCCGGAAGTCGCAAACCAGACCACCAGCTTATCACCGGAGTCTGCCTTTGCCTCTGTGGCCTTCTGCTCTCCCGCTGAAGCTGTCGTCTCCGCTTGTGCCGCTGCTGCCGTCGTCTCTGTCCCTGTACTCGATTCCTTGGAAGAACTGCAGCCCGTAGCAAGCAGCATTACGGCGCATGCCATACATAGAAAACGTTTCATTCTTTATTTTCTCCTCTCTTTATCCTTTTCAAGAACATCAATCATCCAGTTATAAAACATTTCTCTGTCTGCATCCAGCGCGAAATAGCAGTTTAACGGCTCCGGATGTACTCTTTCCCGCCTGTCAATAATCGTCTGTCCATATGCATAGCCTCTTGAAATATCCACATGGCAGTTGCAGTGAAGCACATTTTTAAGCACTTCCGGATGCAGTACTGCACAGACCGCCAGTGCATCATGGATCGGGGCTCCCTTGAGCGCCTTCATCTCCGCATCGTTCTGCGCGTATCCGATCGTCCTCTGTTCAATCAGGTCAGCTACAAGGGTAGCCGGCTTCGTACCGATCTCACGGATCCGTTTCGACTCCTCGACCGTGATGTATGCCGCATGTGTCGCATCAAGCGGTACCATCGTGATCTTACAGCCGCTATGTAAAAGGACTTCCATCGCTTCCGGGTCTACCCATACGTTGAATTCCGAGGCCGGTGAGGAATTATTAACCAGATGGCCGCCGCCCATAATTACGATCTCTTTGATCTTCGGAATGATTCTCGGGTCTGCCCGCATCGCAACCGCAATATTCGTAAGCGGTCCGACCGGGATCAATGTAATTTCCCCATCCTCTGCGGCCAGAAGCGTATTGATCAGCCATACAACCGCACTTTCCTTTGCCTCGCAAATCTTCGGCTCCGGAAGCGGCAGATGCTCCGGATGGACTTCCTTGTCACCGGCTCTCGTCCCTTCTCTGCGCGGATTCGGCATGGGCGTATTCGCCGAGCCCTCCGAACGGATTCCCGTAGACTGCGGCGTCCAGGGCATCAGGGTCGAAACCATCGGATAATCGCAGCCTTTGTACACCTTTACCGAATCCTGCTTATCACAGCACTCCACAACCCGCAGGGAATTGTCCGTCGTAAGCTTTACCTCAATATTGCCGTTGACCGAACAGATCCCCAGGAGATCAAACTGCTCGTCTAGCATTGCCATGACAAGCGCAATCGCATCATCCGAGCCTGTGTCCACATCCATGATAATTTTTCTTTTTTCTTCCATCGCTGATCTTCCTTTCCCTTTCTTGTTTAATCTTTGTTATGTAACAGTTCAGATTTCTTCCCTGTTACAAGCAAAAATCTATCCCGAATCACCCGCGGCAGTCCTAGATGCCTAGGCCCTGTCATGGATCGGCCAAAACAGAGTGAGGACGGATTCTTGCCTGCTTTTCTATGGTCTCGTACGGCCAGCGCAAAACAGATGCGCACACCCATCTAAACTGTTACTTTGTTATCGTCGTTATGCTTTGCCTCCGCAAGAACTCTTTGTACCTCCTCTGCGGACGGAATCGAGCTCTGCGCACCCTTTCTTGACACGGCGACAGAAGCGGCTGCGTTTGCAAAGCGAATCGCCTCCGGAACTGCCATATCGTCTGCCAAAGCCGTCACAAACGCCCCGTTAAAGCAATCCCCGGCCGCGGTCGTGTCAACCGCCATCGTCCGCATCGCCGGGAAATACATACTTCCCTGCGCATTCACCAGCACGGCGCCCTGCTCTCCCAGTGTGACCATCACATTTCCCACACCTTTTTCAAGCAGCAGCCCGGCACCCTTTTCAAGGCTTTCCCTGCCGCAGTCCGGGACTCCTGTAAGCGTTTTAAGCTCTGTCTCATTCGGTGTGATAAAGTCAATCTTTTTATAGATTTCCTCCGGAATCGCGCCGGGGCCCGGAGCGGGGGCCGGATTCAGGATCACGACCTTTCCGTATTCCTTTGCCTTTTTAATGACATAAAAAATCGTTTCATATGGAATTTCCATCTGCAACATAACATAGCTGCACTGTCTTAAAAGGCTGTCGTTCTGATCTATATAAGAAATATCACATTCCTCATTTGCCCCGCGAATGACGACAATACTGTTGTTCCCCGCACCGTCCACATAAATGGAAGCCGCTCCGGTAGAACTCTCTCCCGTCTTAAGCTTCGAGACTTCCACTCCGGCTGCTGCAAGATTTCCCCGCAGGCTTTCTCCGAAATCGTCTCTCCCCACGCAGCCAAGCATCACGGCCCTGCCTCCAAGCTTGGCTACCGTGCAGGCCTGATTGGCCCCCTTTCCTCCCGGTACATAGCTTAACGTGTCTCCTAAGATAGTCTCTCCGACAGCCGGCATACGGGCCATTTCCATCACCATGTCCATGTTGAGGCTGCCTGCAACAAGTATTGTTTTCTTCAACTTGATTGCCCTCGCTTTTTTTATTAGTAAAATGTTTTCCTAAATTATTTTCCTATATACTTTATACAATATTAACAGGTGTATGTCAAGACCTTTCAATCATTTTACATAATTTATCTCTGTTTCACCCAAAAAAATTGTGATTTTTATCACAATCCTATTCTTTGCTCCGGAAAAAGTCTAAAAACATTTTAAGAAAGTATTTTATCCTTCCTATTTATGGGAATTAATATTATAATAAGGCTGAACCATGCCTGAAAACAGATAAGAAAGCCGAAGGGGGATCTTCGCATGACCATTAAAGAAATTGCAAAGCTGGCCGGTGTTTCCATCTCCACCGTTTCCAAAATCGTAAACAACAAAGACGAGAACATTAATATAGAAACGAGAAATAAAGTCCTTCAGATTGTAAAAGAATACAACTACACACCCTACAGCACGGTCCGGGCGGTTTCCACAGCCAAAACCTTCCTCATCGGGGTCCTGCTTCGCTCCGCCCCAAAATCAAATCTGCTCATAAACGGGATGATGGAAGCCGCCCGTGAAAGCGGCTACAGCCTGCTTTTGTACTACAGCGGAAAAGACCCGGCTCTGGAGCTTAAAAATATTTCCTCCCTTTGCCGCCACAAGGTTGATGGTGTTATCTGGGAGCCTGTAGACGGTCAGAGCCTTCTCCATCGCCGGTATTTTGACGAGCAGGACATTCAGGTATGCCTGATCGGGGCGTTAAAGGAGGCCGACGTCTTCGCCATTGATTACGCACAGATCGCCTCCCGCGCTACGGAGACTCTGATCCACTATGGGCATTCCAAGCTCGGCTGTCTGACCGAGGGCACGGATTTTCGCTCCTGCATGGTCTTAGAAGGTTTTAAAAAATGCCTTTTCAGCCATGGTATCCCCTATGCGGACAGTATGAATCTATCTGCGAAAGAAGGCGGCCTTTACGAGCAGATTCTCACAAGGAATCTGACGGGCGTGGTATGCTCCGATTACCGCCTGTCTCTGCAGCTCGTAGAGCAGTTGTCGAAAATTCATTTTCATATCCCTTATGATCTCTCGCTCCTCAGCCTTCAGGAAGATATGTGGAGTGATTTAAGCCTGCCGGGAATCTCCTGCATTCAGATTCCTTACCATGAGTTCGGCGTTTTCGTCTGCAGGCGTCTGATCGAAAAATGCGAAAAAATCGATCCCGCCCTAGATGCATTTCGCCCCGAATACAAGATCTGCGATACCCGCAGCCTGGATATCCCGTTCTCCTCCCATGTCAAAAAAATCGTTGTCGTGGGAAGTCTGCATATCGACGTGACCCTAAACGTCGATGAGCTGCCGCAGCCCGGAAAGGCGATCAGCACACAAAGGCATTCCACGATTCCAGGCGGCAAAGGGGCAAACCAAGCCGTCGGCGTCGCAAAGCTCGGAAGCGAGGTTTCCCTCATCGGGCGGGTCGGAAATGATTTTGACGCCTCTGTCATCTATGCGTGTATGGAAGAAAATAATGTGAATGTCCGCGCAGTCATGCGGGATCCATACTCCGAGACAGGAAAGGCTTTTATCCATGTACAGGATGACGGCGAAAGCATGATCACGATTTTAACCGGTGCCAACCAGAATCTGTCCCCGAAGGACATTTTAAGCAACGAAAAGCTGTTTGAGAATGCCGGCTACTGCCTGCTCCCGACAGAGATTCCGGATGATGTGATTGAGACGGCCGCCAAGACTGCGCACCGCTATGGTGCAAAAAATATCCTCAAACCGGCCGCCATCCACCGGATCAAAAATTCCCTCATGGAGCTGGCAGACCTTTTTATCCCCAACGAAAAGGAGGCAGAGATTCTCTGCCCCGAGATTCCGGACACGCCAGGAAAGGCCGACGCCTTCCTTGCCAGGGGGGCAAAGGCCGTCATCATTACCCTTGGAGGAGCCGGCTGCTACATTAAATCGCCTGCCTTTACCGGCTATCTTCCGGCCGCTGATTTTATGTCGGTCGATACAACCGGCGCTGCAGACGCGTTCATCTCTGCGCTGGCCGTCTACCTCTCCTGCGGTTATCCGATGGAAAAGGCTGCCCGTATCGCCTCTTACGCCGCCGGTTTTTGTGTATCCAGGCAGGGCGTTATTCCCTCTCTTGTTGACCGCAACTCCCTGGAAAGTCACATCCGCCAGATCGAGCCGGAGCTTTTGCAGATCATAGGAAGGGATCGGTTATAGCCGGCACAGGCAGCTATCCGAACATTTCAAAAGCCTGCGGCAGGTATGCGTCTATCCTGTCACAGGCTTTTGGAATCATTTACATGTTTTGGTTTCCGAGTGTCTGAAAAATCTTCATCTCCCCATACAGCGCCTTCAGCCGCCCATACTCCTTTGTATCATAGAAAGCGCATTTTCCGGAGGTGAATTCCTTGGCCGCTTCCAGCATGAATCTCGCCGCATCATCCAGATCTGCCAGATGCGTCGCCCCTGTCGCACAGCCTGGGACCATTGTCTCCGTCGTAATCGCCACGCCGACCACCGGTGCATCCGTCACGGGAGCCGGCTGCAGGATACTGTTTAAATGATACAGCCCATTGCCATACGGCGTAATGTCCTGCTGGCTCAGAGCAAATACCTGCGCAAGCCTCCCTGTCGTGATCTGCATAAGATCCAAAAGATCGCTGCTGACCGGAAGGATATACCCCTCCTTCACGGTAGGCGAAATCGCAAAGCCGCGGCAGTTGATGATTCGGTTCCCTTTCGTCGTGTCCACCACCAGAATCGCGTCTAACTCCGGGCTGACCTCCTCTTTATTGATCGCCGCCGTGTCAACCGGAGACCCCATGAAGGGAACCGGCTCGTGAGGCGTCGTAGGCGCGTCTGGACATACATGCGTCGAGACAAAAACATCTCCCTCCAGCACATCCCCCTTATTCTGCATATCCAGAAGCTTGGCCGCCACCGCCAACGCCGTCAGGGCACCGTCCCCGTCAGATACAAAGCCGATCCGCTCCGGTCTTGCCCCCAGGCCGCCCAAGCGGCCCAAAAGCCCGATAGTCGGCGCAGTCCCTCCGTTTTTCTTTCCGTTTTTTCCGGGAATCCAGACCCGTACCATATCAGTCGAGCCTTCCCTGCCGCGAAGCGGATACGTCTCCACGCAGCATCCCGGACGTATCCCGTCCAGATAATCTGCCGCCCGGCGGCCGCTTGCCGACGCATCATCCAAAATATCATAAAGTTCCATCAACTGTCTGTACAGCATCATCCTGCCCCTCCTTTTTTCTTCCTGCACTCCAAAAAGTCTCTCTCTATATTAAACCATTTCCGGCTGTTTTACAACGAAAACCATTGCAAATATCCCCCTGGATTTTTCTTTGTTTCTGTGTTACAATCCCAATAATGAAAAGGGAAATCAAGACCTCGGGCAGATGTGGCTCTTAACGAATTGCCTGCGGGAATAAAATTAAAGAAAGGAACTCTTACTATGGCTATAAAAACGATCGACCCTCAGACTTTGAAAGCAGATCTCCCTGCCTTTAAAGAAAAAACCAAAGCCTTTTATGCCGGAGAGCTGGACAAGGGAGCCTACAAGGGCTTCTCCGGCTTCTACGGAAGCTACGCCCAAAGAGGCGGCAAGGCCAGCATGCTGAGACTGCGCATGACTGCCGGACAAGTGACGAAGGAGCGCCTTGCCTTCACGGCCGGCGCACTGCGTAAGTATCACGTGACAAAGCTCCATTTTACCACCTGCCAGACGATCCAGCTCCATGATCTCCAGCCGGACACCGTGTGTGCGATCATGGAGGAGGCCCTTGACCATGCCATTATAACCATGGGCGGCGGCGGCGATTTCCCGCGAAATGTAATGTGCTCCCCGCTCTCTGGTGTCGAGCCGGGCGAATTCTTTGACGTTCTTCCTTATGCAAAGGCTGCCTCCGACTACCTGATGAACTTCATCAAAGCCGAAAAAATGCCCCGGAAATTAAAAGTCGGCTTCTCTAACTCTCCGGCAAACCTGACTCACGCCACCTTCCGCGATCTGGGCTTTGCCGCCCGCGAGGATGGGACCTTTGATGTATACAGCGCCGGAGGTCTCGGAAACAATCCCCGTTTCGGTGTAAAGGTTGCCGAACGCGTAGAGCCTGCACGGATTCTCTACTATATTAAGGCCATGTGGCTCACCTTTTGCGCCTACGGAAATTACGAAAACCGCGGCAAGGCCCGCACGCGCTATATGCAGGAGTCTCTTGGCGGAGCAGAAAGTTATAAAAAGGCCTATCTCGAAAAACTTGACGAGGTCGTGGCTTCGGGCGAGGACCTGACGATTTCTGCCGCCCCCGTACTCTCCAAAAAGCCCGGAAAGCCTTATTCCGGCTCAGACGCACGCGTACTCCCCCAGAAACAGCCGGGGCTTTACACGGTCGTCTGGCATCCGATCGGCGGCCAGCCGGCCCCCGATGTTTTCTGTGCCCTGAGCGACTGTCTGAACGAAATTCCCGAGGCTGAGCTGCGCTTATCTCCCGACGAGAGCGCCTTCATCGTCAATCTCAGCGGAGACGAAGTCCAAAAAGTCCTCGAGCTCACAAAAGACAGCGCAAAAACCGTCTTCGAGTCCTCTGTAAGCTGCATCGGCGCAAGCATCTGCCAGGTCGGAGTCCGGGATTCCCAGGCGCTTCTTTCCGCCTGCATAAAGGCCGTACGCGAGGCCAATATCCCGGATGGCGCTCTCCCGCAGATCCACATTTCCGGCTGCCCGTCCTCCTGCGGCACGCACCAGATCGGCGCCCTGGGCTTCCGCGGCGGCGTTAAAATGGTCGATAAAAAACCCCAGCCGGCCTTTGTCTTCTATATCAACGGCTCCGACCGCCAGGGAAGCGAAGCCATGGGCCAGGAAGTCGGCCCCATACTGGAGACCGAGATCCCAGACTTCCTTGTAACGCTCGGAAAAGCCGTAGCGGAAAGCGGCAGGAATTTTGCCGCCTGGAAAACCACAGACCCCGAAGCCATCAAACGCATCGCCGCCCCCTATATCGCCTGACTTTACCCTCAGCAGGCAAGGGAACACATGCCTTAAGTACCGCCTTGTCCACCGAGAGCATCTTTCCCTTAGCCAGCCAGTACAGCAGCCGTGGGCGGTATGATACCCGAATGGGCATTCGGGTATCATACCGCCCACGGCTACGGCAGACACTCACCAGAAAGGACTGACACCCATGAATTCCAAAAGACTGCATCCGCGTGAATTTGCCCTCGACCTTCTCTATGACGTCGCCGGCGGCATCCTGCAGGCCGTCGGCCTGCACTGCTTCATCGACAGCATCGACATCGCTCCCGGCGGGGCAGCAGGCCTTGCCATTCTTTTAAATCGTTTCACCGGCCTCCCCATCGGTACTCTTACACTTTTTATCAATATTCCGCTATTCGCCGCCGCCTGGGCACTCCTGGGAAAGGGGCGGACCTTAAAAACCATGAAAACCGTGATCATCCTGACCACAATCCTCGATGTGGTGATCACGCCGCATGTACCGGTCTATGCGGGCGATAAGATGCTCTCCTGCATCTTCGGCGGAATTTTAGTCGGTACGAGCATCGCTCTCATTTTCATGCGCGGCTCCACAACCGGAGGCGGTGACATCGCGGCCAAGCTTCTGCAGAAATCCCGTCCCCATCTGCAGACCGGAAGCGCCATCATGTGCATCGACCTTGTCATCATCGCTTCTTCCATGCTGGTGTTTAAAAACATCGAATCCGGCCTTTATGGCCTGATCACAATGACCGTGAGCACACATGTAATTGATCTGATCCTCTACGGCATGAACAAAAGCACCATGCTGACTGTCATCTCGCCCCGTTCGTCCGAAATCGCCGCGGCACTCATGGCGCATGTCGAGCGCGGCTGCACTCTGATCAAAAGCCGGGGCGCATACTCCAATACAAACGGTGAGACCGTGATCTGCGTCGTCGATAAAAAACAGTTTTATAAGGCTAAAAAACTGATCTATGGCATCGATCCGGGCGCTTTTCTTATCGTCTCCGAGGCCAAGGAGGTCTACGGCCAGGGCTTTTTAAACTCAGACAGAGAGATGTAGCCGCCGCATTACTCGGAAATCCACTTCCATCTTCCCGTGCGGTACTCTGCATACGAAATCACCCAGTTGGCCGCCCAGCCGACCGGCACCGCATACCAAACCATCGCGATCCCGACCTGCGGCGCGAATGCAACCGCAAGCACAACGCGGAGGGAAAGGTTTACAAGATTCGCAACTGTAAACATTTTCATATCGCCCGCGCCCCTTAGCAGGCCGTCCACCGACATCTTAAATCCGATCAGGCAGAAAAACCACCCGATAAACGCCAGATAATCCCTGCCTGTGGAAAGTGCCGTGGCCGTTCCCTCCTCGCCGAGGAACAAGGAGATCAGCGGCGTACAAAAGCATTCGAGCGTCACACATAGGGCAACCGAACAAACGATTACGAGGATCGTGGCCGCACGGTAGCCCTCCACGACCCGTTCTTTTTTGTGCGCCCCGATATTCTGCGCCGTATAGGAAGACATCGCATTTCCGATTCCGGACATCGGGACGATACAAAGCGACTGGATACGCATCCCTGCCGAAAAGCCCGCCAGTGCCTCCGAGCCAAAGCCGTTAACGACTGACTGTACAAGCATCATTCCGATGGAGACCGTGGACTGCTGTAAAATGGACGGCAGTGCAATCTTTGTCATCGCCCAAAGCTCTGTCTTGTCAAAGATACCGGTCTGTCCGGACTCCAGACGTCCGATCTCCCGCAAAAACACCAGGAATGACAGCACCGAGGAGATCCCCTGTGCGATCAGCGTCGCCCATGCGACACCCGCTACGCCCATTTGAAACCGTGTGACGAGAAGCACGTCCAATATCACGTTAAACACGGAGGAAAAAATAAGGAAGCACAGCGGGATTCGTGATTTCCCGAGTGCATTGAACATGGAAGACAGCACGTTGTACATAAAAAGAAACGGCAGCCCCAAAAAATAAATCTGCAGGTATTCGACCGCCATGGAAAGCACATCAGACGGCGTGTTTAAAGCAATCATGATCGGCCTGCCAAGCAAAAGCCCGACGGCACCCAAAAGGAGGCTCACAGCCAGAAATGAAAGTAGTGCCGTAAAAACGGCACGTTTCATATCCGCATATTCCTTTGCTCCAAAATACCGGCTCACAACGACCGACGCACCGATCCCGCCGCCGATCGCAACACAGATAAATGTATTCGTGAGCGCATGAGAGGCCCCGACCGCCGCCAGGGCCTGCTCGCCCACAAACCGCCCCACGATGGCGGAATCCGCCATCGTGTAGGTCTGCTGAAACAAATTTCCGACAATCATCGGAAGTGCAAAGATCATAAGCGCATGGAAGGGCTTCTTTTGCACCAGATAGTCCTTGTCCATATTCAAGTATCCTCCTGCCCTCTTTTACATTTTTGTAACCATTCAGACGCCTTCACTGCCCTCTATTTTTTTGACTCTACATATCGTTTGATATTCGATGCATTGACGAATTTTTTCACTTCTCCATCCTTTATGACTACGAGCGTCGGCGCCTGCATAATCCCGTAAGCGTCTGAAATTTCGGGATTCTCCTCGGCATCCACAACTTTGTACTCCTCGTTTTTTAAGAACTCTTTCGCGATTCGGCAGTTCGGACACGTCTTGGTCGTAAAGAGGAAGACACCGTTTCCTGCCGCAAAAAGCGTCCGTTCGCCGCCTGTCTTAGTCTCCTCCTTCGGCCCCTCGGCATCCAATGTCTCCTCTGCCTTTTTCTTCAGCACGGAGCCTCCCACATCATAAAGCTTCCGTTCTTTATATTCCTGGGTTTTTCCGTCGTTCCAGTTTTGGACCGGACGGTAGTAGCCGGTAATCCGGCTGTAAACCTCTGCCTTCTCCCCGCAGTTCGGACAAGTAAAGTGTTCACCTGTCAGATACCCGTGCTCTTTGCAGATCGAGTAGGTCGGTGACAGCGTATAGTAGGGAAGCCTGTAATTCTCGGCGATCGTGCGCACCAGCTTTGCCGCTGCCCGCCAGTCCGGAAGTTTTTCGCCGAGGAACGCATGGAACACGGTCCCTGACGTATAAAGCGTCTGCAGCTCGTCCTGAATATCCAGCGCATCAAACACATCCGCCGTATAGGAGACCGGCAGATGGGAACTGTTTGTATAATAGGGTGTCCCGTCTTTCTCACAACCGGCCGTGATAATATCCGGATATTTTTCCTTGTCATGCTTGGCCAGTCTGTAAGTCGTGGACTCGGCCGGGGTCGCCTCCAGATTATACAGGTCCCCGTACTCCTCCTGATACGCGATCAGGCGTTCCCTCATATGATTTAAGACCGCCTTCGTAAACTGCTGCGCTCTCGGGCTTACCATGTCCTCACGAATCCACTTTGCATTCAGGCATGCCTCGTTCATGCCGATGAGGCCGATCGTCGAAAAATGGTTTTCAAATGTCCCGAGATAACGCTTTGTATAGGGATACAGGCCGCTGTCTAAAAGCTTGGTGATGACCTCACGTTTGATCTTTAAAGATCTGGCAGCAATATCCATCATATGATCCAGGCGGTCGTAAAAGTCTTTTTCGTCTTTTGCCAGATAGGCGATCCGAGGGACGTTTACGGTCACCACACCGACGGAGCCCGTGCTCTCGCCGGAGCCAAAGAAGCCGCCCGTCTTTTTTCTCAGTTCACGCAGATCCAGGCGCAGGCGGCAGCACATGCTTCGGACGTCGCTCGGCTGCATATCGCTGTTGATGTAATTGGAAAAATAAGGGGTCCCGTATTTGGAGGTCATCTCAAACAGAAGGCGGTTGTTCTCCGTATCGGACCAGTCAAATTCTCTTGTGATGGAGTAGGTAGGGATCGGGTATTGGAAACCGCGGCCGTTTGCGTCGCCCTCTACCATAGTCTCAATAAACGCTTTATTGATCATGTCCATCTCTGCCTTGCAGTCTCCGTAGGTGAAATCCATCGCCTTTCCGCCCACGATCGCCGGCATCTTCGCCATATCCGCAGGGACCGTCCAGTCGAGCGTAATGTTGGAAAACGGCGCCTGTGTGCCCCAGCGGCTCGGCGTGTTCACGCCGTAGATGAACGACTCAATACATTTTTTGACGGCCGGATAATCCAGCTTATCCACACGGACAAACGGAGCCAGGTATGTGTCAAACGAAGAAAATGCCTGTGCGCCCGCCCACTCGTTCTGCATGATTCCGAGAAAATTGACCATCTGGTTGCAGAGCACAGAAAGATGTTTTGCCGGAGAGGAAGTGATTTTTCCCGGGATGCCGCCCAGGCCCTCCTCGATGAGCTGTCTTAAGGACCAGCCGGCGCAGTAGCCGGTCAACATGGACAGATCGTGCAAATGCAGGTCGCAGTTTCTGTGCGCCTCGGCTATCTCGGTATCATAGATCTCCGAAAGCCAGTAATTTGCCGTAATCGCGCCCGAATTGCTTAAGATCAGGCCGCCTACCGAGTAGGTGACTGTAGAATTTTCCTTCACGCGCCAGTCCTCGACCTTCACATAGCTGTTAACCACGTCCTTATAGTCCAGGATCGTATTTTTCATATTACGGATCCGCTCACGCTGCTTTCTATATAAAATGTATGCCTTTGCAACATCGGTGTAACCGGTTTCCTCCAGCACATGCTCCGCGCTGTCCTGGATCTCCTCGACCGAGATCTTTCCATCCCGCATCTTGGACTGAAAATCCGCCGTTACACGCAGTGACAAAAGCTCCAGAATCTCATTGTTGTAATCCTTTTTTGTCGCTCTGAAGGCTTTTTTGATCGCCTCTGTGATCTTGCCCAGATTAAATTCCGCGATTTCTCCGTCGCGTTTTAGCACTTCTATCATCTAGCTTCCCCTTTCTTTTCCGTCAAAATCGTGACTGAAATTCATTATAGCAGACTCCACAAAAAAACACAATATCTGGTTTCATAAATTTTTATAAAACCAGATATTGTGTTTTCAGCCATGAATCAGCGCTATATATACCGCCGTGCCCTGTGAGCCCACAGACGGCGTTGCAGAGCATTTTCAGCATCTCGGACAAGGATTTAGCGGTACAGTTCTTCAAAGAGTTCCAGGGGCACATAGGCCCTCACATGGATTCCGTCCTCCTGATAGCTCTCCTTTAGGAGCTGTCCACTCTGCCGGATTTTTTGAATCCGCCCGGCCTCCTCATACGGAAACACCTTTTCAAAATAAATCCGGCGTTTTCTCAAGATTGCCGAGAACGTCTCCAGAAGCGAATCAATCCCCTCACCGGTCCTTGCCGAAAGTCTCACACGGTAATCGGCCGAAGGGTCGCGGCCCGTCTTGTCGGCCTCCGGCCTGTCGATCTTATTGAAAATCGTCACAATCTCCTTATCCTGGATCTTTAACTGGCGCAACGTATCGTAAACCACATGCATCTGCATGTCCATCTGCGGATTCGCACAGTCCACCACATGCAGGATCACGTCGCAGTATTTTGCCTCCTCGAGCGTGCTCTTAAATGCTTCGATCAGATGATGCGGAAGCTTCCTGATAAAACCGACCGTATCCGTCAAAAGCACCTTCTCCCCGCCTGGCAGCATAAGCGCCCGGGTCGTCGGGTCCAGCGTCGCAAACAGCTTATCCTCGGCAAGGATTCCGGCCTGTGTCAGACGATTTAAGAGAGTGGATTTTCCGGCATTCGTATATCCGACAAGCGCTGCCGTAAGAGTGCCCTCCCTCTCCCGCTTTTTGCGCGTCACTTCGCGGTGGCGTGTCACGTCTGCAAGCTCTGCCTTAAGCTGCCCGATACGGTCATGAATCAGCCGTCTGTCAACCTCCAGCTTCTTTTCCCCCGGGCCTCTTGTGCCGATGCCGCCGCCAAGACGCGATAGGGAAGCGTTTAGGCCCACCAGCCGCGCCGCACGATAGCGGAGCTGTGCAAGCTCTACCTGGATCTTTCCCTCTCTCGTCTTCGCCCGGGACGCAAAAATATCAAGAATCAGCATCGTGCGGTCCATGACCTTTGTCTCGAGCGCTTCCTCCAGATTCTTAAGCTGCGCCGGCGAAAGCTCGTCGTCACAGATGACGCCCGTCGCTTTTGTCTCCCATAAAAGCTCCTTTAATTCCTCAAGCTTTCCCTTGCCGAGATACGTTCCCGGATGGATGCTCTCCCGGTTTTGGATCAGCCTTCCTGCCGTCACGGCCCCGGCCGTCTTCGTGAGCTCCTCCAGCTCGTCAAGCGACGCCTCGGTGAAATTTTCCGTACCCACGGACACCGCTGCCAGAATGACTCTCTCCTTGGACTCCTTTAATTCAATCAGCTCTGCCAAATCCGCTTCCTTTCCAGAGACCGCGGCAGTGTTCAGCGTGTCACAAGAAACGCGATTTCATGTTCTGCCTGCGCGTCGCTTCCAAATTCTTCCACATAGGCCGAAAAGCGTTCCAGGGCCTTTTCATACTCACCCAGGTACTCATAACAGACCGCTTCATTGAACAATAGCGTCCGTCTTGTCTCTTTGTCAGCCTCAGAAAGGCCCTGACTGACGCAGGAAAGCGCCGTCTCATAGTCTCCCTGCTCCATCGCCGCAAACATCATCCGAGTGTAGACTGCCGGCGTGCCGCGGCCGCAGTCGATGCACTCCTGATATACATAAACAGCCTGCTCCCAGTTCTCGTTTTGTTCAAAGGCTTTTGCGAGTGCCGCTATCGCGGCGTCAAAGCCCGGTTCTTTATTCTCTTTATCAAGCGCCCGGCCGGCGTCAAGGTACTCCCTTGCCCCGTCCGTATCCCCGGCTGCCGCCAGGCTTACCGCAGCAAGATAATCATACTCCGCGCGCTCCTTATCCGTCTCGTTCAAAAGGCCGTAGCTGTAGGCGGCCGCCTCGTAATCTCCCGCTGCAAATTCTGCCTCGGCCCGGTAGCGCAAAACATCCAGCTCAAAGGCCGTCACACGGCGTGCCTCCTCAATCAGCTCGTCAAATACCGCGATTGCACTCTCGTAATCGCCGCTCTCCATAAGAGCAATCCCGTTTTCCCTGGCCTCCTGACGCGCCTTTTTGACACCGCAGCCGGAAAGCAGCAGGAAGACGGCCAAAAAGGGCAGGAGCCTGGCCGCCCGTCTCATCAGACCCCTCCGGCCGTGGTGCTGCCAAAGCCGCCGTTGCGCACCTCGGTCGTCTCGTCGTCCGTCGTAATTCCGTATCCGACAAAAATCCCCTGGACGATCCCGGTCCCTTCGTCCGCGGTAAGCGTCTTCCCTTCCTTTGAGTCGTTGGTGAGCTTAATCTGGATATGGCCCTCGTTGTCAGAATGATAATAGTCGCTGTCAATGACACCGACTGTATTGTTTAGCTGCAGACGGTATTTGAAACCGAGTCCGCTGCGCGGATAGAGCTTTAGGACCCAGCCCTCGTCAATCCTGACACGGATTCCCGAAAGGATTTTGATGGTCTCGCCAGGCTTCAGGGTAAAGGAACAGGGCGTAAAAAAATCATATCCGGCAGAGCCTGACGTCGCTCTTTTGGGAAGTCGGATGCGCTCATAGACTGCTTGGATTTCTTCTTTTGCAGCCTGCGGATACGCGGCAAGCCAGTCCTCCTGGAATTGGTCATAGCTGACCTTTTCGAATTTTGCGATTCTTTGCATGGGGTACTCTCCTTTTTTTGATTCGATTGTAATGGAAATGGCTTGGGCAGGGCTTTGCAGCACACACTCCGGGTCAGGTCTCGTGAAGGATGATGCTTCCACTGGCTAACGTCCGTTTCACGTCAATAACGCGTTGGTTTGCACTGCCCTTCCAGTGGAGGCTTTCATCCTTTTGTTCTTCGATGAAGCGGCCGTCCACAAGTATGTCCAGGAATGGGATGCAGGGGAGGGTTTGGATTTCTTCCCACAAAAAGCCGGTGTAGAGCCAGATTGTTTTTTGAGGGTATCGGCTGCGGATTTCTTTGATCAGCGCTTCAACCTCGCTGCGGTTTGCCGGATAGAGCGGGTCGCCGCCGCTGAAGGTGATACCGGAGATGTAGGGCTTTGCGAGCGCTTTGAACAGCTCTGTTTTTGCGGCCTCATCGAAGGGGACGCCGCCCGCAGGGTCCCAGGTGATTGGGTTTTGACAGTTTTTGCAGGCGTGGCTGCAGCCTGCAAGCCAGAGGACGACCCGCAGGCCGTCGCCGTTTAGCATGTCGTCTTTGGTGATGTTGTGGTAGCGCATGGGTGAGAGGGAGCTCCTTTTTTGATGGTGGTGTGTGTCGTTTACATTAATGATATGATAAGCATCATTCGGAATTGGGCTGCACCCTATGGAAAGCTTAGGGTCGTCACATGCTCCTTCTCTCCGCGATTTCGGCCATTTTTGCGTCATTGAGCCTTGTGTCGCCTTTGACGCGGGAGTAGCTTAAATAGCCGTTCATGCGGTCGATCTTTGTCAGGTTTTTGCTGCCGCAGACCGGGCAGACGTCCATGCTCAGCTCCTCATGGCCGCAGTCGTCGCAGTAGGAAAGGGACAGGTTCACGCCCTCATAAAAGCCCATCTGCATGGCCCTGCGGACGAGCGATTTGATTGCTTCTTTATTGTAATCAATCGGATATTTCACATACTGGATCTTTCCGCCGTTGGAAAGCTCCCAAAAGCGGTATTCCAGATCCTGCTTTTCAATCGGTGTGATGTCCTCCGTCACATGGCAATGAAAACCGTTGCTTACGTATTCGCGGTCCGAAACGTTTTCCACAAGGCCATATTTTTTTCTGAACTGCTTCACCTGCAGCCCGCAGAGATTTTCAGCCGGTGTCGCATAGATCGCATAAAGGTTCCCGTCGGCTTTCTTGAACTCGTTCACCTTGTCGTTAATATGGCGCAGTACGTCAAGCGCAAACCGGCCGTCTTCTACGAGGGACTTCCCGTTGTACAGCCTTTGCAGCTCGTTGAACGCCGTGATGCCAAACGACGCTGTCGCCGTCTTTAAGAGGGGCTTAATCTTATCATGCAGCCCCAGATGCCCGCCGTAGAAGCCGCCTTCACAGTACGCCAGCGGATTGGTGGAGGCGCGCATTTCTCCGAGATATGCGTAGGTGCGGATATGGATTTTGCGGATCAGCTCCAAATAGTAATCCAACACCTCGTAGAAATCCCGGCTCTCCTGCCTGGCGCGTGCCAGGATCATCGGCAGATGCAGGCTCACCACACCGATATTAAAGCGCCCGACAAACACCGGCTCATCCTTTTCATCCGCCGGCTCCATGCCGCCCCGCTCATACCACGGGGAGAGGAACGCACGGCAGCCCATCGGGCTTATGATCTTTCCGTATTTCTTGTACATGCCGGCAATATATCCCTCTCCGGTCAGGGACAGCCAATCCGGGTACATGGTCTTTGACGAACACTCGATGCCCGCCTCAAAGACGTCCTCCAGCTCTCCCCCTGGCCCGTGGAGTTGTTCATCGTAAAGGAACACCACCTTCGGAAACAGCACCGGTTTCTTTCGGCCGGCCTTTCCCTGGCCCTTTTTGCGCACGTTTAACATCGTGATCGTCGCCATCTTGGCAAAACGGCTCGTTCCGGTACCTGCGGTCATCGTGATAAACGGGTAATCCCCGCGGCTTGAGGAGACGGAATTGAACTTATATTCCCATCCCTGGAAGCCCTGCTCCATGTCGCGCTGCACGTCATTCCAGGCAGTCTCCTTGGCTTTCTCCTCGTCTAACCCCAAGTCAATGTATTTATGGATAAATTTTGTGTAGGATTTTTCCGCGTAGGGCGCAAGGATGTTTTCGACGTTCGCCACCGTAAAGCCGCCATATTGCTGGCTTGCGGCGCTTAAGACAATATCCCCGATCACATCAAAGGCCACGTCAAGCGTCTTCGGCTCGTTGTACCAGAGGTTCCCCATCTCAAAGCCGCCGGTCAGCACCTCTTTCACATCAAACAGGCAGCAGTTCATCGTGTCACGTCTGGCCGACATATCATGGATATACAAGTATCCGTCACGGCACGCCTGCAGCTCCTCGACCGTCATGAAAAATTTTTGGTAGAGGGACTTATTAAGCTCATTAAAAATCAGGCTCCGCTTTGTGGACACCAGGGCGCTGTCCGTATTGCTGTTTTCCTTGTCGCCGATGTACATAATTGACTGGCTCTTTTTGTAGACCTCGTCTAACATCCGCACAAAATCCTGCTTGTAGTTGCGGTAATCCCGGTAGCTTTTCGCCACCAGCGGATTGACCCGCTCCAGCGCTCCCTCAACGATGTTGTGCATCTGGGCAATCGGGATCTCCGAAAGCTCCATAGACTCCGCCTTCTCCTCCACAAACTGGCAGATAAAGTTCGTCTCGGCTTTGGAAAATTCGATCATCGCACGGTCCGCCGACTTATTTACCGCCACCACAACCTTCTGTACATTAAAAGCCTCACGCGTTCCGTCCTTTTTGATTACTTTGATCTCGCTGCAGTTCATATTATGTCTCCTCCGTTTCTCCCTCCAAAAGCCGTCCCTCTGCGTCAAGCTTCAGATTCAGCTCCTCCTCCACCTCGATGCGGATCTCCTCCTGCTTCTCGACACCGGGCTTTGGAAGCTCCTCCGTCGAACCGACGCCAAAGCGCCGCAAAAACTCCTCTGTCGTTCCAAATAAGGCCGGTCTTCCCGGCGCATCCAGCCTGCCTGCCTCATACACAAGGCCATATTCCACGAGACGGTTGACTGCATGATCTGCGTTCACACCCCGGATTTTCTCGATATCCGCCTTTGTCACCGGCTGCTTATATGCAATGATCGCAAGCGTTTCCATGGCTACCTCTGTAAGCACCTGTTTTTTCGGCGCAGACGCCACTCGGATCAGGCTCGCATAGTATTCGGCCCGCGTACACATCTGGTAGCTGTCCTCTAAACGCACAATCTGGATCCCGCCTCCGGCTGCCTCATAGCGTTTTCTCAGGCGCTCGGCCGCCTCTCTCGCTTCGCTTTCTTTACATTCCAGCGCGGCGGCAAGCTGGCCTACCGTAACGGAATTTCCCATCGTAAACAGCACGGCCTCAACGACGGCCTCCTGCCCCTTTAATTCTTCCTCTCTCATCCATATTCCTCCACCTGGATAACAGGCAGTTCCTCTCCTTCCTCCGCCTCCAGCACCTCGATCTGCATATCGTCAAACAGCTTCTCCTGCGTCAGACGAATCCGCCCGACCTTCATAAGCTCCAAAAGCGCCAGGAAAGTCACAACCACCTCCGTCTTATCACGGGAGCGCTCCAGCAGGCCGCGGAAGCTGAAGGTCCTGTGCTCTCTGGCATACTCCATAACGGAGAAAAGCTTTTCTTCCAAGCTGACCGGTTCTTTTTTGATCGTACCGAAGCTGCTGCGCACCGGATCGATCTTGTCCTGCTGCCGCCGCATGACCGCCTCAAAAATACATTGCAGCTTTGTCAGCGTCACATCATGAAGCAGCTTGTCCAGATCCACCGGCTGCTCATATTTTGCCACCTCTTTGGGAATAGTCGGCGTCTTATAAAAAACCTGATCTGCATCGACCTCCATGTCTCTGAATTCCATCGACATATATTTATACAGCTTATATTCCAGAAGCCGCGCCACTAACTCTGCACGCGGGTCCTCCTCCTCGCCCTCCTCGTTCACTTCTCTTGGAAGGAGCATCCGAGCCTTTATGTCCAAAAGCGTCGCCGCCATCACGAGGAACTCGCTGACCACATCCAGGGAGCGTTTCTCCATATGACTCACATAGTCCAGATATTGATCTGTAATCTCAGCGATCGGAATATCATAGATATTGACCTTGTTTTTCTCGATCAGGTGAAGGAGCAGATCAAGCGGCCCTTCAAATGTCTCCAGCTTATAGGAAAGCTCCAATTCGGTATCCCCCGCAGCATTTTTATATTCTGTCAGAAAAAAGAGCCCCGGTAATGAAGCTCTCCCCCTCCTGGCATATATACGCCAGTATAACAAATTTTTTTCTCTCTGTAAATAGCTTTCTCAAAATCTGGTTTCTTTTTCAATACGCACCACAATAAGTTGTGGTTTATTGTTGAGACGAATGTTAATCGAATGCGTCCCAAGGCCCCGCCCCGCGAGCATATAACGTCCTTGCTTTTCAAAAAAGCCCTCGCACCAGGGATAAAAAAACTGATACTGCGGCGTCATGACTCCCCCCAAAAACGGAAGCCGGATCGTCCCGCCATGGAAATGTCCTGCGAGCGTCAGATCCGCTCCCCAGGCGGCATATTCCTCAAAAAACATCGGCGAATGGGCCAAAAGCACCACAAAGCGTTTATCAGATGCCGGGCCCAATGTCCGCTCCATAAAGCGTGCCGGAAGCTTCGGCATCCCCTTTCGGTAGCAGAAAGCCGGCAGATCTATGCCGCAGATGCGAAACTCCTCTCCGAAATCCAGGAAGCTGTCCGCCAGACAGACGACGCCTCCAGCTTTCAGTTCCATCCGGTAGTCCCGATACAGCAGCCCATACGTCTGCGTCTCCCGGCGCATACGCTGTTCATGGTTTCCGTTTGTGCAAATGACAGGGAATTCCTTTGCAAGCACTGTAAGAAGCGAAAGCGACTTTTTCAGATCGGTATCTCCTTTCGCAATAACCATATCCCCGCCCGATAAAACCGCATCCGGCTCCTCCCGGCGTATGACCGCGAAAAGACGCCGGTTCCCCTCTCCGAATTCCTTATCATGCAGATCGGTCAGAAACACGAAGGTCCTTCCTGCACCGTTAAGCTTTGG
Organism: Lachnospiraceae bacterium; assembly: GCA_022792295.1. Lineage (GTDB taxonomy): Bacteria > Bacillota > Clostridia > Lachnospirales > Lachnospiraceae > CANQGL01. Next base: position 48,711 of record JAAWAR010000008.1, read on the forward strand.
AGAGCGGATCACATACCGCTCCACAGAAATCGCATCTTTCTCATACTCGGACCGCAGCAGGCAGGCAAAGCCTGCCAGGGCTGCGGCCGCTGTCATTTTGACAATCTGATTCACTCTGCTCCCTGTTACGGAGTCGCCGATTCCACCCAGATTCCGTCGGCTCCAACGTAATATTTATTATCGATCCACGTGTTTTTCATCATACTTCCGTCGGCCCCGAGATAGAACCACTTTCCGGCATCCTGTGCCCAGTCATTCTTCGTGATCTTGCCGTCGGCTCCCAGATAAAACCACTTTCCGGAGTCCTGCTCCCAGGCATTCTTTGTGATGGTCCCGTCGTTTCCAAGGTAGAACCACTCACCGCCATCCTGCGCCCAGGCATTTTTTGTCATCGCACCGTTTGCCGCAAAATGACGCCAAGTGCCCGAAACATTCTGCCAGCCGGTCAGCATACGCCCGTCAGAACCAAACAGATAGGAGACATTGTTTACATTGAGAAGGCAGTTAACGGCCCTCTTTCCGTCTGCAAGCTCAAGCCGCCAGTCATTTCCATCCTGAATCCATTTATACTGGCTGACCGACTGGCCCAAAGAACTCCCCTGATCTGTTCCGGCATTTAAGACCTCAAAGCCGTAGTCTAAAAGAGCCTTTGTATCCTCGTAATGCGTGCTTTTTGCTTTCATGACAATCGCGATCAGGCGTGTTCCGTCCTTTTCCACACATGTCGCCAGCGTATTGCCTGCAAGAGAAGTATACCCGGTCTTGCCGGCAATGATTCCTTTATAATAGCGGGAATCGTTTGCGTAAAGCATTTTGTGACCCGGCGTAAGTGTCTGCGCCCCGGCGTTTTTCGTGGCCGGGAACTGATAGCTTAAGGTCGAAACGATCTCGCACAGAGTCTTGTTGTCAAACGCCGCCTTCGCAATTTTCGCCATATCACGGCAGGTCGTATAATGGTTGCTGTCATTGAGCCCGCTTGGGTTCACGAAATGCGTACCGGTACAGCCCAGCGAGGCTGCCTTTGCATTCATCTTATCCGCAAAGCCTGAAATGCTGCCGCCCACATGCTCTGCGAGTCCATTGGCGACCTCATTGGCCGACTTTAGCAAAAGCCCGTATAAGCAGTCCTTAACAGAAACCTTATCTCCCTCGGAGATCTTAAGCGTCACCGCACCGGACTCGAGATCCGTCACGGCCGTCTTGGAAAACGTTACCATGTCATCCATCTTCGCGTTCTCCAGGACCAAAAGGGCCGTCATCAGCTTCGTCATGCTGGCCGGATACAGCTTCATATCCGCGTTCTTTTCAAAAAGGAACGTGTTATGCGTCGCATCATAGAGAACTGCCGCCTCCGCAGAAATCTTGGGCTGTGGGACCGTCGTCTGCTTGGCCGGGGTTGTTTGGTTTGTCTGATTCGTTGCGGTCTGGTTTGGATTTGTCTGATTGGGTGTGTTCCCTGCAGACGGAGTCTGGATCCCTCCCGGATTCCCTGTCCCAGGAGTCAGCGTCATATCGTTTTGACCGCCGGGGCCAACAGTTGAAACCGAATTGTTGTTCGTATTCTGGCTGGTATAATCCTGCTTTGTATCCTTGCTTTCAGACGCACCGGGGCCAACCCGCGAACCAACCTCATCCCCGTACAGCACTTCTATGCCGCTCTCGGGAGTCCTTGCAGTCTCTGCAAAAGAAATCTGCGCCGTCATCAGAGAAAGCGCCAAACTCAGACTTAAAATCCGTATTTTTTTACACATCTCCTGTACTCCAATCTGTCTTGTTTTACAATCCCTGTCTGTAGTGATACGTTCGCACTGCGGAGCTCCAACCCGCACTGCTTTTTTGCTTTTGTTAAGATTATAACACATCCCAAAGGACATGCTGTCCCTCCGGGGGGAGGCGCATGATTTGCTTCGGTTATTTCCCTCCCTTCGGGCGGGCGCAAATCAGCGCTGGTATAATCTTGGAACAGATTATACCATATTTTAGTTAAAAAAGTATTACATTTTCATAAACTTTTTGCGGCAGAATTATGTCCGGAGCAATTATCCAGATAAGGGCAAAGAAACCGCTGCGGTTGAACCAGTCAAACTGCAGCCGCAAGTGGAAGCGGATTCCCGGCAGAACCCGCTCCTGTCTGCACCGGTGCCGGCCGTAGTCTGGCCTGCCGCTTCCTACATCCGCTCCGGTGCATCAAAGCCTAAAAGATGGATACAGGTCAAAAGGCACTCTCTCGTGAGTGTAACCAGGCCGATATACCCGTTCCGTTTTGCTTCATCTTCCTGCGCAAGGATTTTCGTCTCGTGGTAGAAATGGTTGAGCGCATTGGAAAGCTCATAAATGTAGGCGCAGATTTTATGAGGGGCCAGCTCCTCAAAGCTTGTGTGCATCACCTCGGAAAACCGCGCGAGCGACAGCATCAGCGTTTTTTCCGGCTCCGCCGCAGGAGCCTGGATCTCGGTAACGGCCGCCTCGCCAAAGCTCTCTGCGTATTTTTTCAGAATCGAATTAATCCTTGCGATCGTGTATAAGATATAAGGCCCTGTGTTCCCTTCAAAGGAGGTAAAGCGCTCAATATCGAACACGTAATCCTTGGTCGCCTGGTTCGAGAGGTCACCATATTTTAAGGCCGCCAGGCCCACAAGCTTTGCGGTCTCCTTCGCCTCCTCCTCGGAGACGGTACGGTTTTCCATGATGCGGCTGTATGCGGCCTCACTGATTTCCGAGATCAGGTTTTCCAAGCGCATGACACCGCCTTCTCTTGTCTTAAAGGGCTTCCCGTCCTTGCCGTTCATCGTGCCGAACCCTACAAAATCCATACGGCGGTCCGCCGCTGTGATCCCTGCTTTCTTCGCAACCCGAAACACCTGGGTAAAATGCAGCTCCTGACGCTTGTCCACAACATAAATATAATGATCCGGCTTAAAATCCTGTTCCCGCTCCACAATCGTCGCCAAATCCGAAGTCGCGTAAAGAGAGGCCCCGTCTGACTTGCGGATGATACACGGCGGCAGCTCTTTGGAATCTGTCTCCTCGGCAATGTCCACCACCAAGGCGCCCTGGCTCTCATGCGCAAGCCCTTTGTCAATCAGGGACTGCACCATCTCTGGAATATACGGCTGCGCGTCGCTCTCTCCCTTCCACAAATCAAACTCCACCTGCAGGCTCGCATAGTTCTTCTTTAAATCAGCCAACGATACATGCATGATATGTTTCCAAAGAGCACGATAAGGCGCATACCCGTTCTGAAGCCTAAAGGTCGCCTCCTGGGCACGCTCTTTAAATGCGTCATCCGCTTTCGCCTTTGCGCTGGCCGCGGGGTAAATCTCCTCGAGCTCCGAGATCGTAAACGGTGCCTCGGACGGATACTCACCCACATTGTCCTCTCTAAAATAGGGAAGCGCGGGTTCACGGTCCTTAAGCTCCTCAATAATCAATCCCATCTGCAGGCCCCAGTCGCCCAGATGAACATCCCCGATCACATGATGCCCTACAAAGCGTCCCATACGCTTAATGGCCTCGCCGATCACCGCTGCCCGCAAATGCCCCACATGCAGCGGTTTTGCCACATTCGCTCCGCCATAGTCCACGATTATGTTCCGCTTTTCGGAAGTCTCCTCCATACCAAGCTTCTCGTTGTTTTTCATACCGTTCATATATTCTGCAAGGAAAGGCGCCGCGATCTTTAAATTGATAAAGCCCGGCATCACCGCGCTTACCTCATCAAAAAAACGGCTGGCCTGAAGCTTCCCCACGACCTCGTTTGCGATGTCGATCGGCTTCTTTTTATATTTCTTTGCCGCTGCCATAGCCCCGTTGCACTGGTATTCGCAGAGATCCGGCCGGTTCGAGAGCGTTACCTTTGCAAGCTCCTCCTCATACCCACAGGCTCCAAATGCCCGCTTTACCTCCGCCGTAATCGTATCCAAAAACTTTTTCATGTATGCTTCTCCTCAACATTCGGATTAAAAGATTGTCAGATGATTATTCTAGCATACTCTGGGAGAAAAATCCAGCCCCTTCACAGGCCGGCCGGAGGCTCTATAAAATAGTTATCCCGCCTGCGGCGCTGACACTTCTTTTAAATGTTTCTTGCATCATCTAAAATCACCCGCAAGGATTCTTTCTCCCAGCTCCTTTGGCGTCTCTGCGACCCAATCCGCCCCGGATGTGAGAAGCTCCTTAAGGCTCCCATACCCGTACAGCACGCCGGCCGCCGAGATTCCTGCCTTTTTCGCCCCCTCCATGTCATGATGCCGGTCCCCGACCATCAGGATCCTCTCCTTGTCAGCCTCCGTGTATTTACACTCCTCCATCACATATCGGATCACATCGTCCTTCTTCACCCGTGTACTGTCGTCATCCGCCCCGCCGACAAACGTAAAATACGGCAAAAGTCCGAAATGCTCCAGCACCCGTTTTGCCGTCCTCTCCGGCTTTGAGGTCGCCACACACAACCCAAGCCCTGCTGCCTGGAGACATTCCAAAAGATCACGTACACCCGGATACGGCGCATTCTCTTTCCAGCCCGTCACGTTATAATATTCCCGGAATACCACAATGGCCTCCATGCCCTGTTCCAGCGAAAAACCGTAGTATTCCATAAAGCTCTCATGGAGCGGCGGACCCACGAATGGCTTCAGCTTATTTAAGTCCTCCTCCATGATCCCGTAACGGCGCAGCGCATACTGTACGCCTTTTGTGATTCCCGGCATTGAATCCGTGAGTGTCCCGTCCAGATCGAAAAAAATAATATCCTTACGCATAGCCTCTCCCCTTCTGCACGTATTTTGTACATATGACAAGGGGCGCGGCCAAAGCCTGGCTGCGCCCCGCAAGTATAATTTGTTTAGTTCAGTTCCTTTACAACCTTCTCGAGTGCTGCAAGCGCATCATC
>JAAWAR010000045.1 GCA_022792295.1 Lachnospiraceae bacterium
ATCCTGATTCAAAACACCGATAAATTTTTTTCTGTCTACGAGATAGGATAACAGCTTCATAAGTCCTCCTTATCGGATCCGCTCCGGAAATCCCACTTTTTTCTGCACTTTTCTTAATGTCTTGTTGGAGAAATATGCCGCCTTCTCTGCATTGTTTTTGATAACGCTATCCAGATAGTCTTTATTTTTTGTAAGATCTGCGAAGCGATCCTGTAGCGGCTTTAGCACGGATACGACTGCCTCGCCCACGGCTGCCTTAAATTCGCCGTATCCTTTTCCATCAAACTCACGTTCTGCCTCCGCAGGAATCTTATCCAGGCAGGCACAGTAAATATCGATCAGGTTTTTGATTCCCGGCTGCTCCTCCCGGTAGCGGACAACGGCCTCAGAGTCGGTCACGGCCCTCTTGCATTTACGGATAATGGTATCCGGGTCATCCATCAAATAAATGCTGCCGTTTGGATTTTCATCCGATTTGGACATTTTCTTCGACGGATCCTGCAGGCTCATGATCTTCGCGCCGCTTTTTCCGATATAGACCTCGGGGATCGTAAAGACATCTCCATATACGCTGTTGAAGCGCATGGCAATATCCCTTGTGATTTCCAGATGCTGCTTCTGATCAATGCCCACCGGCACCACATCCGCCTGGTAAAGCAGGATATCCGCCGCCATCAGAACCGGATATGTAAACAGCCCTGCATTAATGTTGTCTGCATGCTTTGCAGCCTTGTCTTTAAACTGCGTCATCCGGCTTAATTCGCCCATATAAGTGAAGCAGTTTAAAATCCATGCGAGCTCTGCGTGGCCTGATACGTGGGACTGGTAATAAATACAATTTTTTTCCGGATCCAGGCCGGCTGCGATATAAAGGGTTAAAAGAGTACGCGCCCGCTTCCTGAGCTCAGCCGGATCCTGGCGCACCGTGATCGAATGCATGTCCACAACGCTGTAAAAGGTCTGATACTCATCCGCGATGCTGACCCAATTTTTTAACGCCCCCAGATAATTTCCCAGCGTCAGGTTCCCGGTCGCCTGCATCCCGCTGAATAAAGTCTTTTTTCCATCAAGCATTGATTTTCTCCTCACAAATAATTTCAGCATTTTTCTTATTATAATACAACTGGCGGCAGGTTACAAGAAATTTTTCTTGCAGTTCCCTTCCAAGCTTTGCATCTGTGAAAAAGTCCATAAGAATGTATGGCATTTGGAAAGAATCTGCCCTTTTTTCCTGTTCATTGCCGCAAAAATCTGCTATAATAGACGGCAAATGAAGAAAGGATTGTGAAAATTATGGAGAAAATTGCAAGTTTTACCGTCAATCACCTAAAACTTCTTCCCGGCGTCTATGTTTCCAGACGGGACACTGCCGGAGACTCCCATGTGACCACCTTCGACATCCGCATGACACGCCCCAATCATGAACCGGTTATGAATACGGCGGAAATGCACACCATCGAGCATCTTGGGGCAACTTTCCTGCGCAATCATCGCGTCTATCAGGACCGCGTCCTCTATTTCGGACCGATGGGATGCCGGACCGGTTTTTATCTTCTCTTATCCGGCGACTACGAATCCTCTGACATCATTCCTCTTTTGCAGGAGATGTTCCTTTTTATCCGTGACTTTGAAGGCGCAGTCCCCGGGGCGGCGGCCAGAGACTGCGGGAATTACCTGGATATGAATCTTCCGATGGCAAAATATCTGGCCAAAAAATTTTACGACGAGGTGTTAGAGCACATCACAAACGAGCAGTTGGTTTATCCGGAATAAGCAGATTCCGTCTCAAGGAGCCGGCGCTTTATGTCCACTCCGCCTCCATAGCCGGCCAGAGAACCGTCAGCCCCGATCACCCGATGACAGGGAATCAGAATTGCGATCGGGTTTTTATTGTTTGCCATGCCGACCGCCCGCGTGGCCTTTTCATCCCCGATGGCGGTGGCAATTTCCTTATAACTCCGGGTCTCTCCGTAAGGGATCTCCAAAAGGGCCTTCCAGACTTTTTTCTGAAATTCGGTCCCCTGCGGGTTAAGCGGAAGCTCAAACGTTTTCCGTGTCCCGGCAAAATACTCTGAAAGCTGTGAAAAGACCTGCTCCGAGAGCTCCGTGCGCGCTTCTTTTCTGTTTTTGCCCTTCGGCTCCAGCCTTCCGAAATGCAGCCCCGTCACGGCACCGTCCTCGCAGCAGACTGTCACCTCACCGATTGGCGTTTTGTATACATAATAGCCGCTTCCCGGACGGCTGCGAAGCACCTGAATGCTCCGCGGGGGGAGGACAGACTGTACCTGATTTTTAAGCACAGGCTCCCCTCCCTCCGGATACGCCCCCGCAAAGCCTTTTGCTGTATCGTAGGCCATATGCCAGAGCTGCCCCTTCGGAAGACGCGGCAGGTCAAAGACATGTGGCTCCCAGTGCATATTATAGGCGACGTAAAACGTATCGTCCTCGTCTCCATTCTCCTTTCTCCCGTACGCTCCCCAGTACAGGATTCCAAACTGTCTTCGATAGTTTTCGTACTCCGGCCGCCAGGTCCTTTCCCCATGATAGGACACATCCGGGCGGCCGCAGGACTTATAATCCATAATCCGCGGTTCCCGTTCCATGTGAAAAACCGGATGTTTCTTTCGAAATGCAATGAGATTTTTTACAAACTCATGCATGCCGGCATTCGTTTCAAGCTGCTTCCAGTTGAGCCAGGAAAGTTCGTTGTCCTGACAGTAAGCGTTGTTGTTTCCCTTCTGCGAATTGCCGAACTCGTCTCCTGCCAGAAGCATTGGTGTTCCCTGGCTTAAAAACAAAAGGAGGAATGCGTTTGCAAGCTGCCTCTCCCGCAGGTTTAAAATTTTCCTTTTTCTGGTCGGTCCCTCGAAGCCGCAGTTCCAGGAATAATTGCAGTCACTGCCGTCCCGGTTATCCTCCCCGTTTAATTCGTTGTGCTTCCTGTCATAGGATACCATGTCCGTCATCGTAAAGCCGTTTGTGGAGGCCATGCAGTTGATAACACCATAATCCGCCGGATTTCTTCTTGTGTGAAATTCCAGCGCATGCAGCATGCCCTCATCTCCTTTTAAAAAGCGGCGCATCTCATCCTGAAAGCGGCTCCCGCACTCTGCAAGGTTCTTTTCCGCCACCGTGACTGTCCCGTCTCCAGGCAAAACATAGCCCCGGGCAGAGCGGCCGCAGAATGCCTCTCCCCAGTTCTCACCGAGAAGTTTGGTCCGCTTTAAAAACGGATCAGCCGCAAGCAGACGAATTGGTGCCTGTCCGGAAATTCGGAATCCGTCCACATGATACTCCTGCACCCAATAACGCAGGATATTTAAAATATCCACAGGCGTCTCTCTTTCGGTGAAGTAAAATTCCAGCAGACATTCTATCCCCGCCCTATGTAATTGTTTGACAAACGCCTTAAATTCCTCCTTTGGGCCTCCTCCCTTCCCGGAGGCATAAGCTCCCTTCACCGCATACGGAAAAGAGGCCGCATAGCCCCAGTAATTGATCCGTCCTGCCGCCGGTATCAGCTCGTCAAATTCTGAGATCGGCATCAGCTCCACAGCCGTCACGCCCAGCTCCTTCAGATATGGGATTTTTTCTGCCGCTCCGGCAAAGCTTCCCCTCTCCTTTACCTTTGAGGAGGCGTGTTTCGTAAAGCCCCGCACATGCAGGCGGTAGAGCACTGTCTGCGAATAGGGAATTTCCAAAGGCACATCTTCTTCCCAATCAAAAGAGCCCGAAGGAATTCTGGCCCGTATGGGCATTCCTGCACGGGAAAAATCCCCCCATCTCTCACGGCCGGCGATTTCTTTGGCATGCCGGTCCAAGACGGGCTCGCCGTCCACCTCGAATACATATTCCCATCCGGAAAGGTCCCTATCTGCGACAGTCAGCCGCCAAACATTCCCCATTCGCTCCTCCGGTTTAAAGCTCAGCTCCTCTGCCTGTTCCTCTCCTTTTCGATACAGCAAAAGCTTAACCTGCTTTCCCTTTGTTTCAAAAAGGAAGGTTACTCTGCCCCCTGTAGACGTTACACCCAGCGGGTATAGGATCTCCTGTCCGTTCAACTGCTGCCTCATTCGCCAATCCCCCGTCTCTTTTGTTAAACTTTTGTATTTACAGGAAACTCCATAAATTTTCGTTCTACCGTTTCCCGTGTCAATGTTTGCTGTTTGAACACACAGTATTTTCCTTACAAAAATCATGTGCATCACCCGAAAGGGCAATCGTGATGGTCAATTTTCGTCGTCCCCTATCGTTTCTATTGAATTACCAGCTCCACCGGGCAGTGGTCACTCCCCTGCACATCCGTATGGATAGCGGCGTTAACCAGCCTGTCTTTTAACGCTTCGGAGACACAGAAATAATCAATCCGCCAGCCCGCATTCTTTGCTCTCGCAGAAAAGCGATAAGACCACCAAGAATAGACCCCTGTCCGGTCCGGATTGAAAAAACGCCAGGTGTCAATAAAGCCTGCCTTCGTCAGTTCTGTGAATTTTTGGCGTTCCTCGTCGGTAAAGCCCGCGTTTTTGCGGTTAGACGCCGGATTCTTTAGGTCGATCTCCTCATGTGCCACATTCAAGTCTCCGCAGAAAATAACCGGTTTGCGCTGCTCCAGCCCCTGCAGATACGCGCGGAACGCCTCCTCCCAGGCCATACGATAGGCAAGCCTTTTTAACCCTTCCTGCGAATTCGGCGTATAGCAGGTCACGACATAATACGACTCAAATTCCGCCGTGATCATACGCCCCTCGTGGTCATGCTCCTCGATTCCCAATCCATAGAAAACAGACAATGGCTTTTCCTTTGTAAATATGGCGGTGCCGGAATAGCCTTTCTTTTCTGCATAATTCCAATACTGCCAGTATCCGGGAAGCGAAAGCTCGATTTGCCCCTCCTGAAGCTTGCTTTCCTGGATGCAGAATACATCCGCATCTGCCTGATTAAAGTATTCCAAAAAACCCTTTCCCATACAGGCTCTGAGGCCGTTTACATTCCAGGAAATCATTTTTTTCATAATATTGTCTCCTCGTACTAAAATTGCTGCAAATCCTGTCAAAATGTTGAAGTCAAAAAGGGGCTGATCCTTATGGTATACGAATTGCCCTGCATGTATGCCCTCACAATTTTAGAGGCATTCGAAGGACGCCCAAATCAGACTGCTTTCTTAAGTTTTCGTGAGTCCCAAACGTTATACGTACAGTTTTGACTCTGATATCATATCAGTATTATAGCATGGTTTTTAAGAATTTTAAAGGTAAAAGCATATATCCCGGCTTTCTTCTCAAACTATCCTCCAAAATTCAAAAAAAGCACATGCATCCCGGTTGTTTTTCTTGGGAAAAACAGGTAAAATATCCCTATAATCCCAAAACAAAGGAGGCCCCCAATGGAGCAGAATACATCACCAAAGGGATTTCGTATCCGCACACTGAATTACTGTCTGATTCTGGGTGCAAGCATTCTGTATATTTTCCTTATCCACGCTACCCTGCAGATTTCACAAAAGTATGAACATCTGCTTCTGACGACAGCGGACTATATTGCCTGTCAGAAATCAGCCGCCCAGGTTGAGGAAGGCTCGGATTTTTTGACGGAGCAGGTTCGCCTTTTCGCCGTAACCCAGGATCTCACGTATGCCGACGCTTATTTTAAAGAAGCATATGAAACCAGGAAACGGGAACATGCGCTGGAACGTCTGGAGCTTAATGTGACGGATGCAGCCTCTCTCTCTTATCTGCAGACGGCTCTCGATAATTCCAACCGGCTGATGGAACGGGAGCTGTATTCCATAAAGCTTGTAGCGGCTGCCAACGGCTACCCCGAAAGCCGCATGGATCCGGCCCTGCTTACAGTAGAATTGACCGCCCAGGACCGTCTTTCATCTCCTGAGGAAAAGTTAAAGAAAGCGCAGAGCCTTGTCTTTGATGCCAGCTACACGGATGCAAAGGCTCTCATAAAGGATAATACCTCCTATTTTATCACCAATGTTCTGAATGCCACGCTTGACCACCAGGCGACAAGCCAGAATGACCTTGAGCTTACAATCACCCGCCAGCGCATTTATATCAGTCTTCTGTTTATTATGAATGTACTGACCTTTCTCATGATCATCATACTGGTAATCAAGCCGCTTCGAATTTATATCAAAAATATCCGGGATGATCGGGCCTTGGAGCTTATCGGCTCCTATGAGTTCCGTTATCTGGCCCTGACGTACAATAACATTTATGAAATCAACGCCGCTAACTATACAAAGATGCGCAAGAAAGCGGAGCTTGACCCGCTGACCGGGATCATGAACCGCGGCGCGTTTGAACAACTAAAGGAGCGTCTGCGCATCCAGCCGCTCCCGATGGCTCTTTTGCTGATTGATGTGGACAATTTTAAAACGGTCAATGATGAAAACGGCCATGAAATCGGCGACAAGGTATTAAAAAAGGTGGCGGGGCTTCTGACATCCTCATTCCGTCCCAGTGACTTCGCAATTCGGATAGGCGGGGATGAATTTGCCGTTGTCATGACCGACATTCAGCCGGACCTAAAGGATGCTGTCATAAAAAAGGCCGAGCAGATTAACCGGATTCTCCTCTCAGGCGAGGATGGTCTGCCCCGCATATCATTGAGTATCGGAGTCGCTTTTTCTCCCAGCGGCTTCCATGACGAGCTATTCCGAAACGCAGACAGTGCCCTTTACATAGTAAAACAAAATGGCCGCTGCGGCTGCCACGTATATGAGGAACCGGCACGAACCTTATAGGATTCATCATACCCAGTGTTCGTCTATCTTGTCAAGGGGCTTCCAAGCAGACCCGGCTGCTTTCGGGCATGACTGAAAGAGCAGTTAAAGGAAGGCGCAGAAATAACCCCGTAAAATAATCCTTTGAAACAAAGGGCACACTTGCAGTGCCTATCCCCGCAAAAAACGGATGAAACACAGAAACGGCATGGCCGAAGCCATACCGTTTCTGTGCAAATATGTTAGTACTTTCTTACAGTACCATCCGTCTTTGCCGGATGTGTTTGTTTTCTTTCTCGTTTAACGGAGCCACTGTAAAACCGATTTTCTGATTTTCGGCCCTATGACGAGCGCTAAAATAATTTTTGCCGTGTCTCCCGGCAGATACGGGAGTACGCCGACCCCTAGACCGGCCACAAACGTGATATGGAGCTGTCCCGTAAGCCAGACTGTTCCAAATAAATAACAGATCGCGGTCCCGATGACCATGCCGATCGCATGCATGGAACGCCGGCCCGGAAATCTCTCCACAAAGAAACCCGCAAGCCAGGCCAGGAAGATAAAACCGACCAGGTATCCGCCCGTCGGCCCTGCAAGCTTCCCGAGGCCGCTGGCAAAACCGGAAAATACCGGAAGGCCTGCCGCTCCCAAAAGTAGATAAATCAGAACACTTATCAAAGACAGCTTGGTACCCAGAACATACGCCATAAAATAAATCACCAGGTTCGTCAGGCTGATCGGCACCGGGCTTACCGGAATCGGGAGTGCAATCGGTCCAATCACACAGGTTATTGCCGTCATAAGCGCTGTCACCGTCATCTGTGCCGTCGTCAGTTTTCTCTTAACTGCCATATTTTCCATCTGTCAATCCCTCACCTTTCGTTTCATTCTGCCCTGCTGCCCGCAGTAGGTAAGGAGACACACGCCGCAGGTACTACCTTTTGGCGGCTGGCGACGTTGCAATCGGCGTACGTCCAAATACGCCGAGCGACGGTAAGACCGCAGAATTGCTCATCTGCGGTGCATAGTCGTGTGGCCCCTTGTTCACTGAAGGTACGATACCAGTATAACAAATTTTTTCCATTTGTCAACCATTTTATTTTTTAGGTTAACATTTGTAAACAATCTCGGTTTCATGTTCACACTTTACGAAAAACTGTTTTCCTATGTATACTGATACTGTTCCTTCTTAAGCATCAAGAAGGTCACAGTCACAATCACGGCCAAAAACTCTGCTGCCACGATGGCGAGCCAGATCCCATCCAGGCCCAAAAGCAGCGGCAGAACGATGACCACCACCGTTTGGAATAGGAACGCACGCAGAAATGAAATCGCTGCCGAGACGCCCCCATCCCCGAGTGCCGTAAAAAATGCAGACCCCCATATGTTAAAGCCCATAATCACAAACGACAATGCATACAGGCGAAAGCCGTGGCACGTCATGGCAGATAGTTCAGCGTCATACCCCGCAAACACCTCTACAAGCGGTGAGGCAAATAATTCTGCAAGCGCCAGCATGGCCACACCTCCCGTTCCAATTAACACCAGGCTTTTCTGAAACAGATTCTTTAGCTCCGTTCTGTTTCCCGCTCCATAATGGTAGCTGATAATCGGCGCGCTGCCGATGGAATAACCGATGAAAATCGCCATAAATGCAAAGTTTACATACATGATAACCCCATAGGCCGCAATCCCGTTCTCTCCTGCCAGCCGCATAAGCTGGAAATTATAAAGAATGTTCACAAGCGATGACGAGAGGTTAGACACCATCTCCGACGAGCCGTTCGCAAACGCCCGCATCAGAACCTTTTTTTCAAAGCGCGTTCTTTGGAGCCGTAAAAGACTACTGTTTCTTCTTGAGAAGTAGAGAACCGGAAGTACGCCTCCGAGAATTTCCCCGATCGCGGTTGCCAGCGCGGCTCCTGCGATCCCCCATTTAAAAACCACAATAAAGACAAAATCCAAAACCGCGTTTGTGATACCCGAAAAAACAGAGAGCTTTAAACTGAGCCCCGGTTTTTCCGCGGTAACAAAGAAGTTTTGAAAGGCGCATTGAAGTACAAAGCCCGGCAGGGCGGCAAACAAAATCCGTCCATAAATAATACAGTTTTGCAAGAGCTCTCCCTCTGCTCCCAGCGCCCGGCTGATTTCCGGCATAAACACGATTCCCAGAACGCTCAAGACCGCGCTCATCAAAGCAGCCGCATAAATCAGCATGGAGAAATAACGGTTTGCCTGTTCCTTCTTTCCTTCGCCGAGCGCTATCGCGACGACGGCGCTTCCTCCTGTTCCGACCATAAACCCGATAACCCCGGCTCCCATAGCGACCGGCATGATAAGATTCACCGCCGCAAACGGCGTTTTGCCCACAAAGTTCGAGACAAAAAGACCGTCCACGATGCTGTAAAACGAAGTAAATACCATCATGAATACCGGCGATATGACAAAATGCAGCAGACGCTTATATGAAAAATGATCGGATAATTGTATTCTCATAATTCCTTATAGGACTCCCTTCTGTTACTCCTAAAGCCGTTTCGTTTTTTCCCGAAACAGCGAGACGTATTTTCTTGTAAGGCGCAGAAATTCTGTTCGCTCCTCCGGCACCATATCCGCAAAGATCCCGTTTTCTGCCTCAATTAACGGTACGATTTTTTCCTCGGCAAAGCGTCGGCCGGCCGGCGTAAAGTACAATTTCCGGTCACGCCCCCTCCCCTCATTTGCACAGAGAAACCCCTGTTCTTCCAGCTTTTTGACTGACGAATGAATCGTCTGTTTGCTCGTACAATAATAGGCTGCAATATCCCTTTGCAGACCGCCATCCCCAAATTGGACCATAAAATAGTAAATCATCAGGACACTGTCTGAAATTCCTTTTTTCAGAGCAAACTCATGGTAAATCTCATCCATTTCCTTATATAGTGTATTAAATTCACAAAGCTCCTGTCCTGCTTTCATCTCCATATCACATGGCCTCCTTAGTCTGATTTCGTACTTTTATAGACGTGATTGCTATTATAGTCTGATTTCATACTTATGTCAAGCTTTGTTTTTATTATTAGTTGCAGTTTTCGGGATGAGATGATAAACTGATAGCAGAGGTGAAACGATATGATGGAACAGATGTCGTTCTTTGATTATAAAGAAGCCGCGTCCCCGTTAGCCAGCCGTCTCCGGCCGGATTCTCTCGATGGCTTTGCCGGACAGAAGCATCTTTTAGGCCCCGGCAGGCTTCTGCGTCAGCTCATTGACCAGGACAATATCCCTTCCATGATTTTTTGGGGTCCTCCGGGCGTCGGAAAGACAACGCTTGCCAGCATCATTGCAAAGCGGACCAATGCGGACTTCATCAATTTCAGTGCTGTGACCAGCGGCATCAAGGAGATCCGGGAGGTCATGGCAAAGGCAGAGGGAAGCCGGCGCATGGGGCTTCGCACCGTGCTCTTTGTGGACGAGATCCACCGTTTTAATAAGGCGCAGCAGGATGCCTTTCTCCCCTATGTGGAAAAGGGCAGTATTATTCTAATCGGCGCCACGACAGAGAATCCTTCCTTTGAAATCAATGCCGCTCTGCTCTCACGCTGCCGTGTTTTCGTCCTGCAGGCGCTGACAGCCGCTGACTTGACCGAGCTCCTGAAAAACGCCCTGAAAAGCCCAAAGGGCTTTGGGTATCTGCGGGTTGACATTCCCGATGAGTTGCTTAACGCAATCGCAGTCTTTGCAAACGGCGACGCACGCACAGCCTTAAACGTCCTGGAAATGGCAGTCTCCAACGGAGAGATCACCGCCGAAAAGACGACTGTATCAAAAGAAATTCTGGAGCAGTGTATTAATAAAAAGTCTCTGCTTTATGACAAAAACGGTGAGGAGCATTACAATCTGATCTCGGCGCTCCACAAATCCATGCGAAACAGCGACCCGGATGCTGCCGTCTACTGGCTCGCCCGGATGCTTGAGGCCGGGGAAGAACCGCTCTATATCGCAAGGCGTCTGATCCGTTTTGCCACCGAGGATGTAGGGCTGGCTGACAACCAAGCGCTTCCCTTGACGGTCTCGGTTTATCAGGCCTGCCATTTTTTAGGCCTTCCGGAATGCAAGATCCATCTGGCACATGCTGTGATCTATCTGTCGCTCGCGCCTAGGTCCAATTCGGTCGACGCCGCATACGGGAGGGCCAAGGAAGATGCCCTTACTATGCTGTCGGAACCGGTTCCTCTTGTCATCCGCAACGCTCCCACAGGGCTCATGAAGGATCTGGATTATGGAAAGGGATATATTTATGCACATGATACAAAGGAAAAGGTAGCCCGCATGGAATGCCTCCCGGAATCGCTTAAGGGGCGGCGCTACTATCTCCCTACGGAAAGCGGTACGGAAGGGATCCAGAAGGAGCGTCTGGAAGCCATTCTTAAATGGAAAGCAGAAGGGCCCGCAGAATAATCTGCAGGCCCTTTTTTGTGTTATTTTCTTATCGGTACAATCTCCAGCCAGTAGTTGTCGGGATCCGCTATGAAATAAATTCCCATTTTTTCGTTTTCAAAGCAGATGCAGCCCATCTCTTTATGCTTTGCATGAGCTGCCTCATAATCTTCTGCCGTAAAAGCCAGATGGAACTCGTTATCGCCCAGGTCATAGTGATCCTTCTGCCAATCTCTAAGCCACGTCAGTTCCAGCTTATGAGGAGTCGTACCGTCGCCTAAAAAGACAATGATATAGCTCCCGTCCTCAGCCGTTTTGCGCCGTGTTTCCTCCAGCCCCAGCGCTTCTTTATAGAATTTCAGGGACTTGTCAAGATCCATGACGTTAAAATTGTTATGTGCAAACTGAAAGTTCATTCTGTGCTCCTCTCCTCAAGCCGCTGCCCGCATCTTGGGCAGTACGCAAAGTTTTCTGTCGTCTCGTATCCGCAGCTTTGACACTGCCTGACCGGATTTTGCCAGGCTAAAAGCCCATTTTCTCCAAAGACAAATGACAGATCACCCGGCATGATCTCCAAATCCTCTCCACGTGCTAAGCGCGTTCCGATCTTTGGATTCAACTCATACACGCTTCCGCAGCAGGTCGTTTTCACGTAATACCGGCGGTTCCATTTGAACACCGGTATAAAAAACAGTGACAGGCACATATAGGTCATGAACACCTCATACTTCCCGTAACGCCCGCACCGGCCGCAGACAAATACTGCCGCGCGGTAAGAGAGTTCTCTGCTTCCCTGCGTAATCCCGCCAATCAAGAACATGGCCGCCTCCTGTGTCCGATCAGATAAGGGTATCATACCACAAACGGAGTGTGCTTCGCAACTGCAGAAGGAAATTTTATCATTTTGGGGCCATCGGAAGGTAGAATCAGTCCTCCGCAAACAGATGAAGCTTCAGCTTTTGTGAAAGGTATTCTAACATATGCCGCCCGGCAATGCTGTTTCCTTTTTCATCCAGCGCAGGGCCATAAATTCCTATTCCCATACGCTGTTTTGCCACTGATAAGATTCCTCCTCCCACTCCGCTCTTAGAGGGAAGGCCGACTCGGACGGCAAATTCTCCGGAACCGTCATACATCCCGCAGGTCAGCATGATTGTCTTGACTACCTGCACTGCGCTTTTGTCCATGAGACGCTGCCCTGTTGTCGGGTGCAGGCCGCCTCCCGCCAATACCATCCCAAAACCAGCAAGACTCTCTGCCGTTACGCTCAAAGAGCACATACGAGTATACTGCTCCAGGCTCTCCTCCACGTCATTTTCCAAAATCCCCTTGCTCTGGAGCAAATATGCGATGGCCCGGTTTCTTGAGCAGTGGCTCATTTCTGAATCAAATACTCTCTGATCCAGAGTAATTTCTTGGTCCAGGCAAACACGTCTTGTATATTCCAGCATCTCCTCAAAATTGATCTCGGAGACCAGATACCCGACTGTCGCGATCGCTCCGGCATTGATCATCGGATTAAACGGCTTATTATCGGCCAGGTCCAGTTTTATCAGAGAGTTAAACGCATCTCCGGAGGGCTCCATATTCATTTTCTCAAATACCTTCTCAAAGCCACAGTGCTCCAGAGCCATGGCAAGAGAAATTACTTTGGAGATGCTTTGAAGCGTAAACCGTGTCTTTGTGTCTCCTGCCGAAAACTTTTTCTGTTCCCTTGTGTAAACACAAATCCCCAGCCTGTGTTTATCTGCTCTGCCAAGTTCTGGAATATAGGAGGCACATTCCCCCTGCCTGGTATATTCCTTTCCCATTACCAGAGCTTCTTCCAATATCTTTTGCATATCCGTCATACTCATCCGATAATCCTTTTCTCCACATAGGAGGAGGTATACGCCCTCATCGTTGAGAAATAACCAAGCTGCAGCGTGACAACGTCTCCAAGCGCATATCGGTTTTTGCTGTCTGTGACATCCAGCATCAGATGGTCGGAGCTTGCACCCAGCATGATAATTCCCGGATCAACCGGCCTGGAGGTCTCCATATCAAAGTCCTGCCTGCCCAAGGCACAGATCGCTTTCAGACGCTTTTCTCCTCTGTCAACAAACCGGGGGCTGTTTCCATAGGAATCTTTTCCCACATTTCCCCATGGCAGAGAAGGTTTCTCCTTCAGCTCGATAATCTGGCAGTCCAAGGTAAAAACATCCTGGCGGCTTCCCGGCAAATATGTATAATTGGCCCGCTCCCGTCCAAACAAAAGCGACTCTCCCAGGCGGAGCGCATTTACTCCTTTCGGGATGCCTCCATGCAGCATCAGGTCGATATTGGCCGAATTTCCGCCACTCACTATTTTCAGCTTTCTTTGAAGAAGCTGTTCGATTTCCTTTCCTATTTCCTCCAGCTTCTTCATTTTTTCAGGATCCGGCTGGATGAATGAGAAACAGGTCAGATTGGTGCCGATTCCGTACAGCTCCACAAACGGAAGTTCTTCTGTTTCCTTTGCCGCGCGCAGCAACTCCTGATAGTCGGTAAAGCCTTCCCGGATATCTCCTAAGTCTGCCATCAGGATCACCTTATGGCATTTTTTAGCCGTCCGGGCCGCCTGGTTCAGTGCACGAATCACTTCTATCTCTGAGTTTACGGATACATCGGCCCACAGAACGGTTTCTTCCACCTCACAGAGCATCGGCGGCCGGATCAGCCACTTCTCGGCTGAAACATGTTTAAGTTTTTTCAGATTCGCAATTCTGGCATCTCCCAGCATATGGATTCCGGCATCTACAAATGCCTGCGCAATCACTTCGGAGCCGCATACACACTTGGTAATTCCGGTAATCTGAATGGAATGTGCCTCACAAAGCTCTCTCACCAGCCTTACATTTTCTTTGAGATGCCCGATATTTACATTTAAGCACGGATACATAAACCCTCTCTCCCTTACGCAAGGAATTTCCCGTTGTATTTTCCGGTCAGTTTCCCGTTTTCATAGGCTTTTTCTCCGCCCACCCAGACGGAATGGATTCCTTTTGTCAGGCCATCCGGAATTTTATAATCAGCGCCCGGACAAAGGCTTTCCTCGTAAAAGAGGACAAAGTCTGCATCCATTCCCTGCGCGATCCTTCCCTTTCCTGTAAGTCCATAGATTTCTGCCGGAAGTCCTGTCATTTTTCGAATCATTTCTTCCATGGAAAAAATCTTTTTTTCACGGGCAAACCATGAAATCGCCTGCGGGAACGTCCCGAATGCCCTGGGATGCCCCGCCTCTCCCTCCGAAAAGCAGCTTCCGTCAGAACCGACCATGCAGAGCGGGTCCTGAATCAAACGAAACATGTCTTCCCGGTCCAGACAGAAATATACGGCAAGCCCTTCCCCTTCATTCTCAATCAGCATATCAAAATATGTATCGAATGCATCTTTGTTTGTAAGGCTCGCATACTCCTTTATGGTAAGCCCCTGCGCTTCGGGTGTGTTTTTGCATGAGACCACCAGAATCGCATCAAATCCGCCGCAATTCAAATAATTATTGTCATACCCGGAGGCGGGATCTTCCATCTCCTCTTTGATCTTCCTGCGTATTTCTGTATCCCTGAGATCGTGAATCAGCCTTTTGATTCCGGAATTGAAATGCCAAGGCGGAATGCAGATATTGAGGGAAGTACAGGTCGCCTCGTACGGGTACTGATCCATTGTAACCTGGAGACCTGCTTCTCTTGCTTTTTGTATCATCTGCAGCATTTGTACCGACATGCCCCAGTTCTCTTTTCCCATCACCTTAATATGAGAAATATTAAGTTTTACGCCGGTTTGCTGTGCAATGCAAATTGCTTCCTCAAGTGCCTGCAAAACGTGGACGGATTCGTTGCGCATGTGCGTCGTGTATATGCCGTCATGTTCTGCCACCACTCTGCATAATTCTGTCAGCTCCTCCCTCCCGGCAAACACCCCAGGAGAATAGATGAGGCCGGAGCTTAAGCCTAACGCCCCATTCTCCATTGCCTGCCCGAGAAGCCGTTTCATTTCTTCCATTTCCGCCTTCTCCGGCCTGCGGTCCTCCTCTCCCAGCACTGCCATGCGAAGGGCGCCATGCCCCATAAAGACCGCCGTATTGAATGCCAGGTTTTGTTTCCGAGCAAATTTTTTATAGGTAGCAAAATCGTTCCAGGTTTTGAATTCCTCCGGATAGTGCACCGCTCCCAACGAAAGCATTTTTTTGCTCTCCTCAATCCGCCCTGGATTGACCGGAAACATGGACAGGCCGCACTGGCCGGCGATTTCCGTTGTCACGCCCTGGGAAA
Source organism: Lachnospiraceae bacterium (assembly GCA_022792295.1). Classification (GTDB taxonomy): domain Bacteria; phylum Bacillota; class Clostridia; order Lachnospirales; family Lachnospiraceae; genus CANQGL01. The sequence continues at coordinate 15,445 of JAAWAR010000045.1, forward strand.
GTTTGGAGATCGCTCCGCGTTCCGTTCCCAGAAATAAATCTCCGTGGGAGTGTACATCCACAAATCCCGGACACATGCACGCTCCGTCTGCATCCATCGTTATTTCCGCATCGTTCTTTTGTAGACCCTCTCCTATGCATTCGATTTTGCCGTCTTTGATTCCCACATTCGTCCGAAAAGGCGGCCGGCCGCTCCCGTCATAAAGCTTTACATTTTGTATCAAACAGTCAAACATATTACGCCCCCAATACGTTTCCAACCAAGATTCCAAAATAGTTTCCGATGATATATCCATAGATTCCAACCAGCATTCCCGGCACAATTAACTTAGTCCAGCCGTTGCTGATTGCAAGAGCCGCAGCAGTAGGCGGACCGCCGATAGCTGCGATCACACAGGCCATGATTTCTTCCATGCTGATCTTAAAAATTTTCCCTACTGCAAAAGCAACAGCGCTCATAACCACAAAGGTAATCACGAAAAAGATTAACACCAAGCCGCCATATTTAATGATCTGAAGCAAATTACAGCTGGATCCAATCGTTACAAACCAAATCAACATCATGATATTGCCGATCTCATCCGAGCCGTTTATGTGATTGAAATATTGGGGGAAACAGGTTGCCCCCGCCACCGTGATCAGCGTCATGATCAGATAAATACTGCCAAAAAGCTGCTTCGCCAGACCGGGAAGGGACGAAGCGTTCACTGCGCTGCATATGCTTTGCGAAATGCCGACGATTACAAATGTGGTCGCGAGAGCCTTGGCAATATCCAGAAGCGAAATGTCCTTCCTTTTCCAGAAAAGTGCAGACTGAGACTTTCCGCTTTCCAATTCCTCTTTCGACAGATTTGCCCTGTATGCATCCATGTGCGGATGTCTGAAATTTTTTTGAAAAAACGACATCTGTGACATCTGACTGAATGCAAAGAGCAATGCGGCCGCCGTAAAATTCCCCACCATGGCCATGCTGCTGAACATATTCGGATCCAGATCAAATATATCTGCCACTGCCACCAGATTTACCGTACCGCCGACCGCCCCGCCGCAGTAGGTGGCGGCAAAAGCTCCGATTCCTTCCACGCGGGAGCACAGGAATGCACCGGTAAACGCTGCCGCAACCGCTGCGAGCCCGCATACATGAAACAGCAAAAACGCCTGACCGCTTTCACGGTATATTTTTCTCATATCGGATTTAAACAGTAAAAGCGGAATCGCCAGAATCAAGACATAATTGTTGATCGCGTCGTATGCCGGCGACTGCATTGGGATCAGCTTCAAATTGGCAAATAAAAGCCCGCCTAAAATGCAGAGTGTACAGCTATTGATTTTGGACGCCCATTTCCATTTCTGATCCATGAAAACAGCACAGGCCATAATAAAAATTACGGCGGCCCATACTAATAAAACATTTTCGGATGCGATAAAAGACATAGTTTTCCTCCTGTGCAAAATGGCATGCGATTTGTCCTAACAGTTCAAATCGTCTGTACTGTTAGAATTTGTCTGACAGTTTCTCCCTATAGGTTGTATCCAGTATAGCAATTACAGAGTAACTATGCTAATATATAATTCAATGTAGAATGTATCAAAAATTTATATAACACAGGGATTCTTTTCAAGAGGAGCGGTAAATATCATGGATATGAAACAGATCGAACAGGTGATTGCCGTCTTGCAGGCGGGTTCTTTTAACCGGGCAGCCCAGGCCCTCTACATTTCTCAGCCTAATTTAAGCTACTCCATCAAATCTCTCGAATCGGAGCTTGGGTATCCGATTTTTGAGCGTATCAGTACAGGTGTCCGGCTTACCGATCCCGGGCGGAGGTTTCTCGACTATGCGCGGCCTGTTTATCAACAGTTTCAGCTTCTGCAGACCATCTGTGCAAAGGCAGACCAGAGCGGGCAGCCGGCGCTTTCCGTCTCTACCTCGCCTCTTAAATTTGTGAGCAACATTTTTATCGCTTTATATCAAAAATATGCAGAAACAGGAGCCGTCCTTACCTATCGTGAGGACACGCTCCTGCATACCTTGGAAAATGTGGAGAGCTCTATGGCTGACCTTGGAATTATTCTTTTTCCTTCATTCCAGCGTAAAACCTGGCTGAAGCTTATCCGGCTGAAGCGCCTGGAGTATCATAAGCTCAGCGAGGAAACCCCGCATGTCATCCTGAGCTGCCATAATCCGCTTTATAAGCAACGGCCGCTTTCCGTTTCCCTGGATGAGATGCTTCCATACCCCTATATCGGCTGCTATCCAGGCCTTTTTGACGGATGCGACGAGCATTCCCCCCTGGCACAGCATCTTTTCACGCAAAAACGCCGCGGGAAACTCACGGTCTCCAATCGGGCCATGCTCTACAGCCTTCTTGAAAAAACTCCGGCTTACAGCATTACCAGCAACAATCAGAACGCCTATGGAAAGCAGCCTGCCTACGATAACATTCTGGCGATTCCCATAAGGGAGCCCGGATTTTCCTTTGAGATCGGCTGGGTAACCCGCAGTGACACGGAATTTTCTGCCCTGGAGTCTGCGTTTCTCTCCGCCCTTTGCGCCACCGTTACTCCGCCCGCTGCCGAATAAAGGAGGTACTGCCGTCTCAGCTTCCAGAGCCGGATTTCCCCGGATAGCGCCCGGCAGACTGTCTCTCATAGTAAAAAATATACTGCTGTATGACGCCCGCATAGCCGGCATAGCGGGAAAAGTGTTCCTCGACCAACGCGTCGCAGAGGCGCGTTTTGGGAACGCTTTCGGCAAACCGGCTTTGGGGGGCGTATTCACGGAGAAGGATTTTCCGAATCCAGGTATCAACCGGAAAGGCGTCAATCTGATGAAGGCCAAACAGGCAGACACAGTTTGCGATCTTTCTGCCGATCCCGTAAAAACGGACGAGATACTCCAAGGCGGCCGCATATTCCATAGAAGAAAGAAGTTCCAAATCCAACGCGCCCGTGCAGGCATCCTCACAGATTTTTTTGATATATTTGGCGCGGTAGCCAAGTTTTAATGCGCACAGCTCCTCAAGCGAAGCACGGTTTAACTGCTCCGGATTCGGAAACGTGTAAAAGGAGCCTGTGGGCTGTTTGATCGGCGTGCCGTACCGTGTACACAGGGCCTCCACCAGGGTCTTGATCGCGGGAATGGATTTCTGCTGAGAAATGACAAAGGTGATAATCATCTCCCAAGCCTCCTGACGCAGAATCCGGATCCCGCTTCCAAAGGCCGTAGCCGCCTGCAGATAGGCATCCTCGCGGGGAACTGCCGCAAGAAATTTTCCGTAATCCGTTCCCAGGTCAAAGTAATGATGCCAAAACGGAAACTCCTCCTCCCCGCAGGAAAAGGAAACGGCATCCTTCTCCTGTGAGAGAATCACTCGATGTCTGCCGCTTATCACCGCATAGGCTGATTCCCCTGAATCCGGCATCGGATTCATCCGGAAGCACTGGCCTGATTCCGCAATTTGGCAGAGATTAAAATTCTGTACTTTTTTTATTATCATTGGATTTAATCGAGCAGGGAGCTTTCTTCCCCTGCTGGTATACCGCCGATGCGCCACTCCCGCAGCCTATTTCCTCTGCATCGGCGTGTGTATAAAAGAGCCGGCCCTCTTTTTATAAAAAGGCCGGCATTCTTTCTCTATTAATCGCAGGTATACGGCATCAAAGCAATGTGTCTTGCTCTCTTGATCGCTACGGTCAGCGCTCTCTGGTGCTTCGCGCAGTTGCCGGTAATTCTTCTCGGAAGGATCTTTCCACGCTCGGATACGTAGCGTTTCAGCTTGTTTACATCCTTGTAATCAATTTCACCGTTCTTGTCCCCGCAGAAAACGCAGACTTTTTTTCTTCTATGCATGCCGCCTCTCCTGACCCTGGTGGAGTCGGCCTTGTCACCTTTATTAAATGCCATTTTAACATTCCCTCCTGTCTGTTTAATTGAACGGAAGCCCCTCGTCTTCGACTCCGTCCGGAATATTCATAAAACCATCGCCGATGGCTGCGGACGGAGCAGGTCTTGTCGCCTGCTGATAGCTTCCCCGGCTGGGGGCGCTGCCGTAGGAATCCGAGCCGCCCTGATTCTTGCTGTCGGCAAACTCTTGATCGTCTACGATTACGTCCGTCGTATAGACCTTCTGGCCATCCTTATTGACGTAGCTCCCGGTCTGAATTCTTCCCGAGACCAGAACCCGCATACCCTGGCGGAAATACTTTTCCGCAAACTCTCCGGCACGGTCAAAAGCTACGATATTGATAAAATCGGCGGTCTGACCCTGGTCGCCGTCCTGGCTTCTTCTGCCGCGGCGGTCAACAGCAAGCGTGTATCTCGCAATCGCCATCTGGCGCTCTCCCTGGGAGTAGCGCACTTCCGGGTCTCTGGTCAATCTACCCATAAGGATAACTCTATTCATATTCTCACTCTTTCTTTTCCGGAACAGCTTCTGTAGCGTCCTGCTTTACACAGAGGTAACGGATCACCGGCTCCATGATGCGGACATGCGCTTCCACCTCATTCGGGCACTCGGAATCGCCTTCGAAACGGATAAAGTAATAAAAGCCTTCTTTCATCTTCTGGATCTCATAGGCAAGGCGTTTCTTGCCCCACTCGTCCACTTCCGAGATTGTTCCGCCGAAACGGGTGATATAGCCCTTCACCTTTTCCAGAGCGGCTGTTCTGTCGTCATCCTCAAGCTTTGCGCTAAGAACAACTGCCAATTCGTATTTGTTCATAGTTTCTTTCCCTCCTTGTGGTC
>JAAWAR010000046.1 GCA_022792295.1 Lachnospiraceae bacterium
CTATCTCTTGTTTTCGGTTGCTTGCTTCTTTACCGTACATGAGCATTGTGCCGGGGACGGTCGCCGTGATTTTGGCGAATGTGAAGCACTGGCATGGGGCAAAGGCGGACTCATGGTTCAGCCATATTGCGATGGAGCTTTCCGGCGAGGAGGCTTCGAATGAATGGCTGGAGCCCGTAAGAAATGAAGTGTATCAGGCATTAAAAGGCTGAAAGGAGAAGATGGAACATGGAAAAACAGACGGCAGGAAGAACGAGGCTGGGCGGTTTTGCTCCGAAATTTGCGGAACTGAATGATGATGTCTTGTTCGGGGAAGCATGGGCCAGGGAGGATAAGCTTTCTCTGCATGACCAAAGCATGATTACGGTAACGATTCTGATGACAAAGGGGATTTTCGACAGTTCCATGAAGACGCACCTTGTCAATGCAAAAAAGAACGGTGTGACAAAGGAAGAAATGGCGGAGCTGCTTATCCATGCCGCGTTTTATGCCGGATGGCCGAATGCATGGGCGGCGTTTAATCTGGCGAAAGAGGTGTATGAAGCAGAGTGAGAAAAAGGAGCGGATAAAAAGATATTCGGGAGCCGGCAGGCAATGTGAGCCCGAATAAAATTTTAAATGGAAAGAATTTTAAAGCCCGGGCAGGAACGAGTGGGAATCATTCGACCGTTTCCGCCCGGGCTTTATATGCGCCGTGAGCTTTCCTCAATGGGCAAAGAAAACGAGTGCCACCTTGCTGCTTTGCAGAAAGCCGCAGCAGCGGACAGTTTCACGAGAGCGGCAAAGTTCCCGGACTGCACGTAATCTGCAATCGGTCAAGGTGCCTGCTTTTTTGCTGCCTTTTGATCCGTATAAGATTTTTCCTATACCTGCCATAGACGGATATATATTAGCCAGAGCATGCCCTGTGTGCTATAGTGAAACCAGAAAACAAAGAACCAAGGGAGGCGGAGGCTATGGAGATTCAGAAAACCGCGGTAGCGGGAACATTGGAATCCAGTGACGCGCAGGTGACGGTTGAGCCGGCAGACGGCGGGATTGAACTTTTGGTAGAGAGCAGTGTAATTCATCAGTACGGCAGGCGGATCCGTGAGGTCGTTTTGGAGACGCTTGAGCGGCTCGGGGTAAAAAATGCCCGTGTGACGGTTTTTGACAAGGGGGCACTCGACTGTACGCTCAAGGCACGGGTGGAATGTGCCGTATACCGCTCGAACGGAATAAGCGAAAATCTGCCATGGGGAGGTGTGATTCAGTGATGCATCCGAATAAGAAACGTTTGCGGCGCTCGATGATGTTTTTGAACTGTCAAAAGCCGGGGCTTATCAAGGATCCATACATCTACGGCCCCGATTCCATCATACTGGATCTGGAGGATGCGGTGGCGGAGAGCCAGAAAGATGCGGCGCGTTTTTCCCTTTTCCACGCGTTAAAGGAAATTGATTATCACAGCGTGGAGCGCGTGGTGCGCATCAACGGCCTGGATACGCCGCACTGGAAGGAGGATATCCGTGTGTGCGTGGCCGGCGGAGCAGATACAATCCGGATTGCAAAGACAGAATCGGCGGCGGATGTGCATACGGTCGAGGAGCATGTGCTTGCGGCAGAGCGTGAATTCGGGCGGCCCGAAGGGAGCACGCTTCTCATGGCGGCGCTGGAGTCGTGCCTGGGTGTGCTGCACGCACTTGAAATCTGCCGTTCGTCAGAGCGCCTGATCGGGATCGCGCTTTCGGGCGGGGATTATACAAAGGATCTGCAGACCACGATTACCGGGACGGGTGACGAGCTTTCGGGGGCCAGGCAGTATATGATCATGGCCGCGCGCGCAGCAAAAGTACAGTGCTGGGATACGGTGTTTACGAACCGGGCTGACAGGGAGGGTTTTGCCAGGGAAACGAGGCTCATCAAACGCATGGGCTTTGACGGGAAATCGCTCGTAAATCCGAGGCAGATAGCCGTTGTACATGAAATCTTTACCCCGGGTGAGAAAGAAGTAATTTTTGCCGAGAAGGTGGTACAAGAGATCGACGAAAAGAAGTCGCTTGGCATCGGCGTGTTCATCGTGGATGGCAAGATGATCGACATCGCGTTTTATGACGGTGCGAAAAGGACCCTGGCGATGGCGAAGGCGGCGGGCAGATATAAGGGGGATTTATGAGATGAGGAACGCAGTTGGGAGAGAGATTCCGGAAGAAATCTTAAAGGAGACCGGGAAGCAGGCTTTTGCGGGTACATACGCCTTAAACGGATATAAGTATCAGAAGGCGGCTCCGACGGTCCGCGCGCTCTGCGACCCGAAACGGGAAAAGCTGGTAGGAAGCATCCGGGAGGCGCTTGAAAAATGCGGCCTTCGGGACGGCATGACACTTTCGTTCCACCACCATTTCCGTGAGGGCGACTATGTTGTCAACATGGTCATGGATGAGGTGCACAGACTGGGCGTAAAGGACATTACGGTCTGTGCGAGCTCCCTGGGGAAGGCAAACGATGCGATTGTCCCTTACATAGAGGATGGTACGATCACGGGAATCCAGTCTTCGGGCGTGCGCGGGAAGATCGGCAGGGCGATCTCTGTGGGGCGTCTTAAAACGCCTGCCATCATGCGGTCCCATGGCGGGAGAGTCCGTGCAATCGAGACCGGAGAGGTCCACATCGACATTGCCTTCATCGGGGCGCCGACGGCGGACGAATATGGAAATCTGCGGGCAAACGGCGGAAAGAGCGACTGCGGTGTCCTGTCGTATGCGATGGCGGATGCGGAGTATGCAGATCAGGTGGTGGCTGTGACAGACTGTTTGGTCCCGTTTCCGAACATTCCGGCCAGTATTTCTATGGTACATGTGGATTACGTCTGTGTAGTTGATGCGATCGGCAATCCGGAAAAGATCGCGACAGGGGCGGCAAAGCCTACAACCGATGTGAGAAAGCTCATGATGGCCGATTACTGTACGAAATTCGTGACGAATACACCGTATTTTAAGGAAGGCTTTTCCTATCAGACGGGAGTCGGCGGCGCGTCGATCGCTTCTACGATCTCTCTGGGAAAGATTATGGAGGAGCAAGGTATCCATATGGGACTCGGCCTTGGCGGGATCACCACACCGATGTGTGAGCTCCTGGAAAAGGGCCTGATTCGAAAGCTCGTGGACACACAGGATTTTGACATGGGCGCGATTGAGTCGATTAAAAGAAACCCGAATCACATCGAGATTTCCGCGTCGGAGTACGCAAACCCATTCAACAAGGGTGCATATGTCAATAAGCTGGATTTTGTAATCCTGGCCTCCCTGGAGGTGGATGTGAATTTCAACTGTAACGTGGTAGTCGGTTCGGATGGCGTGATTACGGGCGCTCAGGGTGGGCATCCGGATACCGCGGCCGGTGCAAAATGCACGATTGTGCTCACACCGCTTTTACAGGGAAGAATCCCGGCTGTCTGCTCGTTTGTGACGGCCGTGACAACGCCGGGCGAGACGGTGGATGTGGTCATCACCGAGTACGGCATCGCAATTAATCCGAAAAGGCAGGATCTGATCGAGTGCATGAAGGAGGTGGAGCTGCCGTTCTGCACGATCGAGGAGCTGCGCGATAAGGCGTATGCGATCGCGGGAGAGCCGGATCCGGTGCGGTTTGATGACCGGATAGTGGGCATTATTGAGGCGCGCGACGGCACCGTCATTGATGTGGTACGGCAGATCCGGGAATATGAATTTGAGGACGAAAGAGGAGAGTGAAAATGTCAGAGGTACTGGTTGGCGGCTTGGGGTTTTTCTGTATTATCGCCATTGTAATCACGCTTTTATGAGTAAAACACTGCCCAGCATCGCATTTATTGTGTTTCCGATGGTATTGGCAGCGGTTCTGGTCCTGGGAAACTATTATACCTGGGACGACATTGCCAAGTTAATTAAGAGCGGCTTTTCAAGTACGGGCCCGACTGCGGCGCTGTTTGTGTTCAGTGTGCTGTATTTCGGCATCATGACCTGCATCATCGCCCTGATCGGCCATTTGGACGGCGGCGGTGTGTCCACGTTCTGCATTGTGATTCCGGCCATGCTGCCTGTTTACAAGAAGATGCATATGAGGCCGACCACGCTTCTTCGCATCAGCGTCCTTGCAATGGGCGTTTTAAATCTGATGCCCTGGGCCGGCCCGACTATGTGTGCGGCTACCGTCCTTGGCATGGAGGCCGGGGCTCTGTGGCAGACGATCCTGCCGATCCAGGTCTGCGGCATTATCCTGGCATTAACCGTCGCCGTGGCGAACGGTGTAATCGAGAAAAAGCGCGGCGCGGGCTTAAACGGCCGGCTGGCGCAGCTTGAAGGGAACATGCATGCGGGAGGCGCCGGGATCAGCGCGGATTCAAAAGCGAACGAGCTCGCCCGTCCTAAGCTGTTTGGGTTTAACATCGCACTGACGTTAGCGGTGATCGGGCTTCTCATTGTGGATATTTTCCCGAGCTATGTGCCGTTTATGCTCGGCGTTGCGGCGGCGATCCTAATCAATTATCCCGGCGTGAAGATACCCTCAGTGAACAAGGATACAGAAGCAGGTTATCAACAGCCATGCAGGCCCAGCCCTCATGATGTGTTCGACGCTAATGGGTGCGGCCGTCCTGATGGGCGTCCTCGTAAAGGAAACAGACGGAACGGTGAGCGTCATTACCTGTATGTCGAACCTCATCAGCAGTTTCCTGCCTGCCGTTTTGGGACGTCACCTGCCGCTTGTGATCGGAATTTTGAGCGTACCGCTTGCGTTTGATACGGACAGCTATTTCTACGGTATGTTACCGGTCATGATTGGGATCGGAGAGGGCTTTGGAATCGCGGCAATGCCGATCGCGGCTGCCATGGTTATCTGCCGCAACTGTGCGACCTTTATCAGCCCGATGGTGCCGGCGACATTACTCGGCGTGGGCCTCGCCGATGTAGACATCAAGGATCACATAAAAAACAGTTTTCTCTGGGTGTGGGGCTTCAGCGTTGTGTGTATGATCGCAGCGATCCTTTTTGGGATCATGCCGATGTAAGCGTCTGTAAAATAGTTTTAGATAACCGGGACTGGAAACCGTAAGGGGACCATTCCCGGCTGTTTCATATATAGGAAAATACTCCGAGCTTCCCCATGCTATAAAAATCCCAAACGGGTCCGAGGGCGCAGAGCCTGCCCCAGCAAAACATGTCCTCGTTCGGAATAAGACCGTTTGCGACGGAAAGGAAATGGGCCGCCTGCGCGGCCTGCCGCAGGCTCTAACGGACCGGGCTGCGTAAAGGCGGCGCCAACGGAATGCCGCCCTGTACGGTGTGAAGTGCCGCTTTGGCAAAAGAGTTCGCAAAGCGAACTCTTTTTTATTCGTCAAAATAGATCTGCGCCTCGGAGAAAAGAACGGCCTTGCCGCTTAAAATGGTCCGTCCGTCTGCATGGCGGCAGTAAAGGATGCCGCCTCGGGCTGACGCCTGATATGCGGTCAATTCCTGCCTGCCCAGTTCGTTTGCCCAGAAGGGAACCACATGGCAGTGCCCTCGGCCGCAGACGGGATCTTCCGCTACGCCGCATTTTGGCGCAAAAGAGCGCGTCACGCAGTCATACGATGTTCCTCGGGAGGTGATATGCAAAAGCAGGCCGTCCAGGCCGCGAATCAACTCAAGATTGGGGACGGCTTTTTTTACCTGATCTTCGTTTTCCAGTACGCAGACTATATCGGCTCCCAGATAAGCCTTGGCAGGTTTTATTCCGAGTGCCTGAATCATCGCTTCTGTGATTTCGATGGGTTTAAGGGAAAAGGAGGGGAAATCCATGGTGAGGAGTCCGTTCTGCTTTTGCACGGTTAAGGTTCCGCTCAGAGTGTCAAATTGAATTTGTGTACATTGCGGTTCTGTGAAACGCATGATGGCGTAGGCCGCCGCGAGTGTGGCGTGTCCGCAAAGGCTGATTTCCCCGCCGGGTGTAAACCAGCGGAGATGGTAGTTCTGATTTTCTTTCACCGCGAAAGCCGTTTCGGACAGATTGTTTTCGATAGCGATTTTTTGCATGGTATCGTCTGGCAGCCATTGCTCCATAATGCAGACTGCTGCCGGGTTTCCGGTAAAGACTTTGTCGGTAAAGGCGTCGATTCCGTACTGCTTCATTGTTTTCATTTTGAAAGTCCTTTCTTTCGGGGTAAATGGTTTGGGCGGGCTGAGAAGTCAGAGAAGTCTGCAAAAGACGCCCTGTTTCCGGGTCCGCTTTTCGCTGCGTTCGTTCTCGGTATGAGAAGAAGGGTTGTTTTTATTGTAACAGTATGGTATAATACATACAATATAAAAATTGTATGTACAACAATTTGAAAAGAGTGGAACTTCCTCCTATCAGGCCAAAGATGGAAAGAAGCAGGTTTGCGGGAAGGTTTTTCATGAACAACCTAAATATATCACCCTTGTTCACTGAGGGTATTATACAAGGAGTGAGACAGATGCCGGTCAACTCATTTGACAGTTATCCTTTGACATGGAAGCCCCAAAAGGAAAAACTGCGGCCGCCATATTATAAGGCGCTTGCCGGGGACCTGGAGGATAAGATCAGAAGCGGACTTCTGAAGGAAGGGACAAAGCTTCCTCCGCAGCGTGAAATTGCCGATTATCTGGATCTGAATTATACGACGATTACAAGAGTGTATGACCTGTGTAAAAAAAAGGGGCTGATTTACGGGACGATGGGGAAGGGGACGTTTGTGTCCCCGCATTCGGCGGAAGATATTACGATTCCTGCGCCGCAGACGCTTGATGTATGCATTGAGATGGGCGCAGTTAACGGGTTTGGCGAATACAGCGGGCTAATTGGGCAGGCGACGCATAGGGTCATTGAAAAGGGGTATCTCAGAAATCTGTATGAATATTCCTATCCGGCCGGGCATCCTCATCAGCTGGCCGCGGGTATTCGCTGGATGGAGCAGCTCGGGGCGCATGCGGACTGTGAACATACCGCGATTTTTGCAGGCGCACAGAATGCCCTGGCTGTGGCATTTTTGGCGCTGTTTTCTCCAGGAGATAAGATCGCTGCTGATGAATATACGTATTCAAATTTTATCGAACTGGCGAAGCTTCTGCATCTCGTCTTAATTCCTGTCAGGGGAGACGAGAAGGGGATGCTGCCTGAGGAGCTGCAAAAGCAATGCACGGTGAACCGGATAAAGGGCATTTATCTGATCCCCACCTGTGCAAATCCAACGGCCGTCAGTATCCCTGCAGGACGGAGAAGCGAGCTTGCGGCAGTGATCCGAAGGAATGATCTGATCCTGGTGGAGGATGATATATCCGCGTGGCTGCATGCGGCAGGGGGAAAGGTTCTGCCTTCTATGTTCGACACTCTGGGCGGGCAGAGTATATATATCTGTGGTATGACAAAAAGCCTCTGCCCCGGACTCCGCATTGCGTATATGGCGTTTGGGGAACGTTATAAGGCAGCGATTTTACATGGACTTCTGAACGTTAACATTAAAACCTCCTCGTTTGATGCGGAAATCATAACGGAGCTGATCCTGAACGGGGATGCGTATCAGATCGCCGCAAAAAAACGGATGTGGACAGAGAAAAACTGTCTGCTTTACGCCGGATATTTCCCGGATTTCTACGACGAACGCAAGGCCGTAAGCTATTATCAATGGCTTCCAATCGAGGTACCGGGGTCGTTTTATGAAGTAGAAAACGAGCTGTTGAACCGGGGCGTTCGCGTATACCATTCAGGCCGGTTTGCCGTTGCCGAAGGTAGCAAACAGAACTTTCTCCGCGTCTCCTTATGCTCGGCCGGGAGCACAAAAAAACTGGAGCGGGGACTGCAAATTTTGAGGGAGTACTTGGAGGAAGGCCAATAAAAAATGTTTCAGGGTGATAAGCATGAAAAGAGGACGGTCTGTCGAATGATGGGGTGCTGTAACGAAGGAGTTGCACACGAGTGTTAAAGACAGTCGATAATCGCTGCACCAATCATTTACGCATTGTCTGATTGTACGTTCAGCAGGCAAGGGGGCACACGCCGCCGGCCGCCGCGAATTTGCATTTCAAGACCGATACATAATTTCATCATTTTGAAGCGAAAGCGATGCTCCCGCCGATTTTTGGTATCTCTGGGCGTCGGCTTCTTGTTTTACCGATAAACGGATTGATCGTTTAAACGGGATACTCCGACAAGAATTTCCGAATGGAAACGAGTGAGAAAACGCCGCTGGAAAAAAGGGACAGGAACGACATTCAGGTAAAGCGGCAATAAGGTTTCTATGGAGTTTCTTTTTGCACTTTGGGCAGTGAAAAGGACATTTTTTCAAAACAGTATCTCGACGTAGCCTGCTACGCGTTTTATTCTCACAGATTAGGCAGCGTAACCACTCGGACTTCTGCGTTTCTATTTCTAGGTGCTGGTTCTTACTTTCTGAATGACAGCCTTTGCTTCGTCTTTTTTTAGCACCCTGCCATAAGACACTACTTTTCCATCTACCACCAGCGCCGGAGTAGTCATTACCCCGTAGGCGGCGATCTGTGCGAAGTCCGCGACATGGTCAATAGTCGTGTCCATTCCCAACTCCATCAGAGCAGCCCGAACAGCATCCTCCAGAGCGCTGCATTTGGCACAGCCGCTTCCCAGCACCTTGACTTCGGCAGTGGCCTTTGCCGCTTCTGCTTTTCCCATTGCTTTTGGAGTATAGCTGCCACTGCAGCAGCAGGATTTTGTTTCTTTCTTTTTTTTGCTGAACAGTCCCATAGATCATTCCTCCTAAAAATTATATTAGTAAAAACTGAAAGATATTAAACAGGTAGCCGACAAGGACAATGCCGATGGTACAGATGCCGATAAACAAGGCCAGCAGTTTCGGTTTTACCGCTTTACGGAGCATAATCATCGACGGTAAACTTAACGTGGTAACAGCCATCATAAAAGCCAGAATTGTACCGAGTTGTGCGCCCTTGTAGAGCAGGGCCTCCGCCACAGGAATAGTTCCGAAAATATCGGCGTACATAGGAACGCCCACCAGAGAAGCAAGGACAACCCCAAACGGATTGCTGCCGCCCAACACAGCCTCGATCCAACTTTCCGGTATCCAGTTATGAATGAATGCGCCAATGCCCACACCAATCAAAATATACGGGAAAACTTTTTGGAAAGTGGAGACGACTTGTTCTTTTGCAAACTGAACCCGTTCCTGCATTGTCAGGGCAGGAGCTTCTATATTCACACACTCAGCTCTATGGATAAATTCTTCCACATACAGCTCCATGTGTAATTTCTCAATCAAAGTGCCGCCTGCTACGGCAATCACCAACCCCACCACCACATAGACGACAGCGACTTTCGCTCCGAAAATACTCATTAGGAGGATAAGACTTCCTAAATCCACCATAGGAGATGAAATCAGAAAGGAGAAAGTAACTCCTAATGGCAGTCCTGCGCTGGTGAAACCGATGAACAGAGGAATGGACGAGCAGGAGCAAAACGGCGTCACGGTACCCAGCAGGGCGGAAATAATATTTGCACCAACACCATGAAACCGGCCTAAAATCTGCTTGCTTCGTTCTGGCGGGAAGTAGCTTTGGATGTAGGAAATCACGAAAATCAAAAAGCAGAGCAATACAGTGATTTTCAACACATCATAGAGGAAAAACTGGATGCTTCCCCCTATACGCGCCCCTACATCCAGCCCCAGCATGGAAAGGACTCCGCCAATCAGTTCATTCAGCCACTTCATGCCTAAAATTTGGTCTTGGATAAACTGCCATACGCCCATAGAGAAACCTCACTTTCAATTAATTGGACAATATATCAAAATATTTTGATATTTAGTACCAAAATAAACGCCATCTTACTATGATGGCATTTATCTATCACATGATAGGCATTCGCCCTTTTGGTCTATGTCTGGCGTGGTAATAGCCAGCAACAGCCTTACCGCTTCATTCCTGCCAGCCCCGCTCAAACGGTAATGCGTCCATTTGCCCTCTTGACGGCTCACAACAAGCCCTGAATCACATAGGATTTTCATGTGATAGGACAGGCCGGATTGTGTCAAATCCATTGGTTCTAGCAGAACACAGGCACATTTTTCACCGCTTCGCAGTTGCTCCAGAATGGCAAGGCGCTTGGGGTCGCACAGGGCCTTGAATACTTTTGCATTTTCTTGATGGGTTCCCATGCAATCTCCTTACATCAAAAATTCTTAATATGTTTTAGTATATACGGCAGCAGTCCGTTTGTCAATAGGACTTTTTTACCCCATCTCGGCTAAAGTGGCCGCTGTATTTCTTTTGATTGACAATGCGGCGGTTCGGGGGTATGCTTGCCGTAAAAAGGAGGATATGTTCGATTGGACAGAACTGTATTATTTCAGCCCGACAGGCGGGACGAAGAAGGCAGGGATGATTTTCTGCGAAGGAATTGCAAAGAATGTCAGAACCGTAGATATGGGCATCAGAGGTGAGTCGGCAAAGCAGCCGGAGAGCGAGCTTCCAAGTGATCGCCTCCGCGGCGCTGGTCGCACCGCATTCGATGGCCTGGGAGATAGGAGCAGGCAGGCCCGATGAAAAAGACCATGAAAAGATTTTGGCCTTTTCAAAACGTGCGCCTTTGTCTGTCCAACCGGAGCAATAAAGCTGGAAAACCAAACGCCTGTGACGGATCCAAATGTCTGTATCCTGTGTATGGCTTGCAGCGCAGCGTGCCCGGAGCATGCGCGGGTTCTCCCGCAGGCTTTGCAGGAGAGGACAAAAAAGCTTCTGGGTGCCTTAAAGACTGTCCGCAGGGAAAATGAATTCTTTATTTTAGAAACTATAAGCCTGTGATCTGACGGATTCCCCGCCGGACACACACTGTAAGAACGTGTGTGTCCGGCGGGGAATTTTTGTTTGAAAGGAAAAGCAGCCTGCGGCGGCGGAGTCTGGTACAGAGAGGCACGGCTTTGTATGAAGTAAGGTCACGCCGACGTGAAAATTCGCAAAAGAGAAAGACTGGAACTGAACGGTACATTAGGATATGATAGGATCTGACAGAAAAGGAAGGAGGCACGATACCCATTTTAAGAAATACATACGGCTATGTGCGCGTCAGTACACGCGAACAGAATGAGGACAGGCAGATGATAGCAATGGGGGAGCTGTCCATCCCAAAGAAAAACATTTTTCTGGATAAGCAATCCGGCAAGGACTTTGATCGGCCTCAGTACAGAAGAATGGTCAAAAAATTAAAGCCAAACGACCTGCTCTACGTCAAGAGTATCGACCGGCTGGGGCGCAACTATGAGGAGATTCTGGAGCAATGGCGGATTCTTACCAGGGAAAAACGGATTGATATAGTGGTTCTGGATATGCCGCTGCTAGACACACGCAGGGGCAAGGATCTCATGGGAACTTTTCTCAGCGACATTGTTCTTCAGGTGCTATCATTCGTGGCAGAGAACGAGAGAAGCAACATCCGTGAACGACAGGCAGAGGGGATTGCAGCGGCGAAAGACAGAGGCGTGCGGTTCGGCAGGCCGCCCAAACCGCTTCCGGAAAACTATTCACGTGCATATCAGCGGTGGAAAGCCGGAACGATTACGGGAACAACGGCCGCAAAAGAATGCGGAATGCCGCTGTCCACCTTCCGTTATAAGGCTGAGATTTATGAGAAAGCCAGGCAGCTATAGACAGTTATAAAGAAAAATATTTACAAAAAAGTGTACTTTTTTGTAAAACACATATAAACTCTGATTCTAATAGAGTACCACACTCATGATATATTTTCAATACTTCATCTGGAAATATTTGGAAGGAGAAAATTACAAAAATACCACAAAAAGAAAAATTTACTTACAAAAAAGTACACTTTTTGGCAATAAAAGAGGAATTTTATGAGGAGGCTGGAAGATGCGAAAGAAAATATGGGCGGCTCTGCTCATCGCTGCCGCACTGATTTTTGGCGGCCGGTTTCTGCTCTCAGACGAATTGGAGGTAACCTTTTATCATCTGTATTCGTCAAAAATAACAGGTGCGGAGCATATCCGGATAGTGGTCCTGTCGGATCTGCATAACCGGGAATTCGGTCCGGATAACGGAGAACTGATCAGACAGATTGCCGCTTTAAAGCCGGATCTGATCGCCTTGGCAGGAGATATGGTAAATTCGGATGAAGAAAATCTTGATATTGTGCTGAACCTGTGCAGCAGCTTAATAGAGATCGCTCCCGTTTACTATAGCCCGGGCAATCATGAGAGCAATTTGATGTATGAAAAGGGAAGTCCTCTTGAAAGTCTGCTTTTGGAAAAGGGGGTTCATGTATTGGTCAATCGGGCCGAGGCAGTGACGATCCATAAAACCTCCTTTTTAATCGGCGGCCTGACCACGTCTCCAGAAGGCTACGAGGAATATGGCGCCGCATTTTTTGAGGAATATGAAAAGGACACCGGCTTCAAGCTGCTGATTGCGCATTACCCCAGCCTCTATTATGAGGCGCTGGCAGACGCTAACGTGGATTTGGGTATCTGCGGACACTACCATGGAGGACAGATTAGACTCCCCTTCATCGGCGGCCTCTACCACAATGATACAGGCTTTTTCCCCAAATACAGCGGCGGCGTGTACCGCCTGCCTGGCAGTACGATTTTTGTTTCCAGAGGCCTGGGAGGCCACAACCGGTTTCCGAGAATGAATAACAGGCCTGAGCTGGCTGTGATTGACCTAAACGGAAGACAATAGCATAAATTGTCCGTAATTATGGCAAAGGAGTGAACACAATATGATTTTCGCGTGCGCAATCGTGCCGGTTCTGGCGCTGTATGTTGCCCTTTTATATTTCGTCCTGATCCGGCGTTTTTTCAGAGTGAAGAAAAAGCTTCCGGTTTCCGGCCTGAAGAACGGACTGGGCCGCGTAGCCGGAAAAAAGAAACGGCTTGCGGGCTTGGGGGGCTTGTTCTTTGTAGTGTGCTTTGCAGGGCGGGTATGTGCCAGAGTCTGGGCTCCGGATATGTTAATGGTTTTTAAATATGAGGAGGCGGCGCGGGGGCAAAATCCCAATGCGACCCGATTCAACGAGTCCGGTATCCTTTCCGAATCCATTTTAGAGGAGGTGGTCCGGCGGGGCGGTTTAAGAGTCAGTGCTGAAAAATTGGCTGCTCTTTTGACTTTGTCCACTCCGCTGGATGCAGAAAAGCTGGATGTGACCCAGGAATCCGATTTGAAAATATCCACAGAGTATCGGGTTCGCTGCTCTGCATGGGTGTCCTTGTACCAGACGAAGCCCAAAACGGTGCTGAACCTTCTGGCAGACGTATATTGGGAAGATTTTGTACATAATTATGCGGAAAATGACGGCGTTCTGGATCTGTCCTTTGATGAGCTGGAGAACATGGAGTATCTGGATGTGAAGGATTACCTGCAGATGCAGGCATATAAACTGAAGAATTACCTGCCTGTCTACAGCAGCGAGAGCAGCAGTTTCCGTGCGGCAGAAAGCGGGGAAACCTTTTCATCCCTGTCACAAAAGATCAGTAATTTTATTGAAATTGAACTGGAACGCTATGAAGCGTTTGTTCTGGAAAACGGCCTTTCCGTGAACAAGGATACCTACCAGTCCCGGATGCAGTACGCCAACCGCCTTCTGGATACCTCCCGTTTGAAAAATATGGCCGCCCATGATGTTCGAATCGAGGCAATCAACATGTACAACGCCTTTATGACGCGCTTTGTACTGATTCCCACTTATGATACCAATAAGGAATTTTACATGTCGAAGACGAAGGTCGGCGTGGATTATTTTGCGGATGAGGCAAAGGAGCATCTGGAGGCCGCAACGAAGCTGGTGGAGGAAATGGAGCATAACACGTACGCCTCTGCACAGATTGGGACACTTTGGCCTTCGGCAGATGCCTACACACAGGCCGATATGCGTATCGGGGAGCTGAAGGCCGAACTGCTGAATCTGGCTTCTCAGTGCAGGGAGCTGTGCAGTGCGTATGTCAAAGAAAAGCGCGACGGCTACATCCAGGTATGCTTCACTCCGCCGGCCATAGCAGACGAGGCATTGAAAGCCCTTCTTCTCACCATGCTTTTTGCGGCCGCCGAGGGCGGACTCATCTTATTGGAACCGTTCTATAGAGAGTATCGCAAGAGCCATACAAAAAAGCAAGGGAAAGTGCCGGAAAGCGGGAAGGGAAACAGTGAGGAGGCTGCGTTATGAAAGAGCTTGACGTTTTTCGCTATTTGAAAAAATACCGCACTTTAATTGCCGGTATATCGGTTCTGGCCGGTATCGTATTTTTTTGGATTGCCCAGTTTTATATCCAACAGTATACGGCCGTCACCGTGATCGAGTATACCGGCTCACGTGCCGGCGAGGGGCTTTCTCCGGATGGGAGCCGTATTGACACCTCTGAGATCTATGCCACAAATCTCGTTGCGCAGGCGATGAAAAAGCTGGATATAGAGTATACGGAGGCAACGGCAGATGACATCCGCATGAATATTCACGTGGAGCCTGTGATCACGGAGGAGGACCTTTTGGTGCAGCAATCCAAGCTTGATAACGGAGAGGCGGATTATGAGCTGAAGCCGACCCGGTATGTTGTTTCGTTTGGATGCGGCGTCAAAAATGGGGAGGAATATCCCCGTAAGGTTTTAAACCAGATTCTTCAGGAGTATGCAAGCTATTATGGAAAAACCCATGTCAATACATCTCTGGTAGCAAACCCGGTCAGCGATATTACGTCCAAAGGTTATGATTATCTGGAAATGGCAGAGGTCATGGATGACACACTGACAAACATTACGGAGCATCTGACCGACAAGGTAAGCTGGAACAGCGAATTCCGCTCCAGCCGGACGGGACGCAGTTTTCAGGATCTCCAAGATGAATTCTGCTTTATCAAAGAGGTGGAAGTCCAACAGCTTTTTTCCGAGATTCTGGCGGGCCGGGTCACAAAAAACCGGGATCTGCTTTTGGAAAAATACCGGAACCGGAATAAGAATCTGGAAATTTCCAACCGTGCGGCTTCCTTCGAGATAGAAAGGATACGGGGCATTGTTGACGCCTATGAGGATGCGATGGGAGAATTCAGCGTTCCTGTGGACGGTCTTACAGAGGAAGGCCAAGACAGCCGCCTGTCAAACAATGTGCTGCCAAACGTGTATGACGACTGGAACGAGGATGAAGACGGAAACTGGGCGCCCGTAGACCGGACGGCAGAATATGATCTGCTTTTGATGAAATATATCGAGGACCGGACTCTCTACGAGCACAACCGGATTGATACAGACTATAACAGCTATATCATCAGCGTATTCGCCGGGGCGCCGTCCAGCTCGTCTGAGGAATCGCAGCAGAAGGTTCAGGCGGAGATCGCACGTCTGGCGGAAAAGATCAATACCCTTCAGGCCGTCTATTACGAGACAAACGACGAGTATAACGAATACCTGGGTGCCCGGAATATCACAATGCTCTCCAGTGTCAGGGTTACAAAACGGTTTCCGATCCTGATCTTTACCGTTCTGATTGTGGTAATTTTTGGTGCGCTGGGCTGTGCCGGTGCGGCTGTCTTTGGCAGGATTGAAGACTTTATCGAGTATTACGCGTTTACAAACAAAATAGACGGCCTTCCCAACCGGGCAAAATGCGACCAGTTTATTACGGCCAGAGCGGGCCGTCCGATTCCGGAGAGTTTCGCTTGTATTGTATGTAGGCTTGCCAATCTGCAGACGGAAAATGCCAGGCTGGGCCGGGAGGCCGGTGATCGGATGATCAAGGACTTTGTGGAGATCATGACCTCCGCCTTCACGCCTTCTGACAAGCTGTTTGTCGCCAATAACGGGGCAGGGCAATATCTGATTTTCGCGGATGCGCTTGAGAAAGAACAGGTGAATGCGGCTTTGTTCCAGATGCACGTGATTTTGGAGCAGAAATCCAAAGACCGCGGCTATCACATCGAACTGCAGCATGGCTTTGCCTGTGCAGGTGAGGAACAATGCTATTTTATCCGTGAGCTTTTATCTATCGCCATGAAGCGGGTAAACACCAGAAAGAGCGAACAGACAGCAGAGGGTTAGGCGGCCTTCTGCAGGACAAAGTACCCGAAGAAAATGCCGGAAGGGAGGTTTTTTGTTTGATTTCAATCATCTATATGATTCTGGCGACCGCAATGTTTTTTTTACAGGATACCTATTTTTTGATAGGAGATACGGCATTCAGCTTGAAAAATCCCTGTGCGGCGGCGATCGTGTTTCTGGCGCTGTTAAACATTGCGGCGACGGTGCGGATGGGACGCATAATCCTTCTGGCACACCATACAGCAATACAAATGCTTCCCTGCGTGATTCCCTTTTTCTTTTCTTCTGTCATTTGGGTGGCTTTTGGAGCGGACAGCTCTGCCGTTGTAAACGGAATCGGCATGATCGTCCCGCAGCTTTTGTCGGTTCTTGTGGCGGCTTCGACTCTGTATCTGTTTGGCGCCAAGGGGATCTGGTACTGCCTCGGGGCCATGTGTGCGGCAAATTTTATTGGAGTTTTGGTGGTGATCAAAGAAAGCGGGTTTGACGCCTTCTGCCGGGAGTTTGGCACGCTGCTCATTACCTTCAGCAAAGAGACCGGCCCTTTGATGGAGCGGCTGGAGGTTCACGACCTGACATTTGCCTTTGGCCCGTTTTTGATCTGGCTGCTACTGAACCAAAAGGAGGTTTCTCATCCGTTACTCTGTCTGACGGTTGTGTCTGTTTTCTTCCTGGTAGGGCTGAAGCGGATCGCGGTTCCGGCTGTTATTCTGGGTGTTCTTGCCGCGTTTCTTTTGCGGAGACTGCCAGATACAGCCGCGCGGCAGACGGCGCTGTGTGCGGCGGCCGGACTGATGATCGTCAGCTTTCTGTATATTGCCGGAATCCGTTACGGACTCTTTGCATATCTGGAAGAACGTCTTCAGATTGATACGATGGGGCGGGTGGCAATGTTCACGAATTTAGAGCCGTATTATGATATAAGCTTCACGTATCTGGGCAGAGGAACAGGATTTGAGCGTCTTGTGGACTGGGCTTCCGGAACAGTCTATCAGACACCCCGCCGCGATCTCATGCAGATCCATAACGATTTTCTCCGCATGTATCTGAATATCGGCTTTCTTGGATATTGGGTGTGGATCTGGAGTTATCTAATCGTACGGCTTGGCTACTGGTTCAGACAGGGAGGAAAGAACACAGGCTGTCTTTTTTTCGGAATCTGCGTCTACTGCTTTGTCCTGTACGCCACGGACAACACGATCTACTACCCTTACACAATGATCGCCTGTTCACTGGTGCCCATGTCCTGCAGGCTAGATGAGCTGGCGGATGCCGCCCTCAAGAAGCGATTGGCTCAATGGAGCAGAAAGGGGGACACGGCTTTATGACAAACAGGCAGGAAACAGGGCAGGGATCAGCCCAAAAAAGGAAAAGGCCAAAAATCTGTTTTGCCGCATCATCCGGAGGCCATTTGGAAGAACTCTTAATGCTACGGCCTCTCATGGAACGATATGACAGCTTTATTGTTACGGAAAAGACGGCGTACACGGTACATGTAGAAGGAATCCGATGCCACTATCTGCTGCAGGTCAACCGTCTGGAAAAAACCTGTGTTCCGAGGCTGTTTGCAAATACAGTTCATTCTTTCGCAATCTGCCTGGCAGAGCAGCCGGATGTGATCGTGTGTACCGGCGTTCTTGCAACGATTCCCCTCTGTCTTTTGTGCAAGCTGTTCGGGAAAACGCTGATATACATCGAATCTTTTGCCAAGGTGAAGACCCCTACGCTGACGGGGAAACTTCTCTATCGGTTTGCAGACAGATTTTATATTCAGTGGCCAAAGCTGCAGGAATCCTATCCTAAGGCGGTGTATCGAGGAAGTGTGTATTGAGGTGAAAAAATGATATTTGTGACTGTCGGATCCCAAAAATTTCCGTTTAACCGCCTGATAAAAAAGGTGGATGAGATGATCCGGGACCGTATCATTGCGGAGGAGGTTTTTATGCAGACGGGGGCAAGCGATTATCGCCCCGCATGCTGCGGGTATCAGACTTTTTGTGACCGGGCCGAATTTGAAAAGTGGCTGGATAGGTGCGATATTATCATCACCCATGGCGGCGCCGGAGCCATGATCGGCGCCGTGCGGCGAAAAAAGAAAACGATTGCAGTCCCTCGGCTGGCCCGATACGGGGAGCATGTAGACGACCATCAGTGTGAATTGGCAAAACGGCTCCACGCAATGAATCTGCTTTATGCCTGCCCGGATACAAACCGCCTGCCGGAGGCGTTAAAAACGGTCAGGGAGCATCGTTATGCCCCGTTTTCCTCGAATACAGAGGCATTCATTGCATCCGTTGACGACTTTATCCGTTCGCTTTGAAAAGAGGAGCCGTATGAAAGTATTGGTGATCGGTCCGAGTGAAACGCGTTCTAAGGGCGGAATGGCTGCGGTGATTCGGGGAATTCAAGAGAGCAGGATACTGAACGGAGAATTTGAAATCGACAGTTTCCCTTCCTACATAGACGGCAGACTGCCCGCCCGGGTTTTGTATTCCGTCTATGGGTATCTTCGCTTCCTGTCCTGCTATAAAAAATATGACCTGTTTCACATTCACACGGCGGAAAAAGGCAGTACCTTCCGCAAGGCCCTTTATCTGCGCAAGGTAAAGAAAGCGGGAAAAAAGGCGATCATACACATTCATGGTGCGGAGTATCTGCCTTTTTATGACGGGCTGGGAAGTTTGGGGAAAAAGATTGTGGACGGTTTTTTTGCCCAGGCGGATTTAGTGCTGGCACTGTCGGACAGTTGGAAAAGAGAGCTTGAGTCCCGCTTCCATATGAAAGCCTGCCAGACCCTGTACAATGGCATTGATCCGTCCGAATTCCGGCCTGCGGCCACGGACGCAGCCATGCACCGGAATTCGTTTTTGATGCTGGGCCGGCTGGGGGCTCGAAAAGGGGCATACGATCTGATTGATGCGGTGGAGCTGGCCGCTTTGCAGAATCCAAAGCTGACCGTCTGTATGGCAGGGGACGGAGAAGTCGAAAAAATCCGGGCTCTGGTCGCAGCGAGAGGGCTGCAAAAGCATATTGTCATACCTGGCTGGATCGACAGAAAGGAAAAGCTCAGGCGCCTGCAGGAAGCGGCAACCGTGGTTCTCCCTTCCTATCATGAAGGGCTTCCGATGTCTATTTTGGAGGGGATGGCGGCCGGAAAGGCTATCCTAAGCACGGCAGTCGGCGCGGTCCCAGAGGTGGTCACGGAAAAGAACGGCATTCTGGTAGAGCCCGGTAACATACATGCGCTGGCCAAAGGACTCTTGCGGTGCAGCAGCGATGTGGGGATGCTGGAAACCATGTCCCGAAACAACAGAAAAAAGGCAGAAGCCATGTTCAGCACGGACCGAATGCATGAGCAGCTTGCAGAATGCTACAGGCAGGCGGCAAAACGAAGGAAAGGGACAGGAGGATGAAGCAGGGAAAACCGATGATCAGTGTGATCATACCGGTATACAA
>JAAWAR010000047.1 GCA_022792295.1 Lachnospiraceae bacterium
GCCAGGATGCGGGAATATTTGTATGTGTTAAAGCATACGCCGGAGCTTGAGACGGCGATTCTGCCGGTAGGAGACGGCGTGGCGTTAAGCGTTTGCAGACAAAAAGAAGGCACTGTCCGCCGGCAGGCCGGCAAACAGCAGCAGAGAGGGCACAGGATATGAGGAAAACGGAGCTTCTGGTCCCAGCGGGGAGTCTTGAGGTGTTAAAAACGGCCGTTGTTTACGGCGCGGATGCCGTATATTTGGGCGGGGAGGCGTTCGGCCTGCGCGCGAAGGCGAAGAATTTTACAACAGAGGAAATCCGGACCGGCGTAAGCTTTGCGCATGCCCGCGGCGTCAAGGTATATGTGACGGCAAACATCCTGGCGCATAACGAGGATCTTGCCGGTGTAGAGGCATATTTTGAGGAGCTGAGGGATGTCGGGATCGACGCCCTTATCATCTCGGACCCGGGCGTCTTTGCGATCGCAAGGCGCGTGCTGCCGGATATGGAAATCCACATCAGTACGCAGGCCAATAATACCAATTACGGGACCTACCTGTTTTGGTACGGGCTGGGTGCAAAGCGCGTCGTATCGGCCAGGGAGCTTTCCTTAAAGGAAATTCGGGAAATTCGGGATCACATTCCGGATGAGATGGAAATCGAGAGCTTTGTCCATGGCTCCATGTGCATCTCTTATTCGGGGCGCTGCCTTTTAAGCAGCTATTTGGCCGGCCGGGATGCGAATAGGGGCGAATGTACCCATCCCTGCCGCTGGAAATACTCGGTCGTCGAGGAGACAAGGCCGGGCGAGGTGCTGCCGGTCTATGAAAACGAGCGGGGAACCTTTTTGTTTAACTCCAAGGACTTATGCATGATCGAACATATCCCGGAGCTTATGGAGGCAGGAATCGACAGCTTTAAGATCGAGGGGCGCATGAAGACCGCGCTTTATGCGGCGACTGTGGCGAGGACCTACAGGCGCGCAATCGACGATTTCCTAAAGGATGCAAAACTCTATCAGGAGAATCTGGAATGGTATCGGACGGAGATCGGAAAGAGTACATTCAGGGAGTATACAACGGGCTTTTACTTCGGAAAGCCGGGGCCAAAGACACAGATCTACGACAACAGCACCTATGTGAAAAATTACGCGTATCTGGGAAGTGTCGGGGAGGCAGATGCCAGAGGCTTTGTGAGGCTTACACAGAAAAATAAATTTTCGGTGGGGGAAACTCTGGAAATTATGAAGCCGGATGGGCGGAATATTCTGACAGAGGTCAGAGGAATTTACACGTTGGACGGAGAGGCGAGAGAGAGTGCTCCGCATGCGAAGGAGGAGCTGCTTGTCGATCTGGCCGGGGGAGACGCCAAGCCGTATGACATTTTACGAAAGGCACTATAGGGGGAGAGGGCATGGAATTTGTATTCGGAATTCTCGGTGTGCTCTGTTTGCTGTATTATGGGATCATTATCCTGTATTCCGGTCTTGCGACCTCGTTTTCGTCGATCTGGCCTATCCTTGCCGGCTGCCTGTTTTTGATGGCGGCCGCTTGCCGTGCCTACCGCCTGTTTGGGGAGAAAATCCCGCTGCGACTGACGGTCTCGGCCGTTACCGTCACGGCTGCCTTTTTTGTGATTTTTGTGATCGTGGAAATTTTAATGGGCCTCAATTTCTTTTCTCTGAAAAAATACAGCGCCGATTACTGCATTGTGCTCGGCGCGCAGGTACGGGGAAACGAGGCTTCGAACTCGCTCCGATACCGGCTGGAGATGGCGCTTGAATACGCACGGATTCACCCCAATACGGTGTTTATCCTTTCCGGGGGGCAGGGAAAAGGGGAGAACCTGTCCGAGGCGGAGCTTATGTACCAGTATCTTCTCGAGAACGGAGTGCCGGAGTATCAGCTTATCAAAGAGGAGCAGTCGTACAGCACGTATGAGAACATGGTTTACAGTAAGCTTTTGATTGATGCGAGAGAGGCCGAACGGCGGACCACCATCCGCAACATCATGGCAGAGGCCG
This sequence comes from Lachnospiraceae bacterium, assembly GCA_022792295.1. Taxonomy (GTDB): domain Bacteria; phylum Bacillota; class Clostridia; order Lachnospirales; family Lachnospiraceae; genus CANQGL01. The sequence continues at coordinate 2,007 of JAAWAR010000047.1, forward strand.
GTTATCTGGTTCCTCCGGATGACGAGGTGACTATCCGCGTTGCCGTGCTCACAAGCAATTTTCATGTGATGCGCGCCAAGGGGATTGCGAGGAGCATCGGAATCCCGAATGTGAGCGGAATTGCAGCCAAATCAGATCCGGTTTTGTTTATCCATTTCTGCGTCCGGGAGTGTTTTGCGATTTTAAAAGATAAATTTATGGGTAATATGTAAGAAGGAGCTGCAGTTTAGCCGGGGCAAGGCCGCAGCAGGAAGGGACGGCAGTATACGGCCGGCAATATATTAAGAAATCAGGAAAGGACAGTGGGAAATGACAAGTCAGCTTGACAGGATAAGGGAGCTTTCGGCGTACCATGTATGGGAGGCAAAAACCATAAAAGAACTGAATTCGGACGGGTACATTCTGGAGCACAAAAAGACGGGCGCGCGCGTGTTTCTTTTAAGCAACGACGACGAGAACAAGGTGTTCTGCATCGGCTTTCGGACGCCGCCGAAGGACAGCACGGGCGTGCCTCATATTTTAGAGCACAGCGTGCTCTGCGGTTCGAAGAAATTCCCGGTCAAGGATCCGTTCGTGGAGCTGGTGAAGGGCTCCCTCAACACCTTTTTAAACGCCATGACCTATCCGGACAAGACCGTCTATCCGGTGGCAAGCTGCAATGAGAAGGATTTTCAGAACCTGATGGATGTCTATATGGATGCCGTTTTAAATCCCAACATCGGCAGGGAAAAGAAAATCTTTATGCAGGAGGGCTGGCATTACGAGCTGGAGTCGCCCGAGGATGTTCTTACGTACAATGGTGTGGTTTACAATGAGATGAAGGGCGTTTTTTCCTCGCCGGAAAGCGTCCTTGACCGTTTTGTGCGGGCTGCCATGTTTCCGGATACCTGCTATGGCGCAGAGTCCGGCGGAGACCCGGAGGCGATTGTTGCACTGACCTATGAACAGTTTTTGGAATTCTATCAAAAATATTACCATCCGTCCAACAGCTATATTTATCTGTACGGCGACATGGACATGGCCGAAAAGCTTGCATGGCTTGACCGGGAATATCTTGGCAAATACGAAAAGGCCGATGTGGATTCAAAGATCGAGCTTCAGAAGGCATTCAAGGAGCCGATTGACAAGGAAATTTTTTACTCGGTCTCGGACTCCGAGGACCTGGAGCGCGCCTCCTATCTCTCCGTCAGCATGACAGCGGGGAATGAGCTGTCGCCCAAGGAGTATGTTGCGTTTCAGGTATTGGAATATGTGCTCCTTGACGCGCCGGGAGCCCCACTCAAGCAGGCACTCTTAGACGCGGGCATCGGGGATGACATCATGGGCGGCTATGAAAACGGAATCCTGCAGCCCTATTTTTCGGTCATTGCAAAGAACGCTGCCAGGGAGCAGAAGGGCGAATTTTTGGCCGCCGTAAAGGGAACCTTACGTAAGCTTGCCCTTTTTGGCATCGAAAAGAGAAGCCTGTACGCAGGAATCAATTTCTATGAATTCCAATACCGCGAGGCGGATTACGGCACGTCGCCCAAGGGGCTTATGTATGGCCTGCAGTGCCTGGACAGTTGGCTCTATGGCGGGGATCCGATGATGCACTTAGAGTATGAGGAGACATTTGCCGAATTGAAAAGAGGAGCCGAGGAGGGTTACTTTGAAGGCCTGATCGCAAAGCATCTGTTAGACAATCCGCATGAGGCCGTGGTGTGTGCACATCCGAAGCGGAATCTGACCGCCGAAATCGAGGCGGCGACGGCCAAGAAGCTTGCGGCGTACAAGGCCGGGCTTTCGGCCGGGGAGATTGATGCACTGGTGCGTGAGACGAGGGAGCTTAAGGCGTATCAGGATACGCCCTCGCCGCAGAAGGAACTGGAAAAGATCCCGATGCTTACAAGGGATGACATCGGAAAAGAGCCTGCAAAGCTGATTTTTGAGGAGTCAAAGATAAACGGGATCACGGTGCTTTCCCATCCGGTCTTTACCTCAGGCATCGGCTATTTGAAAGTATTGTTTAATACGGACCGTGTTCCGACAGAGGATCTGCCGTATGTCGGGCTTTTAAAATCGGTGCTTGGATATGTCAATACGACGCATTACACGTACAAAGACTTAAGCAGCGAGATCTTTTTAAACAGCGGCGGCGTATCCCTTTCGGTCGTCTCGTATCCGGATGTGGTAAACGGCGGATTTACGGGTGTGTTCGGGGCAAGTGTACGGGTGTTGTTTGAGAAGCTGGATTTTGGCTTTGAGATCCTTGCGGAAATTTTCACGCAGTCTATTTTGGACGACGAGAAGCGGCTTAAGGAGATTTTAAATGAGGTGCGTTCGAAGTCGCAGATGAAGCTCATGGCGTCGGGCCACACGGCGGCGGTGGCCAGGGCAACCTCCTATTTTTCCGACACCTCCTACTTTAACGATATGACCGGGGGCATCGGCTTTTTCCGGTTTTTGGAGGAGTGTGCGAGGGAGTTTGACACAAAGAAGGCCGAAATCATCGCAGGACTTCGCCGGGTAATTGAAAAGCTTTTGTGCACGGGGAACATGACAGTCAGCTACACGGCGCAGGAGGAGGGCTTTGCCAGGCTGCCGCAGGCCATGAAAAAGCTTTCGGACGCGCTGCCTGCGGGAAGCGGGAAGCGGTATCCGTTTGAGGCTCCGAAGGATAAGCTGAACGAAGGCTTTACCTCGTCTTCGAAGGTTAATTACACGGCCCGCTGCGGTACTTTTGCGGGAAGCGGCTACGCGTATACAGGGGCCATGCAGATTTTGAAAATTATGCTGAGCTATGATTATCTGTGGATGAATATCCGTGTCAAGGGCGGCGCCTACGGCTGCATGAGCGGCATCGGGCGATCGGGAGAGGGGTATTTCGTCTCCTACCGCGACCCGAATATTAAGGAGAGCAACGAGGTCTACCTGGGTGTGCCAAAATATCTGTCCGGATTTGACGCGAGCGAACGGGACATGACCAAATACGTGATCGGTACGATCAGCAATCTTGATACGCCGTTATCGCCGTCTTTAAAGGGAGCCAGAGGGCTTTCGGCCTGGTATTCGGGCGTGACCGACGAGATGCTTAAGAAAGAGCGGGATGAAATCCTCAGCGCGACGCCGGCCGATATACGCGCTTTGGCGGGCCCGGTCCGGGAGATCTTAAACACCGGCGCGGTTTGTACGATCGGAAACGAGGAGAAGATCAAAGCAGACGGCAGCCTGTTCCGAGAGATAAAGCCTTTGTTTGGCGGGACGGTGCAGGCATGAGCGGGGGCTTTAAGTCCGGCTTTGTGACATTGATCGGCCGGCCAAATGTGGGGAAATCGACACTCATGAATCATCTGATCGGTCAGAAGATCGCGATCACCTCACAGAAGCCGCAGACGACGAGAAACCGTATCCAGACTGTCTACACGGACGAGAGGGGCCAGATCATTTTTCTGGATACGCCGGGGATCCACCAGGCGAAAAACAGGCTCGGCGAATACATGGTAAGTGTCGCCGAGCATACATTAAAGGAGGTCGATGTCATCCTCTGGCTCGTGGAGCCGGGGACGTACATCGGGGCCGGGGAGCAGCATATTTTAAAGGTTTTGGAGCGCGTGAAAACGCCGGTTTTTTTAGTGATCAATAAGATCGACACCGTAAAGAATGAGCAGATCGCCAAAACAATCGACACATATAAGGATGCCTACCGTTTCGCGGAGGTTGTACCGGTTTCTGCCATGAAAAAGACCAATACAGACACACTGCTCCATACGGTTTTCTCGCATCTTTCGGAAGGGCCGCAGTATTACGATGAGGACACGGTGACAGACCAGCCCATGCGTCAGATCGCCGCGGAGTTGGTGCGGGAAAAGGCGTTAAGGCTTCTGTCGGATGAGATCCCGCACGGTATCGCGGTGGTGATTGAGCAGATGGCGGAGCGGCCAAACGGGATCTTTGACATCGAGGCGACGATCGTCTGCGAGAAGGACAGCCATAAGGGAATTGTGATCGGAAAGGGCGGTGCGATGCTAAAGAAGATCGGCACGGCGGCCCGCATCGAGATCGAGCACCTTATGGATGCAAAGGTGAATTTAAAGCTCTGGGTCAAGGTGCGCAGGGAATGGCGCGACAGCGAATTGTACATGAAAAATTACGGGTATAACCCACGGGAGATTTAGTATTACGGCGCTGTACAGGGGATGGATAGACGATGAGGGAACAGCTTGTATTGACCGGGATGGTGCTGAAGGCCTCACCGGTGGGCGAATATGACAGGCGCTTGGTCATTCTGACGTGTGAGCGGGGGAAGATTACGGCCTTTGCCAGAGGAGTCAGGCGTCCGGGGAGCGCGCTGATGGCGGCTTCCGGTTCGTTTGTGTTTGGGCAGTTTTCGCTTTATGAGGGCCGGGAGGCGTATACGCTCGTGGGAGCCGAGGTCCGAAATTATTTTCGCGATCTTGCCGCTGATATGGAGGCCGCCTGCTATGGCTCCTATTTTCTGGAGTTTGCGGACTATTATGCGAGAGAAAACATTGAGTCCACGGAGATTTTAAAGCTTTTGTACCAGTCTATGCGGGCGTTGCTGGTGCCCTCGGTCCCGAATGCCCTGGTAAAGCCCGTCTATGAGCTGAAGCTGATGGAGCTAAACGGGGAATATATGGAACAGCCGCCAAAGAAGCTCTCGGATTCGGCCCTGTATGCCTGGGCGTATGTCCTTGCGACGCCGCCTGAAAAGCTTTATACGTTTACGTTAACCGCGCCGGTTCTGGCAGAGTTTACCTGTTCTGTGGAGGAGCTCCGCCGGAGATTTCTTGATAAAAGGTTTCATTCGCTTGACATTTTGGAGGTTCTTGTGTATAAGTAAACGTAGATAAAATGATACAGGCGTCAAAAGAGGATGCTTCTTCAGGCTTGCATGAAAAAGCATCATCCTGAGACATGCAAAACACCGAAAAGAAGCCTTTTTTTAGAAAAAAGGGCGCAGCCGGGCTGGGTTAGGATTGTGAATGCGCGTATGCATGGAACAAGCCGTGTATCATAAGCGTCAAAATACCTTTGATGCTTTCAACATAAAATGAAACAGGGAAGGAATAGGGATTTATGAGCCGAGGAGATTGGATGAGACGGACCGCGCCGGCCTTGGCGGCTGCGGTATTTCTTTTTTGCGGATGCTCGAAAAACGAGGCGGCTGCGGGATTTTCAGCGGCGGAGAGCGGCCTGTACGTGACGAGTGAGGGGACAGTGACGAGCGCCTCGGTGGAGACGTATGACAGCAGCGCCTCGTATACGGAGGAAGAATTACGGGCCTCTGCGGAAGGATACCTGACGGCGTTTAACGGGCCGAATGGGGCAAAGGCAGCCGACGGCAGCCAGGCGAAGGCGGCGGCTGTTTTAAAGGAATGCAGCTTGGCAGACGGGACGGCGAAGCTTTTAATCGAGTTTGCGGACTGTGCGGCCTATCTGCGTTTCCTGGAGGAGTATCCGGATGAGGAGAGCGAGATCCAGGTAAAGAGCCTGGACATTCTGCCGGTCTCTGAGGCAGTGGCGAAAGGGTATCTGACCGGCGGGGCATTCACGACAAAGAAAGGGAAGCAGACGTCTGCCGACGAGGTCATGAAGGAGACGAAGCTTTTTGTGACGGCCGTCGAGGGGCCTGCGCTCATCACAACAGACGGAGCTATCGAGTATGTGTCCGAGGGCGTAACGTTTACGAATAACGGCAGGCAGGTGCAGACGCCGGATACGGGGCTTTCTTACATTGTATTTAAGTAGAAGGCCGCCTTTGTAAAAAATACTCTAAAAAAGAAAGAGGAGAATGATTATGGAAAAGACAATGGAAAAGATTGTGGCGCTGGCAAAGTCCAGAGGATTTGTATATCCCGGCTCTGAGATCTACGGCGGGCTGGCCAATACTTGGGATTATGGAAATCTCGGGGTCGAATTAAAGAATAATGTAAAGCGTGCCTGGTGGAAGAAATTTATCCAGGAGAATCCCCATAATGTAGGCGTGGACTGTGCCATCCTCATGAATTCCCAGACTTGGGTGGCATCCGGCCACATCGGCAGCTTTTCTGACCCGCTCATGGACTGCAAGGCGTGTCACGAGCGGTTCCGTGCAGACCAGCTGATCGAAACCTATATGGAGGAGAATAAAATTACGTCTGAGCGCTCCGTGGACGGCTGGAGCCAGGAGGAGATGAAAGCTTTTATTGATGAGAAGAATATCTGTTGCCCGAGCTGCGGGAAGCATGATTTTACCGATATTCGCCAGTTTAATCTGATGTTTAAGACGTTTCAGGGCGTCACAGAGGATGCCAAAAACGTCGTTTATCTGCGTCCGGAGACCGCTCAGGGCATTTTTGTAAACTTCAAAAACGTCCAGAGGACGTCCAGGAAGAAGGTTCCGTTCGGCATCGGCCAGGTTGGCAAATCTTTCCGCAACGAGATCACACCGGGCAACTTCACGTTCCGTACAAGGGAGTTTGAGCAGATGGAGCTGGAGTTTTTCTGTAAGCCGGATACGGATCTGGAGTGGTTTGCCTACTGGAAACAGTTCTGCATCGACTGGCTGAAAAACCTGGGCATGAAGGATGAGGAGCTCAGAGCCCGTGACCATGAGAAGGAGGAGTTAAGCTTCTACAGCAAAGCCACGACGGATCTGGAATTTTTGTTCCCGTTTGGCTGGGGCGAGCTGTGGGGGATTGCCGACCGTACGGATTATGATCTGTCCCGCCATCAGGAGGTATCCGGCCAGGATATGTCTTACTTTGACGATGAGATCAATCAAAAATATATTCCGTATGTCATCGAGCCGTCGCTGGGTGCAGACCGCGTGACGCTGGCCTTCCTTTGCTCGGCCTATGACGAGGAGGAGCTGGAGGGGGGAGATGTCCGTACCGTCCTTCATTTCCATCCGGCGCTTGCCCCGGTGAAGATCGGCGTGTTGCCGCTCTCCAAAAAGCTGAACGAGGGCGCAGAGAAGGTATATGCAGAGCTTTGTAAAACCTATAACTGCGAATTTGACGACAGAGGCAACATCGGAAAGCGCTACAGAAGGCAGGATGAGATCGGAACCCCGTTCTGTGTGACGTATGACTTCGACTCCGAGACCGATGGGGCCGTTACCGTCCGTGACCGGGACACGATGGAGCAGGTTCGTGTGCCGATTGGGGAGCTTAAGGCGTATTTTGAGGAAAAGTTTGCATTCTAAGGTGGTAGAAAAGGGGGGTACAGCTTCATTTTTGGGGCGCCTCCCCTTTTGCTTATAACTGTGAAAGGGACGTGTCCATGCCGGGATGAATCCGTGCATGGCCCGCGTCATGAAGTTTGTACAGGTATGGGGCCCCAATATGCCGTTACGCGTATACAGGAAAAAGAATGGAGAAAACAGATGGATGACATGCATATCGTACTGGCGTCGGCTTCTCCGAGACGGAAGGAGCTGCTTTTGCAGATCGGAATCAGACCGGAGGTAAAGGCAAGCTTTGCCGATGAGGAAACCGTCTCCGACATACCGTGGGAGGTTGTCATGGAGCTGGCAGAGAAAAAGGCAGGGCAGGTAGCAGAAAACGAGGCTCCCAAAACGATCGTGATCGGCTCGGATACGGTAGTTTCTGCTGAGGGGAGGATCCTTGGAAAGCCTAAAAGCCATGAGGATGCCAGGCAGATGATAGAAAGTCTCGCCGGCCGGACGCACCAGGTGTATACAGGCGTCTGTCTTGTCAGACGGGGGCGGACGGAGGCCGAGGAGAAAAAAGTCGTGTTTTATGACAAGACCGACGTGGAGGTGTCCCCGATGACGCCGGAGGAGATTCGGGAATACGCTTTTAGCGAGGAGCCGATGGATAAGGCCGGGGCGTATGCGATTCAGGGCTTTTTTGCCCGTTATATCAAGGGGATACAGGGGTCCTATGCCAATGTGATGGGGCTTCCTGTGAGCCGCGTGTATGAGGAGTTAAAAAAATGGAGGCAGGAGGAAGAACGGCATGATTAAGTTGATCGTATCGGACATTGACGGCACGCTTGCCGAGGATGGGGCAAGCGCTTTGAATCCGGAGCTGTACAGAGAGATCCTGCGTCTGAAGGAAAAAGGGATCTATTTTGCCGGCGCAAGCGGCCGCCATGCGGCCAGCATGGAATATGTCTTTAAACCGGTCTGCGACAAGATCTTTTATATCGCAGACAACGGCGCATATGTGGGGTGCTACGGACGGAACCTTTTTCTGACCGAGTATAAAAAAACACTCGCAAAATCTATGATCGCGGATATGAAGGAGGCAGGGCTTGATCTTCTTGTGGATTGCGCGGACTGCGTCTATGTGGATTCAAAAAATCCGGAGTTTATCGACTGGATGAAAAACGGCTATCATTTCCGCATGGCAGAGCTTGCAGATCTGCAGGAGCTTGACAAACCGATCGTAAAAATCGCGGGGTGCCGCATGAGCGGAATCCAGGATCACGAGACGGCTCCGTTTATAAAGAAGTACGGTAAGGAGCTGAAAGTCACGCTCTCCGGAAGCCAGTGGCTGGATACGATGGATCCGGGCGTCAATAAAGGGAACGCGGTGCGCCTTTTGCAGGAGAGCCTGGGGATCCTCCCAAAAGAGACCATGGCTTTCGGAGACCAGCTAAACGATGTGGAGATGCTGCAGCAGGCGTACTATGGGTTTGCGGTGGCGAATGCACGTTTGGAGGTCAAGGAGGCAGCCCGCTTTCTGGCAGACTCCAACGTGAATGACGGAGTTTTAAAGATTTTAAAGCTGCTGTAAAAAGAGCTTTGTATGGGAGAGATAGCATGAAACAACGGATGAGAGCGCTTCTTTTAACAGCCGTTTTTTTGGCGGCGGTTTTTCTTGGCGGCTGCAAATCGCAGGAGACCTTTTCTTCGAAGGAGAGATCGGAGAAGGAGTATGGAAAAGGCGAGACCATGGTGATCGTGACCACGGAGAGGCTTCGCTATGAGGAGCTTTATTCCGACCAGATCTGGACGGCAGCGGTGGATAATCGAGGGACAATGTTCGAGTCGGTTCTGATCGGACAGATCCATGATTTTTTGAAGGAGCTAAAGGTCATGAGCCTGATGGCCGTGGAGCAGGAGCTTAAGCTCTCAAGCCGTGAGAAGGAGCAGGTTAAGGAGGCGGCCAGACAGTATTATGAGGCGCTTGGAGGCACGGATGCCTCGCGGTTTGGCATTGATGAGAAGGGGCTTGAGGCATTTTATACGGATTACCGTCTGGCGCAGAAGCTTGTGGATAAGCTGACAGAAGGGGTGAATCTGGAGGTCAGTGACAGTGAGGCAAAGGTGATTACGGTTCTACAGATTGAGACGGAGGATGCGGCCCAGGCTGCAGAGGCACTTCGCAGGCTTGGGGAGGATGGCGCAGATTTTACATCCGTCGCAAAGAGCTGTTCGACGGACCCGGAGATCCGCAGGCGGGTTTACCGCGGGCAGCATGGAAGTGAGTATGAGGAGGCAGCGTATTCTCTTGCAGCCGGCGAGATCAGCGGGGTCTTAGAAGACGGCGGCCGGTATTATATTTTAAAATGTGTAAACGATTACGAGGAGGCAGCGACGTGGATTTACAAGGAGCAGATGATTCGCCAAAAGAAGAACGAAGCGTTTTACGCTTCTTACCAGTCTTATAAGGACGAGGTGACGTTAATCGAGGACGCCGAGCTGTGGAGGACAATGTCTGTTTCGAAAAGCCAGAAGGTAACGGCGGATTTTTTCGGGATTTTTGAGAAGGTATGCGGTGAACCGTAAAAGAGGAGGAAGGCAATGGTCGCATTGAAGATCGAGGAACAGAAAGCGTTTACGGCTGGGCTGTTTGTCGGAGCGCTGTTTGACGGCTTTCTGGTGCGGGAGGCAAATATCGTTACCTACAACAGCTTTATGATTGACGGGCGTATCCGCCCGGAGTACTATTCAAAAGAGGAACTTGAGGAGGGAGGTTTTGAGGAGTATTCCACCTGGTCTGCGGTGAAGCCCTTTTGCTTTTCCCTCATCAAAGGGAAACGCCTGCCGGAGAGCTTTAAAATCGTATTCCTTTTATCCCCATCCGCGAAGGAGCGGTTTATGGCCGTGCATGTCCCGGGTATGGCGCCCGATGCGGCCGGCGGCCTGTACCTGAATGTGCAGTACGACAAGCAGGAGATCACCTGCGTAACCGGAACGGCTCTTGTGGGTTTTTTGCTTGACCGCACGCTTGAACAAGAATGGGATGAGAGCGTGAAAAAGTGGCTTAAGAAAGAGGGGATCGCTTTTTTGCCGTTATGAGGAAGATGGGTGCTGTGCTGTTAAAGCGGCCAGAAGCTTTCCGATGCGACAGAGCGGTTTGCGAAGTTTTATTCTCAAAC
>JAAWAR010000048.1 GCA_022792295.1 Lachnospiraceae bacterium
AGTGCCACATTCTGCAGCTTATCAAGCCATGCACGCTTCTCGTCCCTGGTGAAGACCGGCGGTTTTTCTGCAAATACCTTTTCCCATGCACCGTCTGCGAGTACATCCATATACTCCTCACCGATATAGACGTCGATCGCATTGTCCCGGTCCGCACGTTTGATCGAATCCAAAAACGGAAGCGCCAAAACCTGCGGCGCCTGACGCAAAAACCAGTTGTCCGCCTTCTGGCCCGCGAGACGCGTGCAGTGAACACGTGACTGCTGGCCCGCGCCGATACCGATGGCCTGTCCATCCTTTGCATAGCAGACCGAGTTGGACTGCGTATATTTTAATGTGATTAACGCAATCATCAGGTCAAGCTTCGCATCCTCGGAAAGCTCCTTGTTCTCGGTCACGATATTCGAGAGCAGTTCTTTATCAATTTTCAGCTCATTCCGCCCTTGTTCAAAGGTCACGCCAAACACCTGCTTGCGCTCGATCGCCGCCGGAACATAGGATACATCAATCTGAAGCACATTATAATTGCCGTTCTTCTTGCCTTTTAGGATTTCAAGCGCCTCTGGCTCATAACCCGGGGCAATCACGCCATCCGATACCTCGCGCTTTATAAGTCTTGCCGTATCCACATCACAGACATCCGAGAGGGAGATAAAATCACCAAAGGAAGACATACGGTCTGCTCCCCTGGCCCTCGCGTAGGCTGAGGCAAGCAAAGATAATTCCCCGAGATCATCCACCCAATAGATCTTTTTGAGAACCTCTGTAAGGGGACGTCCCACGGCCGCTCCGGCCGGGGAAACATGCTTAAACGAAGCCGCTGCCGGAAGCCCGGACGCATCCTTTAGTTCCTTGACAAGCTGCCAGCCGTTCAACGCGTCAAGCAGATTGATATAGCCCGGCCTACCGTTTAAAACCGTAACCGGCAGTTCGCTGTTATCCTCCATAAATACTCTTGACGGCTTCTGATTCGGGTTACAGCCGTATTTTAATTCCATTTCCTTCATGCTTTCTCTCCTTTATCTGTACTCATCCCAGTTTATATCCTGCCTTCTGCCTCTCCACGGCGCACGCCCATGGCATCAGCGGTTTTTGTTTACGATCCGGCTTTCATATTTTCCTGTCTCAATCTCAATAAAGCGCACAAACAAAGAGACCTTATTCTCCTCATTGAGACTGTCCCACATAAGCGCGGTAAATTCGTCGATTGTACCGTCGATTGCAATACGTGTCGGTTCTCCTTCATAGCTTGGCAGCGGATTTCCGTCATCCAGATAGGTATGGATGAAACGTCCTTCGCCATTCAGCGGCTTCTCATAGGCGTACGTATACCGGCAGCATCCGGCCGGATCCCCGTCGCTGCTTTTTAAAATGGACATGGCATAGTTACAGGTTCCGCCCTCAATGTGCAGGATTCCGGAGATCCGGGGCGTGAAATTCGGCCCGTCAGGCTCAAACTCCCGGCTGCGGAGGGACTGCTCAAACGTAAGCTGTTTGTCCATTCCCTCATAGATTGTATCCGTCTGGTCTCCATTTGTGACGATCGTCTTGTTGCCGAGTACACGGACCGGCGCATAGATGATCAGGCTCGGATCTGAGAGTTTTGCCGGATCAAACGCCTGTGTCCGGATCCCCTCCCCGTCCTCGACAAACACGCGGTTGCGGCTGTTCTCACTCCGCCCCATGATAAAATAAGCCGCCACAGCTGTTTTTCCATCCTGCGATTTTCCGATCACGATCCCGCGTCCCGGATAAGAGGTTCTTTTCAGTTCATCTGCCAGTGAAACAATCTTCATAAAATTTTCTCCTCATTCTTCTTATTCGTAAGTGTATGCGAATCTGGTTGTGCCTGTCCGTTCTGCTTCTTATTTTATGTAGCAGTTCATAATATATATAAACTGTTATTATTTTATTATCTTTCTACATGTTTTGCAATCCATTTTTTGTGTTTTTCTTTACCGAGTACAAAAGATGCGGCATTTCGGCCCCGCGATACTGTTTTACCCAGGTATCCACGACGGCCATACCATTTTTCTCGGCTACCCGCCGCGAAGCCGTGTTTGTCTCCCGGATCATGGAAAAGACTTCTTCTGCCTTCAGTTTTGTAAACGCGTATTCTTTACAGGCTTTTGCCGCCTCTGCCGCATATCCTTTATGCCAATATTGTTTCCGGAATAAATATCCGATCTCCAGAATCTTCCTTTCTTTCCAGTTTTGCAAAGTCAGCCCGCACTGCCCGATCATTTCCCCTGTCTCTTTCAGGATAACAGCCCAGAACCCAAAGCTGCCGTATTCCTCATAGCGCTTAAGCTGCCTTTCCATCCAGTCCTTTGTCTCCTCATCACTAAACGCTCCGTTATATGCATACATTGTTTCTTCATCCTGCAAAATCCAGCTTAACGCCTCATAGTCCGTCCTCGCCAATCTGCGCAGATAGAGTCTTTCTGTCTCCAATATCTTATCTTCCATATTCCGCCGTCTCTCCTTTTCACTGTAAAAAGCTTCATTTCACAATATTTTATCAGAAAAATCTTGTTGTTTTATACATATTTTTATGCATCAAACTTCGCCAAACAACCTTTACCCGCCGAAACTTCTAAGACGCCGGCACACCACACCCACCAGCGCCAGTCTTTGCAGCCAGTCCGGCCTTTCTTTGCCCTTCCTTTTCCTCCCGAAACAAAAAACAGCAAAGGCATCGTCCCGCTTCCCTTTTGTGCCTCCCTCTCCTCGTAACGGAAATTTAAGAATTTTTATACATTCTCTCCATATACTTCCTGCCTAAAATAGAGTATACTTAATCTATCATCATACACTAGGAGGAAACCACTTATGAAAAAACACATATACATACTGGCAGCCATACTTCTTCTCTCCACACTCTCCGGCTGCAAATCCAAAGAAAAAGTAGATCTTTCCGGCATCCATACAACCGAGGCCGAAACCTTGTCTCCAACGACCGCAGCCCCCGAGACGGCAGCGTCAACAGCTCCCCAAACAGAGCCGTCTTCTGACGCCAAGGAAACCAAACCGGATAAATCGTCCTCTGACGCCCTGTCCGTCCGTTCCAAAATCGCCACGGAAAAGCAGGGAAAAATTTCTATCGAATACCCGATTCTCTCTAACCTTCCATCCGGCAGCCCCACAGATGCCATAAATGCCTTAATCAAGGAAAAAGCCACACAGTTTATTACGGCCTATAAGCTGAATCCGGAGACGGCCACGGCCAGAGTCAAATGCAGCGTCCTCTCCCTGGACCGGAAAAAGGCCATTTTCACCTACACTGGTTTCTACAAAACGGACGATAACTCTGATGAAACCACAATCTTTTATACGACCAATGTAGACCTTGTAAAGGGGAACCTGATCGTTCTTTCCGATTACGCCGACGCCTATACAATGGCCGGATATATGCATTCTGACGATTGTGTGTTCAACCACGCTACCGACCGGGCCAAGGTACACGCCGAGCTTAAAGCCACGGACATCGAAACACTGACGGAGATTCTGGAAGACTGTGATTTCCGTGCGGATGTAAGCGACCGGCTTCCGCGCTCCTTCTCCTATGAGCTGGGCGGGGATATTTTTATGGCCGTTCCGGTCAGCCATGAGCTCGGGGGATACGCGATTGTCTGGTACACACCCGACACCAAATAGCCGCCGCACAAGCCGGAAACTTAACCGTTCCAATACCAAAAATCCAACAAAAAAGGCAGGGAAACTTTATGGAAAACATCATGATTCTTGACCACCCGTTGATCCAGCACAAAATATCCAGACTCCGCGACAAAAATACCGGAACCAACGAATTCCGCACATTGATTGAAGAAATCTCCACTCTGATGGGCTATGAAGCGCTGCGCGATCTGCCGCTTGCAGAAATGGAAGTGGAAACGCCGATCGAACGCTGCTTCACACCGGTTCTGGCAGGCAAAAAACTGGCCGTCGTACCGATTCTGCGCGCCGGCCTGGGCATGGTGAACGGAATCCTGGCGCTTGTGCCGTCGGCCAAGGTAGGTCATATCGGCCTATACAGAGATGAAACCACACATGAGCCCCATGAATACTTCTGCAAACTTCCAAGTCCCATCGACCAGCGTACCATTGTGGTCACCGACCCAATGCTCGCAACCGGAGGTTCTGCAGTGGCCGCAGTAGACTTCATCAAACGCCACGGCGGAAAAACCATCAAATTCATGTGCATCATCGCCGCACCCGAGGGCTTAAAGCGCCTCCGAACCGCCCATCCGGACATCCAAATCTACGTTGGCCACCTTGACCGCGAGCTGAATGAAAACGCCTACATCTGCCCCGGCCTCGGAGACGCCGGGGACCGCATCTTTGGGACGAAATAAAACAGGAAAAGCCCTTTTAACCATTCAGGCTGCCGGGAGAAAGCCAAATCGCTCCTTCTCCCGGCGGCCCCCTTCATAACTACCTCTTTCTTGCAATTTCCCCTTCCCTTTTATAGATCGAACTTCCATCCACACAGCCCCGCACGCTTGACAGGGGATAAATGTTGCTGTTTCGTCCAACCACTGTCCCGGGATTCAGGACAGAGCCGCAGCCTACCTCCACGCCGTCTCCGACCATTGCTCCAAACTTTTTAATCCCTGTCTCTATATCCCCATCTGATGCATGGACCTTCACAAGCAGCTTATCGGATTTTACATTCGAGGTAATAGACCCCGCGCCCATATGCGCTTTAAAACCCAGGATTGAGTCTCCCACGTAATTATAATGCGGAACCTGTACCTGATCAAACAGGATCACATTTTTTAGTTCCGTCGAATTACCAACCACAGCACTTTCCCCGACCAGTGCACTGCTTCTTAAAAACGCTCCATGGCGGATTTCTGCCTTTGGCCCGATGACAATCGCCTCGCCCAGATACGCGCTGGAAAGCACCTTCGCGGTCTTATGAATCCAGACAGTTTCCCCCCGCTTTTCATACTCCTCCTCGGGAAGGGAGGCGCCGAGCTTTACAATAAACTCTTTTATATGCGCAAGCACCTCCCACGGATAGACAAACCGCTCCAAAAGCTCCTTCGCCATCGTATGCGACAGATCAAAAAGCTCGCAAATCTTCGTTTCTTCCTTTTTCATATCCACAACCTCATTTCTTATAAAACTTCGCCGCCGCATCAAAGTACGGCGTGAGAAGATGCTGATTGTTCCCCTGCTTGACCCCATTGGTCCGAAGTGCCACAAAGCGTTCCAGCTTCTCCATATATTCCTCCGGCGTAATGCTCCCCTCAGCCACATAGGTCAGGCCCTTTTCCCAGCTTGCCGTGAGCTCCGGGTTCAAAAGCTGCCGGATGGAGGCACCGCACACTTCAAAGACGATCTCACCAAGAAGCGTGGGCGTGATGACCTGTGTCTTTTTCGCCAGCGAAAGATATTGAATGTTGAACAGCTTTTTCAAAATTTCCGCTCTTGTCGCGCTTGTGCCGATGCCGCTCCCTTTGATCTGCGCCCGCAGCTCCTCATCCTCAATGAGCTGGCCCGCGTTTTCCATGGCAAGAATCATCGAGCCGGAGGTATAACGCTTCGGCGGTGTAGTCTCTCCCTCCTTGATTTCCAGGGAGAGAAGCAAAAGTTTCTGCCCCTTTTTCAGGCTGTCCAGCGCCGCCAGAAGCGCTTTTGCCTTCCCGTCCTGCCCCGGATCAAGCTCCTGCTCGCTATCCTTTTCGGCCGGCAGATCTTTCCCTCCCGGTGACGCAGACACGGCTTCGGAGGCATCCGCATTCCCAATCGCCGTCTGTTCTGCCCGTTCCCGCTGCACGGAGGCCACCTTCAGATACCCTTCCTCGGCCAAAACCTTATAGCCAGCAAAAAAATGTTCCCCCTGCTTCTCCATATGCAGCGAATATTTCCGATAGACCGCAGGAGGATAAAAAATACTTAAAAACCGCCTTGCGATCCGCTCGTAAACCTTCTGAGCCAGAGGCGCCAGACGGCCGACGCTTGCCGTTCCCTGTCCGGTCGGGATAATCGCATAATGGTCCGTGATCTGCTTATCGTTTACATAACGCGTCTTTACAATTCCTTTATAGCTTCCTCCTGCCAAAACTTCATTTGCGAACGCTCCCAGCGGCGGGAAATTCTGAAGTCCTGCAATATTTTTATGGATTTCCTTTGATACGGCCGTTGAGAGCACTCTTGCATCCGTCCTCGGGTAGGTCACAAGTTTTTTCTCATACAGCTCCTGCACAATTTTAAGCGTTTCATCGGGGCTTATTTTAAACAGCTTTGAACAGTCATTCTGCAGCTCCGCCAGATTATAAAGGAGCGGCGGATTCTTCGTCTCCTTCTTTTTTTCCAGGGAAAGAATCGTCCCTTCCATCGGCTCTGCCGTCAGGAACTGTACAAGCTCCTCGGCTGTCTTCTTCTCCTTAAAACCGTTCTCTTTATAGAGCACCGGCGTGCCGAAATATTTAGATCCCTCCACAGCGCGCCACTCGGCAGAGACGGTCAGGCTCTCCTTGTCCAAAGCTGCCGGCAGGCCAAAGCTCCCCAGCACCCGGTAAAATGGCGTCTTCACGAAGCTGCGGATCTCCCTCTCTTTGCGCACTACCATGCCGAGCACGCAGGTCATAACCCGGCCTACGGACAGCACAGCCCGTTTTTCATGCAGGTAGGAAGCAACGGCAGGACCGTATTTCAGAGTCAAAACCCGCGAGAAATTAATCCCCATCAGGTAGTCCTCCTTTGCCCGAAGATACGCCGAGGCTGCCAGATTGTCATACGCTGAGAGCTCCTTTGCGTTTTTGATCCCGCGCAGAATCTCCTCCTCGGTCTGTGAATCAATCCATACTCTCCGCCGCTTCTTGCCCTTCACACCGGCCATCTGTTCCACAAGGCGATAGATATACTCCCCCTCGCGTCCCGAGTCGGTGCAGACATAGATTGTCTCCACATCCTCCCGCGTCAAAAGCTTTTTGACCGTCAAAAACTGTTTTTTGACGTCCTCAATGACCTGGTACTTAAACTGCTGCGGCAAAAACGGCAGCGTATGCATGCTCCATCGCTTTAAGGCCGGATCATATGCATCCGGATAACTCATTGTGACAAGATGCCCCACACACCAGGTCACGATCACGCTCTCCGATTCGATGAAGCCGTCACCCTTTCTGCCTGTGACCTTCAACGCCTTTGCAAACTCCTGTGCCACACTCGGCTTTTCCGCAATAAATACTGATTTACCCATTCCTTCCCTTTCCAAACAGCCCCGGACCGAGCTCCGATAAAAGCACCGCCAGGAACATGAGCGCACAGCCTGCAAGCATTCGCTCGGTCAGAACATCACCCAGGAAAATGACTGAAAAAAGCGCCCCGAATACCGCCTCCATTGACAGTAAAAGCGCCGATGTGTTGGCGCTTAAATATTTCTGGCCGAGGTTCTGCAAAAGAAAAGCCAGCATGGTCGAAAACAACGCAAGATACAAAATGCCAAACACCAGGCCCCGGTCTGTCAAGACCGCAAAGGAAAACGCACCATCCATGACCGGAGACACACACCAAAACAAAACAGCAGCAACCGCGATCTGCACAACCGTCAAAAGGGCAGGATCATGAAGGGCGGTAAAGCGGTCAATGTACACCATATGAAGCGCAAAGCATACGCCGCAGATCAGCGTCAGAAAATCTCCGTAATTGATGCCCTTATCGCCCTGGAGGGACAAAAGTGCCAGTCCGATTACCGCAATAACCGCCGCGATGAGATTGTAAATTTTCGGCCGTTTCTTGTTGATCAGCCAATGGAAAAACGGGACGATGATCACATAGAGCGTGGTGATAAATGCATTTTTGCTCGCTGTCGTATGGGTAAGCCCATACGTCTGAAAGAGATAGGAAGTTCCTAAAAAGATCCCCAGGATTATCCCGCAGACAAGCGCCTCCCGGCTGGCCCCACGCAGGCTTTTATGGAACAAAACCGCCATCGAGACAGCCGCCGCTGTAAATCGGAGTGCCAGAAGATAAGCCGGAGGAACTATATCCACCGAATTTTTCATCACAACAAAGCCGCTGCCCCAGATCATCGTTGTAACCAAAAGACCCAGGGCCGCAACCACCTTTGTTTTCATACTATATTGTATTTCCATGTATTATTTCCTTATAAAATGATAGCCTGTCTTCGTCGTAAAGACCTCTCCGGCCCGCAGCATGGGTGACGGAAAATGCGGTTTATTCAGCGCATCCGGGAAAAACTGCGTCTCAAAGCAGAATCCAGCCCTCGGTTCATATTGGATTTTGCCCTTTCCGATCTCACCGAGCCCGTTTCCGGTATAAAGCTGAACGCCCGGCAGATCCGTATAGACCTCCATTGCCCGGCCGCTTTTCTCATCCCAGGCCTCGGCCGCCAGGCTGTATACCCCTTTGTCATGGCGCAGGCACCAGTTATGATCATAACCGCCACCGTATAAAAGCGCGGTAAAATCTGCCCCAATCTCATCCCCGAACGCTTTCCACTCACGAAAATCCATCGGTGTCCCTGCCACGGATGCGATTTCCCCGGTCGGAATCAAATCCGGCCCAATGGGGGTATAAAAGTCTGCCAGGATCCGGGCTTTATGCGAGAGCACACTCCCGCCGTTATGGCCTCCCAGGTTAAAATAGGCGTGGTTTGTCGGGTTCATCGGCGTCGTCTGGTCACAGGAGGCATGGTACGTGATCTCCAGGCAGTCCTCCTCATTTAACCGGTAGATCACCGAAATCCGGGCATTTCCGGGATAACCCTGATCCTCGTCCGGGCTCTCAAGCGTAAACATGACACTTTTCCCATCCGCACCGGGGGCCGCCTCCCACAGCCTGGTTTCCCAATAATCTGGGCCGCTGTGGAGATTATTGTCCCCTTCGTTCTTTCCGAGTCTGTATTCTTTATCATCAATCCTAAACCGCGCCCCTTTGACCCGGTTTGCAACCCGGCCTACTATGGCACCAAAATGCGGTCCGCCCGCCAGATAGCCGGCCGCATCGTCATAGCCGAGCAGCACATCGGCGGGATTTCCCTCTCTGTCGGGAACCAGCATACGCACCCAAATCGCCCCCAGATTCGTCACCGCGGCCGAGAGGCCATTTTTGTTTGTAAGCGTGTAAAGGCTGATTTCCCTGCCATCTGGCATTTCACCGAAGCGTTCTCTTAAAATCGCCATTTGTCTTTTATCCCCTTCTTATTTAGCTGTGATGTACTCCTGCTCGGTTAAAAGCTCCGCGCACAAAAGCGCCCCGCCGGCCGCCCCGCGCAGCGTATTATGGGAAAGCCCCACAAACTTCCAGTCATACACCGTATCCTCTCTGAGACGGCCTACGGAGATCCCCATGCCGTTCTCAAAATCCACGTCAAGCGCTACCTGTGGGCGGTTGTCTTCCTCCAGATACTGCATAAACTGCTTTGGAGCACTCGGCAGGGAGAGTCTTTGCGGAAGCCCCTCAAAGCGTACAAGGGCTTCGATTAACTGTTCCTTGGACGGTTTCTTGCGGAATTTTACGAATACGGCCGCCGTATGCCCATTTAAAACCGGCACGCGAATACACTGACAGGTGATCACCGGCCCTGCGGCCTTCACGATTACGCTGCCTTCCAGCCTGCCCCATATTTTTAAAGGCTCCTGCTCGCTCTTTTCTTCCTCGCCGCCGATATAGGGAATCACATTGCCCTCCATCTCTGGCCAGTCCTTAAAAGTTTTCCCGGCGCCGGAAATGGCCTGATATGTCGTCGCGACAACCTCATACGGCTCATATTCCTTCCATGCAGTCAAAACCGGCGTATAACTTTGAATCGAACAGTTCGGTTTCACCGCAATGAAGCCGCGCGTTGTCCCAAGTCGCTTTCTCTGAAACGGGATCACGCCAAAGTGCTCCGGGTTAAGCTCCGGTACTACCATCGGCACATCAGGCGTCCAGCGGTGGGCGCTGTTGTTGGAGACCACCGGCGTCTCGGCCCTCGCATACTCCTCCTCGATGGCACGGATCTCCTCCTTTGTCATATCCACCGCACTGAATACGAAATCCACTTTCTGCGCAACTGCCTGCACCTCGTTGACATTCATAACCGCCATACTCTTTAAAGACTCTGGCATTGGCGTAGGCATCTTCCACCGGCCGCCGACAGCCTCCTCATACGTCTTTCCCGCTGACCGCGGGCTCGCTGCCACGGCTGCAACTTCATACCATGGATGATTCTCCAACAAGGAAACAAATCTCTGCCCCACCATGCCGGTAGCACCGAGTACACCCACTCTTAGCTTCTTTTCCATAATTTTTCTCCTCACTGCACATAGATTTTCCAAAAGTATCCCCCGTACTGCCCCACATAAAGAAACGTTTTACATTTTCCCGGCTCTGTCCTACGGCACAAAAATATCCAGAGCCACCTGCATCATCTCCTCAAAGCTCGTCTCCCGCTCCTTTGCGTCCGTGCTCTCGCCCGTCACCATGGAATCGGAGATCGTGAGGATTGAAAGCGCCTCCACGCCTGCAAGCGCCGCATTTGCGTAAAGCACCGCCGATTCCATCTCCACGGCCAAAGCGCCCATATCGGCAAAGCTTAAGCCGCCCTCGACTCGCTTTTCGGGTGCGTAAAATACATCCGAGGTCACGACGTTTCCCACATGATAGGAGATCCCGTAATCCGCGGCCTTGTACACGCCTTTTACCAGCATACCGAAACTGCAGGTCAGTGCCGGGATGCCGGGCAGGCCGAGCTTCGTGATGTACCCTGCTTCCGAGCAGGCTCCCATTGCAAACACCAGGTCCCGGACATGTACGCTTTCTTGCAGAGCCCCGGCGGTCCCCACGCGGATGAGCCGCTTCACGCCGTAGCCATGGATCAGCTCATGCGAATAAATGCCGATCGACGGGCCTCCCATCCCGGTACCCATGACAGAGACCGGCACATCCCGGTAAAAGCCTGTATAGCCAAGCATATTCCTCGTCGAATTGAACTGTTTGGCCCCGGCCAGGAAATTTTCGGCAATAAATTTTGCACGCAGCGGATCTCCCGGCAGAAGAATATTCGGCGCGATCTCGCCTTCCTTTGCCTCAATATGCGGTGTCGGTATCTTCAGTTCCATAAAAAATCCCTCCTTTATATTATTTTTTACCTTTTGCTGCCCTTTCCGTCTCGTTTGGCTGCTTTGAGCCGTTCCAGATGGACCGGCTTTTCCTTGTAGGTGATCACCTGATCCTTTCGCGGCAGATATACATGCTCCAATGTATCATTGGCGTCCAGCCGCATCCCGCGGACACCCCGGCTGTTCTTTTTAAGCACCGGGATTTCCTCTGTTGCAAATTTCAAAAACAGACCCTTTTCGGACTGTAAGACCACCTCGGTCTCTCCGTCTATAGGACGTACCGCGATCAGCTTATCCCCCTCCGAAAGCTTCGTCGCCGCCACCATACGGTTGGCCGTCATGAATTCCTCACCGCCCACCTGTTTGATCAGCCCCTGAGCCGTAGCGAACAAAAACACACGGCCCGGGAGCGCAGCCGCGGCTGCGGCAAAGAGGATCTGCTCCCTCGTACCGTCAAATTTGCTGATATTTTCGATCGGCTGCCCCTTATCCTTGAGCTTTCCGGCCGGGACATCGGACACCTTCACTTGATGCAGGACCCCTGCGTCCGTAAAAAAGCACAGCCTATCATCGGTCATGGCCGGGATTACGCGCGCCTGCTCGGCGTCAACCGTCTCCTGGTTCCTTTCATAGGCGCTCTTGTCTAAAAGCTTACAATAGCCAAAGCGGTCCATGACAAAAACCGCTTCCCTGGCCGCCTCCTTGATCTCCTCAAAGACAATCTCCTCGCCATCCTCAAGAGCCGTGCGCCTCTCCATGGCAAACGCAGCCCGAATCGCATCTAAATCGGCCTTTAAAACCTCATCCATATTTTTCTGGCTGGCAAGGATATGGCGGTATTCACGAATTCTTTTTAGGGTCTCTTTGTATGCCTTCTGGAGGGCCAGGATCTCGAGCCCGATTAACCGGTACAGCCGCATCTCCAGGATCGCCGTAGCCTGGCGCTCGGTGAAATGAAGTTTTTTTGCATCCTCCTCAAAGCCTCCCGAGCGGAAGCGGATGTTTTTCGTATTGCCTGTCATCAGGCATTCCTTTGCATCCTTCATATTTTTGGAGCCGCGCAGGATGGCGATAATCAAGTCAATCACGTCGCATGCCTCGATTAAGCCCTCCTGTATCTCTTTTTTCTCCATCTCCCGGTTTAAAAGTACATTGTACTTTTTTGTCATGTTCCTGTACTGAAACTCCAGGAAGGTGTTTAAAATCTGCTTCAGATTCATCGTCTCAGGACGCCCGTCGTCGATCGCCAGCATATTGACGCCAAAGGTGTCTTCAAGCTTTGTCTTCTTATATAATATGTTCTTGATACGGTTGACGTCTGCGTCCTTTTTAAGTTCTAAAACGATGCGGATGCCCTCTTTATTCGACTGGTTGGAAATATCCACCACATCCGGGAGCTTTTTCGACTCCACCAGCTCACCGATGTCCGAAAGAAACTTATTAATGCCCGCACCGATCATTGTATATGGAATTTCCGTGATCACAAGCTTATCCCGGTCAGACTTGCGCCGCCCGAGCTCCACTTCGGCGCGCCCGCGCACTTTGATCTTTCCCACGCCCGTCTCGTAGATGGATAACAGCTCACTCTTATTGGCGATTATGCCGCCCGTCGGGAAATCCGGCCCCGGAAGATACTGCATCAGATCCTGTACCGTCATGAGGCGGTTGTCAATATATGCCTTGACCGCATCTATGATCTCGCCCAGATTATGCGGCGGGATGCTCGTGCTCATGCCAACCGCAATCCCCTCTGCGCCGTTGAGCAGAAGGTTCGGGATGCGTACCGGCAGAACCTCCGGCTCTGTTTCTGTCTCGTCATAATTTGAGACAAATTCCACGGTCTTATCAAGATCCTTTAAATAGACCTCCTCCGCAAACTTCTTAAGCCTGGCCTCGGTATAGCGCATCGCCGCGGCCCCATCGCCTTCAATGGATCCAAAATTGCCGTGGCCATCCACAAGCGCCATTCCCTTTTTAAAATCCTGCGACAGAACCACCAATGTCTCGTAGATTGAGCTGTCCCCATGCGGGTGATATTTACCCATCGTATCTCCGACGATACGCGCCGACTTCCGATGCGGCTTATCATGCTCTAAATGAAGCTCGCTCATGTCATACAGCACACGCCGCTGCACCGGCTTTAACCCGTCCCTGGCGTCCGGGATAGCGCGGGCCGTGATAACGCTCATGGAATAATCCAGGTAGCTTTTCTGCATTTCCTCGGAATATTCCGTTGTCAATATTTTCTCCGCCATGTTCTGTTTCTCTCCTTACCTGTGGCAGTCTTCCCAAAACCTTCAGACAGGTCTGCGCAGGGGCCTTCTATATTCCGGCAAGAAATCCGCCTCCCTATGCGTCAATCTGCGCCTCATTCGCGTGATCGTAAATGAAACGCCGGCGCGGCGGCACATCGCTTCCCATCAAAAGCTCCGTCACTTCGCTTGCAAGCCTAGCGTCCTCGATCTCCACGCGCTTTAATACACGGTTTTCCGGGTTGAGTGTCGTCTCCCAGAGCTGATCCGCATCCATCTCGCCAAGTCCTTTGTATCGCTGCAGCGTAAAGCCGCCGGTATGCCCCCTTTTATACTCCTCAAGAGCCTTGTCGTCATAAAGATACCGCTCCTCCCCGCGCTTGGGGACCACCTTATAGAGCGGCGGCATTGCAATGTAGACATGCCCGTCATAAATGAGCTCCGGCATGAATCGGTACAAAAACGTCAAAAGAAGCGTATCAATGTGACTCCCATCCACATCGGCATCCGTCATCAGGATTATTTTATCATACTTAAGCTTCGTAATGTCAAAATCATTGCCGTAGCCCTCGGAAAAGCCGCAGCCGAACGCGTTGATCATTGTCTTGATCTCGGCATTGGCGAGCACCTTATCCATGGATGCTTTCTCCACATTCAGAATCTTCCCGCGGATCGGAAGGATTGCCTGGAACTGCCTGTCACGTCCCATTTTTGCCGAGCCGCCGGCC
Organism: Lachnospiraceae bacterium; assembly: GCA_022792295.1. Classification (GTDB taxonomy): domain Bacteria; phylum Bacillota; class Clostridia; order Lachnospirales; family Lachnospiraceae; genus CANQGL01. Next base: position 14,056 of record JAAWAR010000048.1, read on the forward strand.
GAATCCCCCTCGACAATAAAAATTTCACACTTGGACGGATCCCGGCTCTCGCAGTTGGCGAGCTTTCCGTTGCTGTCGAACGAAAATCTTGACTTGGAGAGCATATTGGTCCGGGCCTTCTCCTCAGCCCTGCGGATTTTGGCAGATTTCTCGGCGCAGGCGATGACCGCCTTCAAGGTCTCTAAGTTACGGTCAAAAAACAGCTCCAGCTCCTCGCCGCATTTTGTAAAGACGGCCTTCGTCGCGTCGGCACTCGCAAGCTTTGTCTTTGTCTGCCCTTCAAAAATCGGGTCCGGATGCTTCACTGCGACGACAGCCGTCATGCCGTTTCGCGTATCCGCGCCCGTAAAATTGCTGTCTTTTTCCTTTAGGATCCCAAGCTCACGCGCGTAAGAGTTAATCAGACCCGTAAATTTGGTTTTAAAGCCCACCAGGTGCGTGCCGCCCTCCTGCGTGAAGATATTATTGCAGAAGCCGAGTACGTTCTCCTCAAATGCATCCACAAACTGAAAGGCAATCTCCACCTCAATCTCATCAACCGTGCCCTTAAAATAGACCGGCTCATGAATCGGCTCCTTTCCTGTGTTTAACTCCCGCACATAAGCGGTGATGCCGTCCGGCTCCGAAAAATCCTCTTTCTCCTCCTCACCGGGACGTTTATTTTCATAGTGAAACACGAGACCCGGATTTAAGTACGCAGACTCGTGAAGACGGCTTTTCAGCCAGTCCGCCTTAAACTTTGTCTTTTCAAAAATTGTCTCATCCGGCAGAAAGTTAATCTCTGTCCCGGTTTCCTTCGTCTTTCCTGCCGTGGGAAGAAGTCCGTCTTTGAGTTCCACGACCGGGACGCCTTTCTCATACGCGTCATAATGCAGCAGGCCGCCGCGGGCAACCTGAATGCGAAGCCGCGCAGAAAGCGCGTTCACCACCGACGAGCCGACGCCGTGCAGGCCGCCGCTCGTCTTATATGCCTCATTATCAAACTTGCCGCCCGCATGCAGCGTGGACATAACCACGCGCTCGGCCGACACACCCTTCTTATGTAATTCCACGGGAATACCGCGGCCGTTGTCCTTCACCGTACAGGAGCCGTCTGCCTCCAGCGTCACAAAAATCTCCGTACAGTACCCGGCCAGATGCTCGTCCACCGCATTGTCCACGATCTCATAAATCAAATGGTTTAAGCCCTTCGTCCCGACCCCGCCGATATACATGCCCGGCCGCTTACGAACCGCTTCCAGCCCCTCTAACACGGTAATGCTGTCCGCATCATATTGTGCTTTCGCCATGCCTGCCTCCACATTGTTGTTAATCATGCAGCCTATTATACAGTAACAGTCCAGGCAAGCCTGAACTGTTTTACTCTGTCCGCCCCATAAGAATCGTCTCGCAATGGGGCGGAGGCTCACTGCCATCACTTTCTTGTACGATCTGCGCAGCAGGTACAAAGACCTGTCTGAACTGTTACATTATACACTCAAAACATATGTTTTTGCAAGAGGAAAACCGTTGCTTTTTTCCGGTTTGTGCGGTATTATGGTAACAGTTTCGGACAGAGAAGGGAAACAAAGGGCCCGCCGACCATAGAAACGGTACTGTACTGGCTGGCCAAAAGAAGGAAAAAAGAAGGGGTCTGCTTTTCACCATTCGGAATACAGCAGTCCCCAATATTACTTTCAAAGGAGCATTTCACCATGAACAAATTTCTTGATCTCTTTCTCACATTCGCCCGCATCGGCGGGCTGACCTTCGGCGGCGGATACGCGATGCTGCCGATCTTACAGCGCGAGGTCGTGGAAAAGCGCGGCTGGGCAACGGAGGAGGAATTAATGGACTACTATGCCATTGGCCAGTGTACCCCGGGCATCATTGCTGTCAACACGGCCACCTTCATCGGCCAAAAGACCGGCGGCATCATCGGCGGCATCATCGCAACCCTCGGTGTCGTCTTCCCGTCCCTTATTATCATCAGCGTAATTGCTGCATTTATTCAAAATTTTGCCGACCTGGCCGTCGTCCAGAACGCCTTTGCCGGAATCCGCGTCTGCGTCTGCGTCCTGATCTTCAATGCGGTCGTAAAACTCTGGAAAAAATCCGTTGTTGACAAGCGGACCCTTGTGATCTTCTTTCTCATCACAGCAGGCTCGGCCCTCACGGATCTCTCCCCAATCCTGTTTGTTATCGCAGCGGGAGTGATCGGCATCCTTTTAAAGAACAGGGAGGTACAGGCGAAATGATGCTCTATCTTCAGCTTTTTTATGAATTTTTTAAGGCGGGCCTGTTCGCTGTCGGGGGCGGTATGGCTACCCTTCCCTTCCTCTACAATATTTCTGACAAGACCGGCTGGTTTACTTACGGACAGCTTGCGGACATGATCGCCATCTCTGAGTCTACACCCGGCCCGATCGGCGTCAACATGGCAACCTACGTGGGCTTTACCACCGGCGGAGTTTTAGGCGCCGTGATCGCAACGCTGGGACTCATCACGCCGTCTATCATTATTATTCTGATCATTGCAGGCTTTTTAAAGGCATTTAAAGACAGCAAATATGTGCAGAATGCATTCTACGGGCTAAGACCGGCCTCGACCGGCCTGATCGCTGCCGCCGGGCTTTCCGTTGTCGCACTTGTGCTTTTCCAGAAGGAGCTCTACGAGGCAAGCAAAAATGTGCTGGATCTGATTAATTTGCATAATGCAGTGTTGATGGTGGTTTTATATTTCTTCACAGCCCGTTTTAAGAAAACAAAAGGGCTGCATCCGGTGGTATTTATTGCGGCCTCAGCGGTGATCGGAATCGTTTTCCGATTCGGAGGCGTGTAAAGATACTTAAGGAGCCGCCGAATGTGGAGGCACAGGACACGCGGCAGGCCGCTGCCGCCGGTCGGCAAGACACGGCAGAATCTCTCAGCCCATATCTATGCAAAAAACGGGGAACGGATTTTGGCCTTCCGGGCCAAAGTCCAAGAAGCCCCGTTTTTTGTGTGAGCCGGAGGCTTAGAGCTTTAAACGTTGAAATCCGGCTGCCATCCTTGGCCCTACGGCCTTTTTTCATTTAGGGTATTACATTTTTATGCATATTTTTATTATAAAAATGCAAAAAACACATGACTTTTCTGTCAAAATATAGTATACTGACGGCAGCATGAAAAAAATCCCCTGCCCCAGGGCATGGGAGAGGAGGTTCCTTATTATGGAAGAAACAAAAGCTCAAAAAAAGAAATTCCAAACCCCACACACCTACATTATCATTTTCGGTGTCATCCTGTTTGCCGTGTTCCTCACATTCTTCATCCCGCTCGGAAAATACGACACCATGGAAGTCACCTACGTTCAGCAAAACGGAACCGAACGCACACGGACCGTCCTGGACCCGGACAGCTTTACCTATGTGTTGGATGAAAACGGAAACAAAGTCACAAAAGTAGCTCCCTTATTCGGCACAGAAGATTTTGGCGGACAAGGCATTTTAAACTTCGTCTTTGAAGGCATGACGGTCGGCGATAAAAACGGGACAGCGGTCGGTATCATCGCATTCATCCTTGTCGTTGGCGGCTCATTTGGGATTATTCTGCGTACGGGGGCTGTGGAGAGCGGCATCATGCGCGTCATTTCCATTACCAAAGGAAAGGAAATCGTCGTAATTCCGATCCTCATAACCATCTTCTCTCTCGGCGGAGCCGTTTTCGGCATGTCCGAGGAGACGATTCCTTTTGTTATGGTGATCGTTCCTATGGCGATTGCGATGGGCTATGACGCAGTCGTCGGTATCATGTGTTCTTATGTGGCGGCTCAAATCGGCTTCGGTACATCCTGGCAGAATCCCTTCAGCGTGGCAATCGCCCAGGGTATCTCCGGCCTGCAGGTCATGTCCGGCGCATGGTTTCGGATCCCTGTATGGATCCTTTTTACAACGCTTGCCTGCATTTTCACGATGCGTTATGCGACCAAAATAAAAAAGAACCCCAAAATTTCTGTATCCTATGAGACAGACCACGCCTACCGCGCTGATTTCTCCGGTGAGGATAAAAAGAATCTTCCGTTTACACTCGGACATAAGCTGGTGCTTTTGACTGTAGCAGTAGGCATGGTATGGACCATCTGGGGCGTCGTCTGCAAGGGCTACTATATTCCCGAGATCGCTTCCCAGTTCTTTGTTATGGGACTTATTTCTGGTATCATCGGCATTGCGTTCCATTTAAACGATATGCGTCTCAATGACATTGCAACCTCATTTAACCAGGGTGCTTCCGATCTTCTGGGTGCTGCGCTCTGCGTTGGAATGGCACAGGGAATCCTGATTGTACTTGGAGGCACAAGCCCCACAGACGGTACTGTGCTCAACACAATCCTGCATTCCATCAGCCAGGCTATGCAGAATTTCCCTCCGGTCATTTCCGCATGGCTTATGTATGTCTTCCAGGCTGTTTTTAACTTTTTCGTCGTCTCCGGCTCCGGACAGGCCTCTTTGACAATGCCAATCATGGCTCCGCTCTCCGATCTGATCGGCGTCGAGCGTCAGGTTGCCGTCCTTGCCTTCCAGTTCGGTGATGCTTTTACTAACTGCATCGTCCCGACCTCCGGCTGTCTGATCGGCGCGCTGGCCGCTGCCCGCTTAGACTGGAGCCAATGGGCCAAATTCCAGATCAAATTCCAGGGTATGATGTTTGTTCTCTCTACGGCAGCCGTTATCCTGGCTGTCATATTGGGATTGTCATGATAAAATAATAAGATAAGCCTGCCAGATCCGTTCGGATCAAGGCAGGCTTTTTTGTTTCTCTTTTGTCCGGAAACGATTACTCCGCCTCCTGCAGATTCAACAAATCGCTCACAAGCTCGTACTCCACAACTCCAATCATCTTGGAACCGTCAAGCTGTACATAGCAGAGCGTCCCCTCGAAATTTGCATAGCCGCCCACATAGACGGTCAGCAAACGCGTCTCCCCATTGACTTTGAGCTCCGCCTGAAGCGTCTTCCTGGTATCCTCTGTGAGCTCCGCCGACACAAGCTCCTGGGACTGTATATGATAGGAAGCAAACTCCTGCGGTTTCAGACGGCTGATTCCGGACGCAATTCTTGTCATAGCTTCCGTATCGGAAGACTTGTACCGCACCGTCTCCCCTTCAGCCGTTATGACAGCGGATACGAGGTCTGCGGCCGTTACATTCAGATCAAGGCTGTCGCGAATCACGAGGGAATTGTAATCAAAAATCAGCGAATCGCCTAACGAGCCGGGAATCGTATAGATTATCCCGTCATCGAGAGTAATATAATAATTGCCGGACGCATCCTTATCGCCAATGTATATATTGGTCTCCCCCTTTTGGCTGTCCGTAATATAGACAGTGAAGGCCGGCTTGTCAAGGCCGTACGAGTCAAGCTCCTGAGGCGCCTCCTCTTTTGTGAGTGCCGAGAGCTTTAAAAATCCCTGTGCCATCGCATCAAATCGCTCTTGGTTGAGTGGAATCGCCGTATCCATCGCGTCAATCCAAGTGCCTTCTTTCCATTTAAAGATCATATCCGTATCGATACTGCTGTAGCAAAAATCAATCGGATTTTCCAGATTTAAAAGAGAAATCCCCGCCCCAGTAGTATCTGCAGGTGCCGCCTCGTCAATCAGCTTCGTAAGCTCCACGGCCGGTACCGTCGAAGCAGCCGAACCGTCGCCTGCCTTTTTTCCGCATCCGAAAAGCACAAGCGTCACGCCCACAGCCGCCGCCAGCGTAAAGATTCTGTATGTTTTCATGTACATTCTTCCTTCCGTTTTACTTTTTTGCATGGCCATTATAACAGCTTAATGTGTCTTTTGTGTGAAACACTTCGCACATCATATCACAGCTCACTTAAAAATGCAAGTGCTGACGGTCATACGTCATTTTACGGCAAGGAAACTATATTTTTTGAAATGCAACAATCCAAGTTTCATTACAATTTTGATGCCTTCTCTGTTACAGGCAGATTTCCGGCTCGTACCCCATGTTGGTCATAAGCACCAATAATATGCTTATCAGGGATCCGTCAAAACCAAACCGAGAAAGGATTTTTGCCTGCTTTCTACGTTTTCCCCAACGAGCCCGAAGGTCACACACCTTCTGCAATCTCGTAAATTAACTGCTCGGACTCCTCCCAGCCTAAACATGGATCTGTAATGGATTTTCCGTATATGTGCTCGCCGATCTTCTGGCTTCCCGACTCCAGATAGCTCTCCACCATAACGCCTTTTACAAAGTCATGGATCTCTGTTGAGTGGCGGCGGCTGTGAAGCACCTCCTTCACAATCCGGATCTGCTCTCTGTAGCGTTTATCGGAATTCGAATGATTCGCATCCACGATACAGGCTGGATTCACAAGCTCCCTCTCCCCGTAAAGCTTCAGCAAAAGCTCCAAATCCTCATAATGGTAATTGGGCAGGCATTGTCCGTGCTTGTTGACCGCCCCGCGCAGGATCGTATGGGTCAAGGGATTGCCCGAGGTCTGCACCTCCCTCGTGCGGTAAATGAAATCATGCCCATGCTGGGAGGCGTATACAGCGTTCAGCATCACACTAAGGTCTCCACTGGTCGGATTTTTCATCCCTACCGGTACGTCTACGCCGCTGCATGTCAGACGATGCTGCTGATTCTCGACTGAACGTGCCCCAATCGCAATATAGGACAGCACATCCGACAAATAACTGAAATTTTCCGGATACAGCATCTCATCCGCCGTCGTAAAGCCATAATCCTCGATTGCCCGCATATGGAGCCTCCGGATCGCCACAAGTCCCTCATACATGTCAGGCTTCTTCTCCGGGTCCGGCTGATGCAGCATTCCCTTATAGCCGCCTCCTGTCGTCCGCGGCTTATTCGTATACACACGCGGAATCAGGATCAACTTTTCCTTTACCCGTTCATACACTCTGGCGAGCCGTTCCATGTACTCGCAGACCGCATCCTCCCGATCTGCCGAACACGGTCCGATAATCACCAGAAATTTCTGGCTTTTGCCAGTAAACAGCTCTGCAATTTCTCTGTCCTTTTCAGCCTTTCTCTCCACAGACTCCGGCTTCAGCGGAAATTCCGTCTTAATCTCCTCCGGTGTTGGAAGCAGGCTTCGCTCAATAAACGACATGGTTTCCTCCTGCTGTATATTTTCCGATCTATCCTACTCCAGCGTCCGCGCCGTTTCCTCCAGATACTTTGTAATCGGAAGATGCTGCGGACATTGGCTTTCGCACTGCCCGCATTTTACGCATTCGGAGGCTTTTCCCATTTCCAAAGCTTCCGTAAAACGCACATAGGCACTCTTTGACCGCGAAATTTGCTGCTCACCGAATTTACTGATTTCATTCATCAGCTTGAAGTAATCGGGAATTGCAATTTTCTTTGGGCAGCCGTCCACACAGTACCGGCATGCCGTACAGGCAATGCTCGCCTTTTCCCGGATACACGCCGCGGCCCGCGCGACCGTTTCCTTTTCTTCATCTGTGAGTGTGGTGAAGTCACGCATGTAAGAAAGATTGTCCTCCATCTGCTCCGGAGTACTCATGCCGGACAGAACCATAATCACCTGCTCGAAAGAAGCCGCATACCGTACGGCCCACGAAGCTGCCGACTGTTTTGGATCAGCCGCCTTAAACAGCCGATCCGCATCCTCTGTAATGTTCGCTAGGAGGCCCCCCTTGACCGGCTCCATGACGATCACCGGTTTGTTATGCCTGACACAGATCTCATAGCATCTGCGCGCCTGCACCTCGGGATCCTCCCAGTCGATATAATTTAACTGAAGCTGTACAACCTCCATCTCCGGATGCCTTGTAAGAATCTCCTCCAGTACCTCCGGTTTGTCATGGAACGAAAATCCGACATGCCGGATCTTCCCTTCTGCCTTCTTTCGCGCCGCAAATTCAAACGCCCCGATGGATTCCGCCAGCTCCAGATGCTCCTTCTTCATGGCATGCAGCAGATAATAATCGAAATATTCGACCCCGCAACGCTCCAACTGGCCGGCAAAAAACTCCTCAAGCTTTTCGGCCTCTTTGACCATGGAAAAACTCAGCTTATCGGTAATCGTATACGATTCTCTTGCAAACCGTTTCGCCACACACTCCCGAAACGCAATCTCACTGTTCCCGCCCCCATGATAGGGCGCTGCCGTATCAAAATATGTAAACCCTTCTTCGATGAACCGGTCTGCCATCTTGCAGAGGGCCTCATAATCCACCCTCGTACTGTCCGTTTCGTCCAAAAGCGGCAGCCTCATCAAGCCGAATCCCAATTTTTTTGCATTCATTTTTTGTGCTCCTCCTTTATTGCAGCTCCTGTTTCCCAAGAGCCGCTTTTTTCGTTTCGCAGCCCTTAACCATATGCAGCTCGGCACGGTTTTATCTCTGCCGAGATTATACCGTATTGCCGATTTTTTGTAAAGTAAATGTTATGGGTTCTCCTGCCGATTGCCTTATTCTTGTGAGTGGCTGCCCGCAGAAGACAACGGGTCGCTCTTTCTTGCACCCCTGTTTTGGGATTCTGCTGTGTTGCTGCCGCTCGTTGTACATCCAGTACGCCTCCTTCCCAGCGCCCTGCACAGCCCAAAATTGGGGCCCGCGTCCTCTTGTCTGCTGAGGGCACCATACAGCGTGAGGAAACATTTTTAACTATTTCTGCATCCGGTGCAAAGCTGCCCCTTCTCTTTTTATTCGTTCATTAGATGCAGCTCTGTTTTTCCTCCAGTTTTCTGAAGAAGCCGGCAGAACACACTCCGATCGCGCATACCGTTATACCGGTAGGAATCAGCACAAAATAAACTGCCTCCTTGAATCTGTCAAATAAAAATCCGTAAACCACCTGTCCAAGCGGCTGAACACACATGGTAACAGACGACGTATAAGCCATTATCTTCCCAATCAAATGGTCTGGCGTATTCTGCTGGATTATTGACACAGCAAAAATAGAAAAAATACTGACCGCAGCCTGCATACCGCAAAAAGCCGCCACATTAACAATATATCTTATAACCCCATCCGGCTGGAAAAGGAAGACACACCCGGCTGGAATGATGCAAATCCCAATCGCTGCAAGTACAAGCGATAATCTGCCTGCTTTAAGCTTTCCCGTGAGAAGCCCCGCAGCAATACTTCCCAAAATAGTGGCAAATGCCAGCGCACTTTCCGCTCCTCCGTAATATGCTGCGTCCAGTTTAAGAACCGTCCGCACCAAAAAAGGCAGGCCCACCAGCGTAATCCCCATGACGAAAAAACGAGAGAGAGCCGTTAAGAGCAGCATCCTCCTGATATCCGGCTGCTCTCTCCTGATGAAGGAAAGACTGTTTAGGAAATCCTCCTTTACCATAGATAAAAACTTCCCCTGATACTTCCTGGGCTGGTAATCCAGTTTTATGGAACGTTCCAGCCATGCTGTGAGGAAGAAGCAAACCACGCTCATATTCATGACAGGCTTTAAACCAAACGCCGCATACAGGATACCGCCCAAAAGGGGAGCAATCAGATACGACAGGGACGCAATCTGATTTACAACCGCATTTCCTCTGATAATTCCGTCGCCTGTCAGCATTTGCGGAATGCAGGCCTGCACGGTAGGCGTTTCAAAGGCCCCAAGAACCGAAAGCGCCACAAGCAGTATACCAATCACGGCAAGGGCATTATTTCCTGACAGACAGGCAGCGGCACCTAAAACAGCACACCCCGTCAGAGTATCCAATGCTACCATGATTTTTCTTTTGTCTGCCCGGTCGGCAAGAATACCCCCAAGCGGTGACAAAAGGATCGTGGGAACTGTGGCAGCGGATAAAATACCGGCAAACACGGCTGCCGAGCCAGACATCTCAAGTACATACATGGACAATGCCAGCCTTAAGATATAATTACCGAATAAAGAGCTTGCCTGGCCCAATACAAGGAGCGTAAAATTTTTTGTAAACAGGTTCCGTCCCATCCGCTACCCCCTTTTCTTTTCATGATTTCCCAGTATCTTTTCTGTCCTCCCATACATCTCCCCCTCTGCGACCGGAAGCCCCATTGCCAAAAGTACCTCCGCAAGGAACCGACACTTATGCTGAATTCCTTCTGCATCCGCCGGAAACACAGATGGCAGCAGCCAAAAATTCATCAATGGAAGCAGTTCGGAAAGCTCTTTGGCATATTCCGTCCGGATCGAACCGTCACGCCGGCCCTCCTCGATCAGTTCAAACCAAAGAGGAGTCAGAATCCGCCGATTCGCCTGGACTGCAGCCGCTAAAATGCGAGGGTCTTTCAGGATAGAGACCGCCTGTGTATTGATTTTTTCCCGTTCTTCATCGGCCCTGTCCATTGCAAGCATCTCCCGGATCTTTTGCAGACCGGTCAAGTCAGAGCGCCCCCTGACCGCCTCAAACGGATTATTTTCAAAAAACAGCCGGTCGCCCAAGGCGCGCATACAATCTTCCTTACTCTGGAAAAAACGATAAAACAGCCCTTTCGCCCCGCCTGCCAGCTTCATAATATCCGCAACGGAAGTATCCTCATAGCCTTTTAATAAAAAAAGTTCCTTTGCAGCGTCCAAAATCTCTCTTTCCCATTGTTCCGGCGGTTTTTTCACAGGTCTAGCCAAATCTACCATCCTCCTTATATTAATTATTGACTTTTGGTCATTAATTAGTATACAAAACTTATTCTGACATGTCAACCACTGAAGAATCAAACTTTATTTCTGCAATTTTATTTCACCCTGCATCCCGCTTCTTTTTTCTCAGTTTCAAGACAATCTGTTGCTCATTTGCTTTGTCTTCCAGCAATTTTTTTACACGGCTGGCCTTCTCCTTTATAGGCCGCCTATTTATTTCATCGTCTTGGATTATCTGTTGTTTTACCGCTCTTACATCCTGCAGTTCCAACAGATTTACGGCCAGACAGAAAAAAGATTTTTTTCTGCCGTCATTGTAATTCTGCAAAAGCCAGTTTAAAATAGCAAGTTTTTCTTGCTGCTCTCTCTGATACTCCTCCGTACCAATTTTATCCCGCTTTTTCAAATCTTTTTTCCGATTGCGGTGCGAGATGAAGGAATCAAATTCATCCATATTTTGGTATCGTTCACAGGGGAATTCCCGACACAGACTGCAATACTCCGGTTTTGCATGCCTGATTCCCCGGCCCGCCTCCGCAGCCGGGACAGTACCCATCTATATGCATGGGGTACAATCCACAGTTCAGGCCACACATAGAAAACAACAGATCCGATCTTTTAAATCCCTTCAAGATCTCCCTCCTAACGGCATCCGCCAACCGTTTTCACATACCGTCCGCATTCCAAAAAATCCATGCTGCTACAAAAAAGTTTTACTCGTCAGAAAGCCTGCCTAAGTTTCCGCCGGACTGCCTTATCGGCGATCAATGGTTGTATATGCCGGCAGCACACGTCCATCCAGTACGCTCGTCCCAATTCCCTGCTAAATCAACGCTAAGGCATAAAAACGCCTTCAGAACCCAAGAGCTGTCTTTGGGCAGCCGAAGGCATGTGTCTTTTTTTACTTCTTTATTCCCCCGAAAGCCCGATCCCTACGCATTTCAAAAATGTCCTCTGACTGTGGCTGTAGACCAGTACATTCACACCGTCCTTTACCTTCGACTGATCCGACCGATCCATAATTAATTCTATCCGCAGCACACCGTTTCCTTCCCCATCATACTCTGTGTGTCCGCGAAGTACCAGGTCATCGTCATATAACACCAGACTCCAAAGACATGATTCTGCCCCCATCGAGTCAAACAGCCATTCTCCCGTCTGCCCGCGCACAAATCCGCCGCCCCGCTCAAACATCGTTCGCGTGACGCCGGCCTTTTTAAGCGCCGGCCAAATCTCCCCTTCGTACCGCATGTACACCCCGTCAAGCGAAAAAGCCGCCGTGTAGCTTCCCTCGGCAAGCAGCGAAACCACCTCCTCAAAGCTCTCCGCCATCATGATCTTTCGGTCTGTGTGCACGCTGCGGTAACGTGCAAGTCTTTCTTCAAACGCAAAGGCCTCCGCCTGCGCTTTTCGCATATCGGCCAGCCCTGCCTCGTCGGAAAGCCACTGTCCGAGAAAGGCCGACACCTTTTCCTGGCCGCGGATATTCAGGTGATGTCCATCTGCAAAATCCGCAGCCAAAAGCCCCATCGCCTCATATGCTTCAGGCGTATTCGCGTCGCAGTACGGGATGCCTTGGCCTGCGGCCCACTCCCGGATCCACCGGTTTTGTCCTCCCGCCTCCTCTGTATCGTAAGCCGGCAGATTGACAAGAAAAAGCCCACAGCCCTTCTCCTTGCAGAGCGCCAGAATTTGCTCCAGATACTGCATCTCCCGCTCCCTCACTGCAATCGCCTTTGGCTCTTGTTCAAATCCCGCAAACAGTCCGGTCTCTGCCTGCACCTCCGTCCGTCCCATACAGCCCATCACATCGTACTCGCGTCTGGCGTCATTCCTTGTGATCTCCTTCCAACGGTTGTGATAGCGAAAAAACGGCAGAAACCACGCCGGACTGTCATGGATCACATCCCGGTACATTTCAAACCGGAGCCGGGGATCGGCGATCATCGGCAGGCTCGAAAGCTTATTGCTGATCGTCAAAAAATCATCCGGCCGCGTCAGGCTCTCAAAATCCAAAACCACAGCCTTAGGGCTCTGCCGGTTCAATACATCCTGCATCACATAATACGTCGTGCCGATATACTGTCCGGCGGCACAAAAGTTATAGGACATGATCCCCGCCGTATCCCAGACCGTCACAGGATTCAGGTCATTTGCCCCCTGGCTTGTCCCGAAAAAGAGCACCTGGCATCCGTCTGCATCCGGCGTATCTGTTGTCACATAGCTCCGCACGTTCGTATTCAGCACTCCGTTTGCGATCCAGCCGATTCCCAGCACAAGCAAAAGGAAAATGCTTCCGCCAAGCACATGTGCCATTCGCTTTTTCATCAACGTCCTCCTCCCGGAATGTGTTTAAAAATTGCATTCCATCGTTTTGACAGAGCGTACTTTTCGATCACATTCTAAAACTGAAAATATAAGAACTGGATCTGCGTCACGTCGATGCCGTAGACGCCAAAAATCAGCGTGGCAAACAAAAGGATCAAAAGCACGATCCACCGAAACCACAGGCACTGCTCCTTTAGAAAAGCATCAAACTGCTGCCCCCTCTTATACCGTACCAGATCTACGAGAAATAAGACAAAAAGCCCGAACAGGAGCACATGTGTCTCCTGCCGGTCCATACCCCAGATATACCAAGAGCCGTCAAACCAGGACCACCAGTCCACACGTGTCAGGATGCGCCAAAGATATGCAAGCGCCGTGCGAATACTCTCTGCCCGGAAAAACACCCAGGCACAGACCGTCAGAAAAAAGGTCAGAAGTGACTGTCCGAACCGATAGCTGAAGCTGTTTATCTTCACATGGAAAGCCATATTAAAACGCTCCACGGCCGGCGAAAGCTCTTTTTCCAAAATCTGATACAAAGCATGAATTCCGCCCCAGGCCACATAGCTCCAGCTTGCGCCGTGCCACAGTCCGCTGATGAGGAAAGTGATAAGCAGATTTCCATAGCGCCGCAGCTTCGGACATCGGCTCCCGCCGAGCGGAATGTATAAATAGTCCCGAAACCAGGTGCTTAAAGAAACATGCCAGCGCCGCCAGAAATCCTGGATATTCACGGCAAAATACGGCGTGTTGAAATTTTCCATCAGGGAGAATCCAAACACCTTTGCGGCGCCGATAGCGATCAGGGAATAGCTGGCGAAATCGCAGTAGATTTGAAGGGAAAAGCCGACAGCCCCGGCAAGCAGCGGGGTAGACTGATACAAGTAATAATCGGCAAAAACCCGGTCCACCATAATCGCCAGGCGATCTGCAATCACAAGCTTTTGGAAGTATCCCCACAGCATCAGCGTGAGCCCCCCCGTGACCCGTTCATAATCGAATTTCACCGTCTGCGGCACATTGCGAAGCTGTACAAGCAGGTTTCCAGACCGCTCGATGGGGCCCGCCACAAGCTGCGGGAAAAAGGAGACAAACAGGGCATAACGCAGCGGATTTTTCTCCGCACGGATCTCTCCTCTGTATACGTCCATCGTATATCCCAGTGCCTGAAACGTGTAAAACGAGATCCCCACCGGCAAAAGAACATCAAAGGGCTTTTGAATCGGCGGCACATGCAAAAGAAGCCCGACCCGGTTTACATTGGCGAGCAGAAAATCAAAGTATTTAAAACAGACAAGAAGGCCGAGATTCAGAAAAAAGCTCACAAATACAACACTTTTTTTCTGCCTCACACTCCCCGCCCTCTCAAGCGCCAGCCCGCTTCCGTACGTGACTGCCGTCGAAAACGCGATCAAAAGGGCGTATTGGGGATTCCAGCCCATATAAAAATAATAGCTGGCCACCAAAAGCCACAGATACCGCACCCGGCCGGGAAGTAAAAAATACACGGCTGCCACAGCCGGAAAAAACAGCAAAAAATCCAGTGAATGAAACAGCATAACTCCCTATCCCCGAATTTGTCCGTCCCCGTAAATAATGTATTTCGTCGAGGTCAGAGCCAGAAGCCCCATCGGCCCCCGTGCGTGAAGCTTCTGCGTGCTGATGCCGATCTCCGCACCGAAGCCAAACTCAAAGCCATCTGTAAACCGTGTTGAGGCGTTCACGTAGACCGCGGCAGCATCTACCTCATTCAAAAACCTCTGCGCACTTGTATAATCTTTTGTTACAATCGTCTCGGAATGGCCCGTATTGTAACGGTTGATATGCGTAATAGCCTCATCTACGGAGGCAACAACTTTACAAGAAAGGATGTAATCCAGATACTCCTTTCCCCAGTCTTCCTCCGAAGCCTCGCTGAACTCCCCGACAACCGCGCGCGCGTAAGCGTCCGCCCGAACCTCCACCTGCTTCTCATCCAGACGCTTTTTCATCAACGGCAGAAAATCCTTCGCAATCTTCTCATGCACCAGCACGGATTCGCAGGCATTGCAGACGCCAATGCGCTGTGTCTTCGCGTTGAACAGAATATCCAGGGCCATGGCAAAATCAGCCGACTCATCGACATAGATATGACAGTTGCCGGTTCCCGTCTCGATAACCGGCACGGTGCTGTTCTCGACGACGGTTTTTATAAGCCCCGCACCGCCCCTCGGAATCAAAACATCCAGATAGCCGTTCAGACGCATGAATTCCCGTGCCGTCTCCCGGCTCGTATCCGCAAGGAGCTGCACCGCATCGGCCGGGATGCCGGCCGTTTCAAGCCCGGACCGAAGCGCTTTTGTGATCGCCTGGTTCGATAAAAGCGCGTCGCTCCCACCGCGCAGCACCGCCGCGTTTCCCGCCTTAAAGCAGAGCGCAAACGCATCTGCCGTCACGTTGGGGCGCGCCTCATAGATGATGCCGATTACCCCCATCGGCACCCGCATCTGCCCGATTAAAAGGCCGTTCGGGCGCTTCTTCATCGAGAGCACTTCCCCGACCGGGTCTTCTAAAGCCGCGACCTGGTGCATTCCCTCCACGATACCGGCAATCCGATCCGGTGTCAGGAGCAGACGGTCCACGAAGCCCGCCGGCATGCCCTTTTTCTTTGCGGCCTCGATGTCGCTCTCATTCGCCGCCAGAATGTCAGCCTGACACGCAAGCAATGCCTCCGCAGCGGCATAAAGCCCCCGTTTCTTTTCATCCGCACTCAGCTTTCCAAGAGCAAACGATGCCTCCTTTGCCCTTTGTCCGATCTCTGTCAATGTCATATCCATGCCCCTCTCCATTTATTGGGAAACACCCTAAGTTACTTTATTATGATATTTCCTGCACCGACTTTATCTGCGTGTAAATGCCGAATTTTCCCTGCAAAAATCGGCCCCCATGTCTGCAGGCCATTCGTGAGAACCGCGGTGAACCAATCCGGATCATCTGCCTGCATAAAGCAGACAAGCCGAACTGCATGTCCGAGTCATATGCCCGCACCAGTCCGACAAACCAGGCCGCATGCACAAGCCGCACCGCTGCACAAATCCGGCAAAACGGCCGCCATCATGGCCGGCTCTGCAAGCCTGTCTGAATCACTCGGTCCGGCGTCACGATCCAGGCCACACGCATATCCTGCTCGCCCTCCAAAACATCATCCCTTATCTGCCATTCATACGCGATCCCCACGCTTGTAACTCCCGGCCGCACCGCGAAGAAGCGGTCGTAATACCCTCCGCCTTTCCCGAGACGCCTCCCATCCGGCGCAAATGCAAGCCCCGGCGTAAGCACCGTAATCCGTGCTCCCGGTACGGGCGCGGGAAGCGGCTCTGCCTCCGTTCCCGGCTCTAAAATCCCAAAACGGCCTTTCTTAAGCTCTGCAAGAGAACTGACCTGCACAAATGACATTTCCCCGTCTTTGGGCCCTGTTCTTGGCAAGGCAAGCTTCCCTCCCTCATCTAAAACCTGCTCCAATATATTCCAGATCCCGGGCTCCCAGCCAAGCGGCGCATAGGCATACACCCATTCTGCATCCCGGAGCAGGCCGCTCTCCATGGCTCGCTCACATATTTGGGCATCCCACTCGGTGCGCTGTTCTCTGCCGACACGCAAAAGCATTGCCCGCATCGCGCTCCGCAGCTCAGCCTTCCCCGTTTCCAGTATCCCCATGCTTTTTCCCCAGATCGGTGATCGACCCATCACTCTCACGGATTGAGATCGTATTTAAGGTTCCCCGCATGTTTCGGCGGATGTCTGCAATGTACTGCTTCCGAAGCCTGTCCTGCTCTGCCTTCTCCTCGTCGGTCAGGCCCACGGACTGCGATTTATGGTACAGGGTATTAATCCGGTCAATTCCCTCCTGATTCATCTGCGTGCCTCCTTATGCATGCACACTCTCGATGTAATCGAGCAGCGCAAAATCCGAACTTTTATGAGCCGTAAACAGCGTACCGGTCTCCTTGCCTGCCAGAATATCCCACAAAACTGCCACATCGTCGCCGTTGGCGATGACCATGTCGCTGCCGCTGTCCGCAGCGATCCGGGCCGCGTGAAGCTTGGCTGCCATTCCGCCTGTCCCCACGTCACTGCCTGTTGTAGATTTTCCCATGGACATAAGCTCCTCGGACAGCTCATCCACCTGGCTGATAAAATGTGCATCCGGATTCTTTTTCGGGTCATCCGAATACAGGCCGTCGATGTCCGATAAAAGAATCAAAAGATCCGCATTGGTCAGGGCCGCCACGATGGCCGAAAGCCGGTCGTTATCGCCGAATTTGATCTCATACGTGGAAACCGTGTCATTCTCATTCACCACCGGCACCGTACCCAGCTTCAAAAGCTCGTCAAAGGTATTGCGCGCATTGGCTCTGGATACGTTGTCCACGATCGTATTTTTCGTCATCAAAATCTGCGCCGCAGTCTGGTTATACTCGGAGAACATCCGCTGATAGACCATCATAAGCCTGGCCTGCCCCACCGCCGCATGGGCCTGCTTTTCTGCCACTGTCTGCGCCTTTGGGCAGCCGAGCGCCTGCCTCCCTGCCGCGATCGCGCCCGAGGAAACAAGAATCACTTCCTTTCCCATGCCGCGCAGATCGCTGATCACACGAATGAGTTTCTCGATCTTCGCAAAATTCAGATCGCCGGTCTCCTCGTGCGTCAGCGACGACGATCCGATCTTGATTACAATCCGCTTCTTATCCTTCAGTCTCTCTCTTGCCGACTGATTCATCCTTCATTCTCCTCTCAACTGATTTACGGCCATCCGGCCTGCACGCTTGATCTCTTTTCCGGATCCTTTTTTGCGCGGGCGCCTGCCTGCCTTGGCAGCCCGGCTTCTGCGTAAACATACGCCTGCTCTGGCACCTGCTGCTTTCCTCATTCCCCTCGTTATCCGACCGGTGCAAACCGCCGGATGATCTCCTCCGCCGTCTTGATTCCGTCAATCGCCGCAGACGTGATTCCTCCCGCGTAGCCGGCCCCCTCCCCACAGGGAAACAGTCCCCTGATATTGCTTTCCATCCGCTCGTTGCGCACTATACGCAAAGGCGATGAGGTCCGGCTCTCTATCCCGGCCAATATTGCATCCGGCCGGTCAAATCCCGGCAGGGCCCTCGCAAACTGCCCCATGCCCTCCAAAAAGGCCCGGTTAAGCTCCTTTGGCATCAGCTCCCGCAGATCGGCAAAGGCGTATCCGCCGCAAAACTGCGGCTCCACGTCCCCAAAGGCACTCGAACGGGTATGCGCCGCAAAATCTCCATAAAGCTGGATCGGAATCCGGCCGTCTCCGAGGGAAAATGCCTTCTCCTCCAACCGCCTCTGAAACTCGACACCGCCAAGAGGCCCGGGTTCCGGAAAGTCTTTTGGTGTCACAGTCACGATGATGGCACTGTTCGCGTTCTTCGCAGCCCGATTAAAATGGCTCATTCCGTTGACGGTTAGCCTGCCGGACTCCGACGAGGCGTTCACCACAAAGCCTCCCGGGCACATGCAGAAGGAATAGACGCCGCGGCCGCCTTCTGTCTTCGCAGTAACCTTATACGGCGCTGCCCCCAGCGCGCCCGCATCCTTACGCCCGTACTGCTGCAGATTGATCTGCGTCTGCGGATGCTGAATGCGAAGGCCCACGGCAAACGCCTTTGGTTCCATGGAGACACCCTGGCGCTTCAGCACAGCAAACAGCTCCCTCGCGCTGTGACCCACGGCGAGAATCACCGTCTGCGTGGAAATAACGGTTTTGTCAGCCAGGACTACGCCCTGCACATTTCCGTCCTCCAACAAAAGTTCCCGCACACAGGCTCCGAAACGGACTTCCCCGCCCGCATTCCGGATTCGTGCCCGCAGGTTTGGGATCACCGTCCGCAGGGCGTCGGTCCCGATATGCGGCTTGGCATCCCAAAGGATAGAAGAATCCGCCCCAGCCTCCACAAACACTCTCAGAACGCATTTCCCGCGGCCCGTCGGGTCCTTGATCATCGTATTGAGCTTTCCGTCTGAAAATGTCCCTGCACCGCCTTCACCGAACTGGACGTTGGAGTGCAGATCCAGATTCTTTTCCCCGCCGTTCCAGAACGCCTCTACACGTTTCACACGCGCCTCAACCGGCTCCCCCTGTTCCAAAAGGAGCGGTCTGTAGCCGTTTTCCGCCAAAGAAAGAGCCGCAAACAGTCCCGCCGGCCCCGCGCCGATGATCACCGGACGCTCCCGCAAAGGCTCGCTCCCAAAAGGCAAAAAGCAGTGTAGCGCCTCCCTCTCGACTCGAATGTTGACACTGTTTGCCCGCCTGACGGCTTTTGCCTCCTGCTGCGCATCCATAAGCTTTACATCGAGAATATAGCTGTATAAGAGCTGCTCTTTCTTCCTCGCATCAACGGAGCGCCGGACAATTATAAGTTCCGCAATCTCCTCCTCGGACACTCTGAGAAGCTTCGCTGCCTTTTTTCGCAGCAGCTTTGGCCCATGTTCAACAGGAAGTGTTACCTGATGGATCCGTATCATATATGCACCGTGCCCTTTCCTGTCTCAAACTGCCGCTTTGCTTTTTTGGCGGCGTTTACCCCAAATATATACCTGCTTTGCCGGCCCCGCAGTCACTCCGGCCTCATACCTGTTTTGGGAATAGAGCCCACTCCAATCTCGGCCTCGTTTTCGCTTTTGGATCTGCGTTTACCCCGGCCTCGTTCTTGCTTTTGGACGGCGCTCGCTCCGGCCTCGTTTTCGCTTTTTAAGCCGCGCTCACTCCGGCCTCATTCTTGCTTTTTGGACGGCGCTCGCTCCGGCCACGTGTCCGCTTGACCATGCCCACTGCAGGTTGTAGCCGCCGCAGATGCCGTCCACATCAAGGATTTCCCCTGCTAGATATAGTCCCGGAACCAGTCTGGATTCCATTGTGTTGGGATCAATCTCCCTCGTCTGTACTCCGCCCATGCAGACCTGTGCCTGATCAAACGAATTCGTTGCTATAACCTCAAAGACAGCATGCTTCACGCACTCACAGATACGAAGCAGCGCTCTTTCGGAAAGCGCACCGGCCTTTGCCTGTGGCTGAATCTGCGCCGCCTTTAAAAACAGCGCTGCCAGTTTTTTATGAAACAGCCCGTTTAAAAAACTCTCTGCACGCCGGCCGGCCAAAAAGGTCCTTTGTTCCTTCAAAAGAGAAAGCAGCTCATCTTCCGTCTTTTCGGGGAGGAAATCAAGCACCGCCAGGACGCGTCTGTTCTGATCCAGCGCCTTTGCGGCATACCGGCTTACCTGAAAGACAGGAATGCCCGAAAGGCCATAATCTGTAAGCTGTACCTCTCCGGTATCCTCGGCCAGAAGTGTGGAAAGCTCCCCCGCTTTTCCGGCCGTATAAAGCCGCACTGACGCCTCTGCGCGGACACCTGCCACGGAGCGGAAAAAATCCCCCTTACACCGAAGCTGTACAAGCGCCGGGAGAGGCTTTTTGATTCTGTGGCCGAGCTGTCTTGCCAGCTCATACCCGCTCCCATCTGAGCCCGTAGAACGCGCTGCCATGGAGCCCGCGGCAAGAATGAGAAAGTCGCCGAAAAAATCCCCCCGGCTTGTCCGGACCAGAAACCGCCTGTTACGTCCGGCCAGACGCGATGCAGAAGGAATACCGTTTTGGGCTTTGTCCCGGGATGTGGGCCGTACACCGTCTTCGGCCGTCCGGGACACAGCCCTCACGTTCTCCCCGTCTGTCCTGTCCGGCGGCTCCACTCGGTCCACTCTGCATTCGCAGACCACCTGTATGCCGAGCTCCTCCACTCTCTCCCGCAGTGCGTCCAGCACCGTCTGCGCCTGCCCGGAGGCCGGATAGAGGTATCCGCCCCTCGAGCGCGTCCATACACCAAGCGACCGGAAAAACCGCAGTGTATCCTCCAACGGGAATTTTCCAATCACCTGCATCGGAAACCCTTCCTGGCTGCAGCGCCAGCACTCCGAAGATATTTTCTCATTACTCAGATTACACCTTCCGTTCCCGGTTGCCAAAAGCTTCTTCCCTACGCGGGGCATGTGCTCCAAAAGAGTGATATCCGCGCCCTCTTTGGCCGCCGTGACCGCCGCCATAAGGCCCGCCGCACCGCCGCCGATGATGATTCCCCTGCACCTCATAAAAAACTCCCATCCAAACAACTCACAGCAGTCCTGCATCCATACTCGCAAAAATGTCTGTGCGCAATTTTGCTTCTCTCTAGTATATCGGTATACTGCATAAATTTCAAGACTTAACTTTGTACCTTCTGCGATTTTCCCCGTACCACATTTTTGCGGAAAAGTGAAGCTTGCAGAGGATACACTCCATGGACAAGAGGCGCATGTCCCCTTGTCCGCGGAGGATACCACACTTTGTACAATACTATGTAATGCCTTGCTGCCTACCGTATTATCATAGCCGGCAAAGGCCGAATCCGAACCGAAAACGGACGCGCTCCCCCTGCCCTGTAAAGCTGTATGCAAACAAAGACGGCAGGTCCGGTTTTTTACGCGGCCTGCCGCCTTTTTATTTTTTGTATTTCAGGGCAGCGCCCGGTTTTTTAGCCTCCAGGTTTGCCTGCATATATAGGTGTCCGTACACTAGCTGCTGTATGATTCCAAGTAACTGAAAATTTCCGCCATGGTGAGGAACCAGATTCCTTCCATGAGCCGTTCCTGCTCGTGTTCCGGAAACTCCGAAAGTGGCATGTGCGTAAACAGGCTGACCGTCTCCTGCCGCTCGTCATAGACGATGAGGTATCCCTCCTCGGCCATCAGACAGTATATGCCCTTCGGGGCCGTGTGTGCAACTCTTTCCTGGTTCAGGACCAGATGGGCAATCGTTTCGGGCTCTGTCTCCATGGCCTCGGCAGACTCTTTGCTCCCGGCAGCCTTGGCGCTTTCTGCAAACACAGGCTCCTCATAGGTCTCTGTGACCTGTACCTCCTGCACCTCCTTTGATTCCGGCCGCATCGTCAGATAAAACAACGCCACCAGGCAGCCGCCTGTCAGGCAGAAAAAGAAAAGAAAGCAGGATACATATCGTTTCATGGGAAAATCCCTCCTTTGAAACGTAGTATCTGCTTTCTTTCGTGTTTTTAATCATTTTCTTGTTATTTTTCCCTTTATAGAGGCGGTATGGGCAAGCCGCAGAAGACCAAGGCGCGGCCTGGCAGACCATTTACAACAACCCAAACCGCTCCAAAAGTCCGATTAGCCGCGTCCCGCCGGGCATGCTAAGAAGCTCCTCCTCGTCCAGGCAGCCGAGCCGCAAAAGCAGCACGCCGTATACAAGGATTGCTGCAAAAATTGCCGTCATTGTGCAGACCAGATTACTTTTGAGTACCAGGTGCACGCCCCGATAGACTCCAAAGGCCGCTGCGCCCATAAATACCGAGGCAACTGTCGGAAGAAAAATGGATTTGATGATCTCTTGTCTGTAGCGCAGCTCACACCTGAGTGAATAGAAATTCATGACGCACATAAAAAATGCAAACAGGATATTTGCATAAACCATGCTGAAAATTCCCAGATGGAACACAAGTGCCATGACCTCCAAGGCCGCCAAATGAAGAATCAATGCGATTACAGCGTGATAGATTGGGAGCCGCATACGGTCAATTCCCTGTAAAATGGCATTTGTCACAGTCGAGACCGAATAAAACAGGACCGCCAGTGAGCCGTAGAGCGTCATCTGGATTGCCAGTGTATTATCACCGGAAAATAATAGGTTCGTAATCGGACCGGCCAGCACTGTGAGACCCACAGTCGAGGGGATCGCGATCAGGAACGAAAACCGGATAGCCGCCGCCGCTTTCTTTCGCACCATGCGTTTATCATGCTGCGCCAACGCCCGCGAAACCGAGGGGATCAGGGACGATGAAAGCGCATTGGAGACCGCCATCGGGACATTGATCAGAAGGTGGTATTTCCCCGTATATACGCCCCAAAGCGCCGCGAAGGTGTCACCCTCTCCGGCCATTGTAAAATTGTACGCCAAAAGGCCGTTATCAAGGACACTGTTGATGTTGTAGATCGCAGAGCTTACGATCACCGGCAGTACCGTGAAAAACAGGACTCGTGTGATCTGCCCGTAATCCTCTCTGTGGCGCGAGCGATCGCGCTTCATGCGGCGCCTGAACGAGGGGCGTCCGACCGCGAATACAAATAAAAGGAACAGAAACGCCGCAAACGCGCCTGCTCCGGTGCCGATTGTGCCGCCGGCCGCGCCCCAGGCGTTTGAATATCCGGTTCCCCCAAGCGCCTTTAGCGTCTCTGCCCTCAATGCCTCATTAAATAAGAAGCTCCCGGCCGCGATACTCACCACGGCGTTGATGATCTGCTCCAAAATCTGTGAAAATGCCGTCGGCACCATCGTCCCACGCCCCTGGAAGTACCCGCGGAATACGCCCAGATACGCCATGATCCAGATCGTGGGGGCCAAAGAGCGAAGCGCATAGACCGCATACGGCATAAAAAATACCTTTTCCGCAAAGAACTCTGCGCCAAACCACATGACCGCTGCCATCACGCCGCCCGCAAGTGTCGCGTAAGCGAGCGCCACTCTAAGAATCCGGTCCGTGTTTCGATATTCACGGTTTGCCATCCGGGTGGAGACCATCTTGGAAACCGCTAACGGAAGGCTGTAGGAGGACAGCAGGAGCGCAATGTTGTAAACGTTAAAAGCAGTCCCGTAGTAGCCCATGCCCTCGTCACCGATGATGTTGATCATCGGGACCCGGTATGCGATGCCGATGATCCTCACAAGAATCGAGGCGATGGCCAGGATGCTTCCCTGCACGACAAAATTTGATTCTTTTGCTCTTTTGGGCGCTCTACTTTCCATAAATCTCCGCCTTGTTGTAGCTGTCCGTACCGATAATGCAGACCCAGGTCTTTCCCTTGTTTAACCGGATTTCCTTTCCATCTGGTCCGTAGTAATGCGTCACGCCAAATTCTCCGTCCTTTTTCCAGGTCAGTTTCTCATACTTCCCGTTGGTAAAATAATAGCCTTCACGGCCGGTGTGCAGGTTGATGTTTAGGTACTCCGTCGATGCATAGTGGCCGTATTCTACATATTGAAAAATGATATTTTTGACTGCGATTAACCCCTCGTCCCCCTTGTGATGCGAACCATACTGAAAGCGGTGGTAGACTCCTTCACTCTCTTGATATTCGAACCACGGGCTGTTCATGGGGTAGCCCGGCACCACCTTGTATGCATCGGAGCTGTCCGGCACATACTGCTCATCCCCGTACATGAACTGGAAATGGCCCTCATAGGATGCGTCATAGCCGGTCCGGTATCCAAGCTTTTCGATCGACTGCCTGATGCGTCCGGCGCTCGTGTAGGCGTTGTGCGGCGATTTACGGTCCGAGGTACGATAATACGCCGAAGCACCGATCGCATCCAGACCGTTTATATTGTCCACATTTTTTAAATAGGACTTGGCGAAAGTGCTCTGGCCGTAATGCATATAAACCGCATCATATTCTCTTGCAAGATAGGTGTAATATGTGCGGCAGCTCCGCACGGACCCGATTCGCTCCAGATCGTCATAATCCTCAATGAATGCCAGGAAGCGGTTCATGCCGCCCTCCACCGGAACCTCATAGACCACGCCGGCCCGGTTGATGCCATACTGCGGCAGAGCCTGCTTATCGTTGCTCATCATGACCGCAACGGGACGCCTGTCCGCCTTTTCCACCTCCGTCATCTCACCTGTCAGATAGCTCCGTATTTTTCCGGCCACCTCGATGCGCTCCACGGGCTCTGTCGCTGCCTCCTCGGCTTTGGTTTCTGTCTCCAGGACAATTTCTGTCCGCGTGGTCTCCTCTTTGTCCTCTGTCTGTGCCGTGCTCGCCGAGACTTCCTCATACTTCTTTCCGCAGCCGCATAAGAAAGCCGCCAGGACCGCCGGTATGACAAGCGCCGAAAAAAGCTTCTTCATCGTCTGTACCCCCTTCGCTCCAGGATTTCCCGCTGCATCGTCTCCATCTGAAGCCGCTCCATGTCCTCCATGTGGTCGTAGCCGCTTAAATGCAGCATGCTGTGCGCCACAAGGAACGCAAACTCTCTTGTCTCTGAATGCCCATACTTTTCGGCC
This sequence comes from Lachnospiraceae bacterium, assembly GCA_022792295.1. GTDB lineage: Bacteria > Bacillota > Clostridia > Lachnospirales > Lachnospiraceae > CANQGL01. The sequence continues at coordinate 39,088 of JAAWAR010000048.1, forward strand.
TGCTCCGATACCTTGTCCACGGAGATCACAATGTCACCCAGCATGAGCTCGCCGGTATCCGGATTAAAATATTCCTCGGGCGTCTCCTCGAGCTTTTCAAACAAACCCGGCGTCACAAAATCACACATCGGGAACGAGAGTACATCCGTCGGCGCATCCAGGCCCCGCTGATCCAGATTGATCGCGCGGATCCCCTCATCGTCTGTCAAAAGGAGGTTGACCTCTACGTCATAGGGGCAGTTCACATAGTCTAAGGACTCCTCCACAACAGCCTCTGCGATCTCCTTATAAGGAATTTCCAGTCTTTTTTCTGCCTCGTACTCGATTGTTATCGTCATCTTTTGCTCCTTTTGCCTGTACATGCCCATCCGCACTGCACATAGGCGGCTCTACCTGCTCTGTCTTGTCCTGCCCTCGTTTTTTTCCGCACGGCCGTCCTGTTTTCCCCGCCCCCCGCTCTTGTTTCTGGCCTCATACGCATCGTATGCCTTAACAATTTTCTGTACCAGCGGATGGCGCACCACATCGCCGCTCGTAAACCGGCAGATGCCGATGTCATCAATGTCTTCCAGAATCCGCAGCGCCGTATCCAGACCCGAAACCGTCCCATACGGGAGATCCTTCTGCGACTGATCCCCGGTGATGATAACTTTTGAACCGAAACCAATACGCGTCAGGAACATCTTCATCTGTGCCTGTGTCGTGTTTTGTGCCTCATCCAGGATGATAAACGCCTGGTCAAGCGTCCTTCCGCGCATATACGCCAGAGGCGCCACCTCGATCAGGCCCTTTTCTGCGTTGTGCAGATAGCTGTCTGCACCCATAATCTGATACAGCGCGTCATAAAGCGGACGCAGATACGGGTCGATCTTACTCTGTAAATCCCCCGGCAGAAAGCCCAGCTTCTCCCCTGCCTCGATGGCCGGGCGCGTCAGGATAATCCGGTTTACATCGCCGTTTTTAAACGCCTGGATCGCCATACACATGCCCAGATACGTCTTTCCGGTCCCCGCAGGGCCGACGCCAAAGACGATCATCTTCTGCCGGATCGCGTCCACATACTGCTTTTGGCCCAATGTCTTTGGCTTCACCGGCTTTCCGCTTATCGTATGGCAGATAATATCCTTGTCAATCTCTAAAAGCTCGCCATCCTTACCCTCAAAGGAAAGGGCCAGCGCATAGTCCACATTTTGCTCACCGATCTCTCCCCCGCGTTTCGAGAGTTCCAAAAGTGTCGAAAATACGCTCTTAGCCTTCTTGACCGCGTGATCCGGGCCGATGACCTTGATCTCCCCGTCCCTCGCTACCATGGACACATGAAGCGTCCTTTCGATCTTTTTTAAATGGCTGTCAAACTGCCCGCAGACCTTCTTTTCATGCTCAGCGGGAATGTCTATAATTGTTTCAATGATGCTCATCGAATGTCTGTTTCTCCTCTTACCATAAAACAGTTCAGTTGCCCGAACTATTCCTGCTGTTCTGTTTGTACTTCCGGTATCGGGACTTCTTTTGCAATGTCCTCGATCACAGTCACACGTCCCGTGATCTGCCAGCCGGATGCGTCTCTTGTTATTTTATCATCATCCTTTAGGATTTGTATACCTTTTTCTGATAATTTTTTCGTATAATCTTCTTTTTCCAGCAGTGCCAGCTGCTCGACCTCGGCCTCCTCATACGCTTTTTCGTAGGGAATGTACTCATAAGCTCTGATAACCCCTCCATATACCGGAAGATAGAAATCATCAAACAGCTTGAGCTGCTTCTCCTCTGTGATCAATTCCCAGTCGCTCTCTCCCAGGGAAGGAGGCAGAACGTAAAATGAATGCCCGAATATCTCCGCAAAAAAACCGTGCCTTGTCTTCCCTGTCCGCGCCTTCATGGGCCTTGCAGCCGGCAGGCGTTTTTCATAAGTATATACCGTTTCTGCAAAAATTTCCGCATCCGCATGAATTTCATGCACATTTATAAGCGTCTCCGCATCGTCGTAGATCGGGATTGTGCCATCTACCAAAAGATCGCCCGCCTTTACCTCATCCCCGGCCTTCACCTGGCAGAAACCGCTGCGCGTCACTGTGCGCACAATCTTTCCCTCCCGGGCGGCCGCCAGGTCACAGGGGGCCGTTTCCCTAGGTGCCGGCGCTAAAAGTACGTCATTTTCCCGAATCCGTATAATCAGCCGTGTTCCCGTAATCTCCGCCGACACCCAGGTGATCTCCGTAAATTGGTTCCGGATCTGCCCCTCCAGCCATTCACACGAAATATCCGATTTTTTCATGCCATACACAACCGGCAGCGTCTCCATGAAATGTAAAAGCGTCTCGTCTGTAAAGCGGTGGTTTCCCTCGAAGGAAATATCCCAGATAAAAAAGGAAAGCGCGTATAGCATAAGAAAAAACGACACAAACCCGGCCGCCAGAAGCTTCCTGCCGCGATTTTTGTATAAAAAAAAGGGAAGTCCATATTTCCCTCTGATCTTAAGGCGGACATTCGCTTTTCTCGCCACTGGTTTCATGCGTTTAAAATCCCTTATGTTTGTCCAGAACGTCACGGCTCCGGTCTTCTTCTCTCTGCCGATCTCACAGACATGCAGGCTGCGCTGCGCCGCTATGTTAAAAAAACGCTCTATATTGAATCCTGTAATTTCGGCCTTCACGCCGCCCCCAAAGAAAAATTGCCTTTTATTCAAAGCTGATCGCCTCCACATGCCCCGTGATCTTCATCTCATCCTTATCATAATAGCAGATACTGAGATTTCTCCCTGCAACTGTCAGCCGGTAGTGCTTCGCCTGAATTTGGATTTTCGTGTCGGAATACAGGAGAATACTCCTATAATTTTCAATATACACCACCCGCTGCCCTGTAAAGGTTAAAAGCGTCTCCCCTTTCACGGCATCCTGCGGTAGCATAAGGGCCTTCGACAGCGCGTCCCTCTCCCGTTTCTCTTTCTCCAAATCCCACGCCCTGCTTTCCGTCTGTTTCATGGTAATATATGCAAAGAAAGCTAAAAAAAGAAGCGTGCAAACAACATACGCTCTTTTTGCCGCAGCAACCTCACTCCGCGCGAAAGCGTGCTTTATCGGGGCGGTCTTTGCAAGCCCCGGCCCGATAAGGGCTTTTTGTTTTGTAGAAAAGTCCGCAGGATTTTCTTAAATAAGGCAAAAAAAGAAGCTATTCCAAAAATGGAATAGCTTCATAAACGCGTTGTAATCTTAATTATACTTGCGCTTTCTCGCCGCTTCGGACTTTTTTTTGCGTCTGACACTCGGCTTCTCATAATGCTCTCTTTTACGAATCTCCTGCTGAATGCCGGCCTTTGCACAGTTTCTTTTGAATCTGCGTAAAGCGCTGTCCAGGCTCTCGTTATCTTTTACGATTACGTTCGACATAGCTCA
>JAAWAR010000049.1 GCA_022792295.1 Lachnospiraceae bacterium
ATGTATCCAGCATTAAAAGCCAGGTGGTATCATTTAATATGTACAGATAGCTCATGGAGTCCGGCGCATAGCCTGCCGCCTCATCATAGCCGAAGGCCCTGTAAATCTGCCAGAATTCCTCCGGGGTCACGGGTTCTATGAAGCTTTGTTCGTCACCGAAATATGCGGTCGCATAAGGATTATTTATATCGTGGTTTCCCGGTATGACGACAACCGGGACCCCCGCGGCCTCGATCACAGCAAGGTGGGCCGCTAATTCCGCGTGATTGACCTTTTCTCCGTTGATCGTCAAATCGCCGCTTAACACCAGCACATCCGGCTGCGCCGCAATTACCTCTCCGGCAAACGCATCCCAAATCTGCGGCATGTAGCGGACTGCTTTGCCGTCGCCGTTATCAATCAGCTCGTTAAAGGCATTCCCGTAATCCGTGAGGCTCTGAGACATATAGTGAATATCCGACGCAAACAAGATATGAGCAGGAAGCTTTTCACGCTCCACAGGCCCCCCGGGGTCGTGTCCTGTCTCTGAGGGATGGCTCTTTTCCGTCTCTCCCCACGCCGTCTCATAAGGAAAGCTTTTTTCCTCCAAAGTCTCCGTCTGCGGCTCTGCAGTCTGGAGGGACGATACGGGCGTCTCCTCTTTTTCCAGCAGACGCGGAAGCATAAACACAACTGTAAACAATGCAAAAAGGAGCAGCACAAAAAGCAAGAATCTCATCTTCATCGCACTGGCCCCCTCGAATTTTTTGCAACAGTTCCGTTTCCCTTTCCTGCTGCAATTTCCGTATATAATTACAAAGTCCGCACGCCCTGCTTCGAATGCCCATCATAGGCGTTACCCTGGCAGCCTGCTCAGTCCCGGCTGCCTCACGGCACATGGAAGCTTCCCCTTAGTGCTGCTGCATTCCTGCCCTGACACGGTTCAGAGATTCCCATTGCGTAAGACCAAGACGTCAACGCCACTTACCAGGGGCGGCCCCACAATGGTTCACCCTAGGCAGAACATCACCCCTGCTATAGCGGATTGCAGGTACAGGGCACCGCTAACTCCCCGGCTGTGCGGACTTGTTAAGTATACATGGCAGATGCCTATTTGTCAAGTTCCATCTGCCTGATCCACCTCAATAAAACAACGCAATCTTCTCGATTTTTCCGCCTTCCTTCCACCAGAGTCCGTACCAGACGTCTTTCAGCCTGTCTCCGTCAGATGCCAGAAAACCATATACGTTTGCACTGTATTCCGGCACTGCAACTGGTCCATAGACAAGCTCGCTGCCGTATTCTTTGCGGATTTGCTCTGCAAGCTGCGGCACCTGTTCATCCTCAATCTTTGCATCCCGGTACGCTCCGCTGGCCGCCAGCTCCTCGGCCTGTTCAGAAAACGTAAGGTCATCTATCACATTCCCCTCCTCTATATAGCAATACAGACGCTTTGGCGCGTCCGCGGTATAGGCAGCCGGAATGATCATGGCGATACCCTCTCCTCCGATTATTTCCGTGTAGGCATCGCCCTGCATCTGGATCGGCCCCACCTCGGAAAGCGTCACCGCACATACCGGCTTTGCAAAAGGCTTTCCATCTGCCCCCTGCTCAAGCAGAAATGCCAGATAACCAAAGCCCCCATGCAGGGAAATTCGCCCGGCACTCACATAATCAAGCTCCACCGAAGCACCGTAGGGCTGCTTTTTCGCTGTCTCCACGTCAAGCTGTTCTGCTGTTTTACTTCCGCCATTTTCCGTAAGTTTTCCGGCAAGGAAGATTGCAGTTGGTCCGTCGGCCCCTCCTATGATCCCTATAGATCCAGCTTTTGAGGCACGGCTGGGGTTTGTCAGAAGCGCAACAGCCGCCGCACCTGTAAGCACACTTGCTAAGAGAGTTACCCAAAATGCCGGACGCTTGTAGCGCAGGATATGTTTGATCCTTCGTTTTGTATGGCTTTCCCCGAACGCAAGCGGAATAAAAAGTGCGCTTCTCCTCTCCTCAAAATGCAAAAGTGCCTCTGAATAGCTCTTGCACCGTTCCTCTCCAAATCTTTCTAAGACACTCTCGTCACATGCCATTTCCACATCTTGGCCGTATAGAAAAAATGCGGCCCACACAAGAGGGTTAAACCAGTGCAGCGCCAGGGCTGCGAAGGCCACAAGTTTCATAAACGGATCATATCTTCTGATATGCGACTGCTCGTGCGCCAGTACCCATTCCCGTTCTCTGCCGTTTTCTTCCTTTGCCAAAAACGAGGGCAGATACGCTTTCGGCTTTCTGATCCCCATGACCATAGGCATCGAAATCCGGTCGGTATACCAGACGCCATCCTCCCCAGGGAACGCGTCTGCAAGTCTTTGCTTTATGGTAAAATATCGGAAAAGATTCACTCCGACAAAGCAGCCACACCCAACAAGCCATAGTCTTGCGAATAAAAACAGATAAATTGGGGCCGGATCCGCCGATGCCGCCGGCGTAGGCTGCATTGCACTCATCAGAGCATAATTGACCGGCAGATCAATCACGAAAAGCCCTGTATCCACAAACGGCATCCGCCCGTCTTGTACCGCAGCCTCCAGGATCGGTTCCGGATTTACCGGGAGCAGGGCAAGCGGAGACGGAATTGAGACGGAAAACAAAAGCCGCAGAAACGGAATCATCCACAGTATACAGCTATAGCGCTTGGGGAATCTCCCAAGAAGCAGCCGCAGAATTAACACTAGGATGATGAGCGCCGCACCGGTCAGACTCCTGTTTAAAAGCGCAATCATCGCTTCATTGCTTAAGATCGTCATGCCACACCTCCTCATCCCCTTTGGGGGCTGCGCCCTCAATTAGCTCATGCAGCTCCCTTGCCTCCTGCCTTGTCAGCCTGCGCCCTTTCAAAAACGTGTTTAGAAAAACCGGCAGAGAACCGCCGAAGCTGCGTACAATCAGCTGCTCACTCTCATATCTTTGTACCTGCTCGCGCTTCACCAGAGCATGCACGATCGCTCCCTCATTTTTTACAAAGCCTTTCGTCTCCAGTTTTTTAAGCACTGTATAGCAGGTTGATTTCTTCCACTCCAATTCCAAACGGGCCTTCTGGACAAGTTTTGTAGACCCCACCGGCTCCTCTCTCCAGATCAAATCCATAAAACGGTATTCACTCTCAAATAATCGGTACTCCTCCACAGGCATTTCCCCCTCCTTTTTAATTAGGTCTATTAAAATAGTCCTTGTGTTAATAAGTCTATCATAATAGACCTATCAACACAAGGACTTAATTCTTAACATTTTCTGACGCTTTTTGCTTTTTTTGTTTTCCTTCCTCGCGCAGCTCCTTAAAAAAAGCCTTTAAAAGCTGCGAGCATTCCTCACCACAAAGTCCGGCTTGTGCCTCCACCTGGTGATTCAAGCCAGCCTGATGAAACAGGTCCAGCACCGACCCCGCACAGCCTGCCTTGGGATTCATACAGCCGATATAAACCTTAGGAAGCCTGGACTGTACAATGGCTCCAGCGCACATGGGACACGGCTCCAGCGTCACATACATTGTGCAATCCTCAAGCCTCCAGTCACCCATGGCCCGGCATGCTTTCCGGATCGCGGCAAGCTCCGCATGGGCCAGCGCATTTTTATCAATCGTACGCCGATTGTAGCCGCGGCCGATCACTCGGCCCTCATGTACAATCACACAGCCGATCGGCACCTCTTTTAAAGCCGCCGCCTTTTTTGCCAAGCGGATCGCCTGCCGCATGTATTTCTCATCCTCCGTCAGCTTCATCGTTTCACCGCCTTTGCCTTTATAGTCTATATTATCGCTGCGTTTTCCCCGTTTGTCAAGCGACGTACGTCCATCCATTCCGTTGCCTTGCCAGACGTAAAAAGACGGCCTCTGAGGTCCTTAAGAGATCTTTCACCATAACAAAATCCCAAAGCCATGGTGCAAAACCAGGCATCTCTTTTCTACTAGTACTGCCTTACGGAAATAACGGTGAAGAAAGTGCCAGATGTCTGCGGCATCTGTACGTCTGCAAAGCGACGGCGAGTGGTGCCTACGTCTAGCTCTGCAGACGTACAGAGGGCGTAGACAGCGGGTGCTTAATTCACCGAAATTTCCGCAAAGCAGTACTAGGGATACCGTTATTGCTGTTTACAGATACCCTGCAAACAGCAACTTACCGTTCGTCCTTTTTCTTAACGAAAACCAGGCCGGCTGGTATTTTTTGCCGATCTGTACTATAATACAGGTAGATACGTCAAATTTCAGACAAAAAGAGGTGCTTAACATGAAGATTTGCGGACTGCAAAAGACAACGCTCCTGGACTTTCCCGGCCATGTGGCTGCAACCGTATTCACAGGAGGCTGCAACTTCCGCTGCCCTTTCTGCCACAACAGCGAACTTTTAAGAAGCGATGCCCCGTCTGTGTATACAATAGACGAAATTTTATCATTTCTTGCACGCCGCAAGGGAATCTTGGAGGGAATCGCAGTCACCGGAGGCGAGCCGACGCTGCAGCCGGATCTGCGGGATTTTCTGGCTGACGTCCAAAAACTGGGGTATCGCATTAAACTTGATACCAATGGCTACCGGCCTGAAACACTGCGTGCACTCTGCGAGGAAGGGCTTATAGACTATGTCGCCATGGACATCAAGACATGCAAAGAACGGTATGCCGAAGTATCCGGTATACCGTCCGTTATGATAGAAAAAATTGAGGAGAGTGTCGAATTTCTAAAGGCCGGCCTTGTTCCCTATGAATTCCGCACAACCGTGGTGCAAGAGCTTCACACGTCTGAAGACTTCAAACAGATTGGGCCTTGGCTTCGGGGAAGCTCCCGCTATTTCCTTCAATCCTTTACCGATTCCGGCAATGTCTTAAAGCCGGGTTTTACAGGCTGTACGAAGGAGGAGCTTACCTCATTTCTTGCGCTTGTAAAGCCGTTTGTCGGGCAGGCTGCCCTGCGCGGGGTAGACGGCTGATCCTTTATGCGTGCAGCCTGATATCCGTGTACCAGTAGCCGAAGCGGCCATCATTTGGAGGCTGATTTTTAGAAAGGACAAAATTCGGGAAGCCGAACATGGAGGCCATATATTTTTCATTGCTGTAATAATGCCCCGGCACACCGATCAGATACCGTGGCGTACCGGTCTGTCCGTCCTTCGCGCTAAGCCGTACAAGGATCAGATAGCGAAAATTGTAATACCCATGAAGCAGAAAGCTGTTATTCCCATATATCCAGCTCTCCCGCGGCAGACGACCGATGTCCTGCGGGCGGATGGTCAGAATTTCGCATTCTCCCTCATAATCAAATGGCTGAATTTTAGGATAATTTTTGCGCAGCTCCTCCCACAGTTTTTCCGGGTCTGTCAATATCTCCTCGGTCTCCTGGAGATATTTTAATAGATCCGGATTTTCCAGCTCCGGAGACGGGAATCTGGGCGGCTGCATAGCCGTAGGCTCCTGTGCGGCGGCCTCAGGTTCTACCGCTGCTTCAGGCTGCGGAGAGGATGCCTGTGTTTCTTTGGCGGACCCGTACCCGGCCAGATCCGTTTGTGATTCTTTGTCGGCCCCAGCCTTGGAGGCAACCGTTTGCAGCTCTTTTACAGGGTCGGCCCCAGCAGGAGACATCGGCTGTTCTCCGACAGATCCAGCCCCAGCGGAAGATGCCGGCTGTTCTCCACCACGCTCGGCCCCAGCGGCGGGCGGCGGCAGCTCCCCACTAGATCCAACCCCAGCGGAAGATGTCGGCAGCTCTCCGACAGACCCGGCCCCAGCGGCAGGCGGCGGCAGCTCCCCACCAGACCTGGACTCGGCCGGGATCGTTTGTGTCCTGCCTGTCAATTCAGCTTTGGCAGGAAGCGTCTGTCTGCCTTCTGCCTGCCTAGTCCTCCCAGGGAAATCTCCTGACTCCGACGGGACAGTCTCGGATTCGTCGGCAGACCCAGCTCCGGCCGGAAGGTCTCGTGCCTCTCCCGTCTGTTCTCTCGCTTCGTCCCCTCGGTTTTCTCCTGTCTCCTGATCAAAACCGATCTCCGCAGCATGGGTAATCACCGTGTATTCTTCCCGCCCTCTGCGTTCCTCTCTCGCGAGCTCCGCTTCAATTTCCTTCACGACACTGGAAACGGCGGGCCGCAAATGCTCTGCACGCCCCGGCAGGACCTCCTGGGCGGTCGGTATCACGACTGCATCTCCCAAAAGGGCGGCATTTCCCCGTTTCGTGTTGCGCTCCGGCGGTACGGCGGCAGGCTCCGGAAGAATTGTATCTTCCCAGATCGTCGTGTATGAACGCCAGGAATTCTTCACGTCGTGGACGGTCAGACCACAGTATGTATCCAGGGCATTTCCGCTGCCTTCTATATTTCTCGCGTCAACGGTTGTACGAAATTCCCCGCTTCCGCCTCGGACAAAAATATTCCCCAGAAACGTTTCCTTCCGATTTCGGTCTAACAGATAAACTCCAATCGCGTTTCCTCCGACATAAATCCGTTTTACGTTCAAATTTAGGCGGCATTGTCCGCCCCGCGACTCAAGCTTGACAAAGCCCACGTTTTTTCCCTTTTCTTTTCCTTCGTATTCATAGATATATGAAATCAATCTCCGATAGTCTGGCATATTTTCACCCCTCTGCTATTCATTGTATGACAGAGGGGTGAAGAAATATTCCTGTGATTCTTTTTTTATATCGGCTTACTGTTTACGCAGCGCCCCAGAACGCACGGCCGCCTTGGCAACGCACTTTGCCACATGCTCTGCGACTCCCGGCTCGAGTACACCCGGAATGATGTATTCGGCACAGAGCTTCTCCGGCGTCACGAGCTCGGCAATCGCGTGCGCCGCTGCCACCTTCATTTCATAGTTAATGTCCCGCGCGCCGCAGTCCAGTGCGCCGCGGAAAATCCCCGGGAATGCCAGGACATTATTGATCTGATTCGGAAAATCGGAACGCCCCGTTCCCATGACCGCGACTCCCGCCGCCATGGCCTCGTCATACATGATCTCCGGCGTCGGATTGGCCATTGCAAATACAACCGGGGACTTCGCCATGGTCTTGATTATCTCCGGCTTCAAGGCACCCGCAACTGATACGCCGATAAATACATCCGCACCCACGAGCGCATCCGCCAATGTCCCGCGTTTGTCCTCCAAATTCGTGATTTCACACAGCATCGCCTTATGATCCTGGATGCCCACTCCCCTGCTCTTGTAAAGGATTCCATGCTCGTCACAGGCAATGATATGCTTCACGCCTGTCGCAAGCAGCATCTTAATAATCGCGGTTCCCGCAGAGCCGGGGCCGTTCAGCACAACATGAATGTCCGCAAGCTCCTTCCCGACTACCTTCAGCGCATTTAACAGCGCGGCCGTCACGACCACAGCCGTACCGTGCTGATCATCGTGGAAAACCGGGATGTCGAGCTCCTTTTCCAGACGCGCCTCCACCTCAAAGCATTTCGGAGAGGCGATGTCCTCAAGATTGATGCCTCCAAAGCACGGGGCAATGTTCTTTACGGTCCGTATAATCTCCTCGGCATCCTGCGTATCCAGGCAAATCGGGAATGCATCCACACCGCCGAAGTCCTTAAAGAGAATCGCTTTCCCTTCCATAACCGGCATAGCGGCCTCCGGCCCTATGTTGCCAAGCCCTAAAACCGCCGTGCCGTCCGACACCACTGCCACCAGATTTCCCTTGGCAGTATATTTGTATACCTCCTTTTTGTCTGCGCGGATCTGTCTGCATGGCTCCGCCACGCCGGGCGTATAGGCAATACTTAAGTCATCCCGGGTCTGCACCGGCACCTTGGCAGTGATCTCGATCTTCCCTTTGTGCTCCGCGTGAAGCTTCAACGCTTCCTCATTGTAATTCATGACTTCCCTCTCCTTATATGTTAAATTTGGATAATGCTCCGGTCAGATCCGTGCATCTACTGCGCAGAATATGCGAATATGTGACAGTAGCGGATATCTTCTTATAACCTGCCCCTCCGTTGTTCCTCATAGGCCCGAAGCTGCCCGAATACCGGCTTTGACAGGGGGTACAGCATGAAAATATTAAACAAGGTCATCAGACCTACACCTACATCCCCCAGATCCCAAACAACTGTATAAGCCGCAAGGCCGCCGACAAACAGCATCGCAAGCGCTAAAAGCTTATAGAGCGTCTGTGACAGCCAATTATCTCCAAACAGATAGGCTACGTTCGGACGGGCATAGAACAGAATCCCGATAAAGGTGGAAAAACTGAATAGCCACAGGATTGCTGCGGTAAATATCACACCGAAACGGCCCAGATGAAACTCCATCGCCGCCTGAAGGAGATCCATGCCCACAAGCCCCTCTGTCAGCCGGGCTGGCGTGAGCAGCATGATCATTGCCGTACAGCTGCAGATCAGAATCGTATCAATAAAGACGCCCAGAGCCTGTACAAGCCCAACCTTAACAGGACTTTTTGATTCCGCGGCGGCCGCCGCGCAAGGCGCAGAGCCGGAGCCGGCCTCATTTGAAAAAAGTCCTCTCTTTACACCGTTCATGACAACCGTGCCAAAGCCTCCGGCCACTGCCTGGCGCAGGCCGAATGCTTCCGAAAAAATCCGTTCGAACACTCCGGGAAGCTGCCGGAAGTTTAAAAGGATCAAAAGTAACGTGATCACCAGATAGCAGCCGGCCATGATCGGGACAAGCACGTCTAGCACCTTAACCGTCGCATCCTTACGCAGGACGATGACGGCAGCCAAAAGAACCAAGACGATCGTCGTATAAAGCGGCGGGATATGGAATGCGTTCTCAAAAGCCGAGGTGACCGAATTACTGATCACCTGGCTGATCCCGCACCAGCAGATCAAACCAGATAGCGCAAACAGGACGGATAAGAGCACATAGCGGCGAGGTTTCCTGCCATGTCTTTCTTCCATATACCGATGAATGTAATAAGCCGGCCCGCCGCGATAGCCTCCGTAAAGCGGATCCTTTTCCTTATACAGCTGTGCGAGCGTCGCCTCGACAAATGCGGTGGACGAACCAATCAGCGCCGTAATCCACATCCAAAATACCGCCCCGGCGCCGCCTGCCGAAATCGCCGCTACCACTCCGACTAAATTCCCCATGCCAACCCGTGTGGCCGTAGAGACGACCAAGGTCTGCAGGACCGACAGCGCACCGCCCCCCTGCCCGGCCTTTTTCTCCGTGACTGCGCGCAGCATATCGGGAAACAGCCGGACAGGCAGAAAGCGCGTGCGAATCGTAAAATAGACACCGGTTGGAATCAAAAGAAGTACCAGCAGTGACACATGTACCGTTATACCCGGCAGCGGAATCGTCAGCCAGTCTCCCCATAAAAATCCATAGACGACCTCAATGATTGTTGTCATACTTCCCCCTTTAACAGAGCCTCTCAACGCTTTTCGTACATCTCCGCGGTATAATGAATGACTCTCGTCCCACTGTTTTCAAACGCAAACGGCACATAGAGGAGGCTTTCCATTGCCTTCTTCACGCGCTCTTTTCTATCTTCCTCCACATAGAACAAAAGAAATCCGCCGCCGCCCGCTCCAAGAAGCTTACCGCCCAGCGCCCCCGCCTTCATCCCGGCCGCATAGAGCCCGTCGATGGAATCCGTGGAGATCCGTCCAGAGATTCCCCGCTTTAATTTCCAGGTATAGTCCAAAAGACGCCCGAACTCCTCCAGCCCTGTTTTTGAGGTCAGCACGCGTTCAGCCTCCTCCACAAGCTGCAACATTTCTAAAAGCTGCGTCTTCTTTTCGTTCAAAGCCTTTTGCGTCGTCTCCTGAATATCTGAAGAAAAACGCGAAAATCCCGTAAAAAAAAGCAACAAATTCCGGTTAAGCTGCTCTTTGCGCTCCAAAGAGAGAATGATAGGATTTACCTCGTATCCGTTTTCGGTGAAGTTAATCCTGTTTAGTCCTCCATAAGAAGCCGCAATCTGATCCTGAACGCCTCCACTCTCGTTACAGAGTACGCGTTCCAGATAAATCGCATCATCCGCCAGCTTCTTCTTATCCGCATACTTTCCCTTCAGCGCATAAAATGCATTGAGCATCCCAACCGCAAACGAACTGCTGGTTCCAAGCCCGGAACGCGCCGGAAGATCTGCCTCGTAGGTCAGCCTGAGCTCCTGCATATCCAAATACTTCATCGCTTCACGGATGGCCGGATGCTGGATCTCCTCTACGTCGGTCACGCGTTCGATCCTGGAATAAGACAGCTCCGTCGAGTAATCAAAAAAACGCGGCAGATGCCGGACGTTCACATAGCAATATTTATCAAACGTCGTGGAAATGACTGCACCGCCATGTTCCTTATAAAATTCGGGAAAATCCGTTCCGCCGCCGAAAAACGACATACGGAACGGCGTCTGTGTGATGATCATACGCATTTCTCCTTACAAGGCCAGGATTTTCTCGACCGCCTCCAAAAGATCCCGGCAGACAAGGTCCGGCTTCACGTCGTATTTTTTATCCTGTCCAGCTTCTCCGGTCAGAACAAGCGCCGTCTTAAGCCCCGCATTGATTCCCGTCTGAATATCCGTCGTCGTGTCTCCGATCATCCAGGACTCAGACAGATCTATGTGATACCGCTTTGCGGCCTTCTGGATCATACCAATCTTTGGCTTCCGGCATTCGCACGCGACTTTATAAGCCGGGTTTTCCTCCGGATAGCCTTTATCCGGATGATGCGGACAGAACAGCACATCATCCAGGTACACACCTTCCCGGCCCAGCAGGGAAGACATCTTTCTGTGGATCTTTTCTATGTCTGAAATTTCACAGAGGCCGCGCGCCACAGAGGGCTGATTTGTCGCAACGATTCCCAAACGGCCCGATTCGTTGATTTTGCGGACCGCCTCTACAGCGCAGGGCTCCAAATCAAAATCCTCCTCTTTATAAATAAGGCCACGAAACCGATTGATCGTTCCATCCCGATCCAGGAACATACATTTCTGCCGGTTTTTCAGGCATTTTCCGGTGATCACGCCTCGCTCGAGATCAGAAAGTGCCTGCTGAATCCGCTCCACAGTCCCCACATCCTTTACATACTCCGGCGAGCGGTAGCCGTAGACAGCTTCTCCCGCCTCAATCATCCCGTTTAGTATGTCCTTTTCCAGGCTCAGTTTCACCGGCTTCGGCACATATCGGCAAATACTCTTATCCAGCACCATGAGCCCCGCATTCACGCAGTTATCATACCAGTAATCCCGCACATTGTGTTTGGAGTCAAATTTCTTAATCCGGTCTGTCTCATCAAGCACGAGCAGATCCGAGTCAAAGGGATGGCCGTTCGGATGGACAAACAGCGTCGCCGCCGCACGGCGATCCTCATGGAAACGAAGCATACGGGCAAAGTCAATGTCAAAAAACAAATCGCCTGACAGCATAAAGAACGGCCCTTCCTCCAGCATCCCGCGAAGATAGTAGAGCGAGCCCGCCGTTCCGAGGGGCGTTTCCTCCTCCACGTAGCGTATACGCACACCAAAGGCCTTCCCGTCCCCAAAGTATTCCCGGATTTTCCCCCCCAGATGCCCGATCACCAGGATCACATCCGTAAGGCCGTTTTCCTTAAGCCGCTCCACCTGCCACAAAAGCAGGGGCTTTCCCGCAACCGCGATCATCGGTTTCGGTATCTCATCCTTTGTAAGCGCTGCGAGCCTTGTTCCTTTTCCTCCTGCCATGATTACTGCCTGCATATCTGTCTGCTCCTTTGTTCAGTTTAATATCAATCTTCGCTGCAGCCACCTCCTGGCTCTGCAGCCGCACGTCCTCATCCATAACCCCTTCCGTGCTCTCTTTCATCAGCATGACCTTGGGCGTCATAATCATCAGTTTCAGATCCAAAATCAGTGAATAATTTCGGATATATGTCAAATCCAGCTTCAGCTTGTCATATGCCGTTGTGTTATACTTTCCATAAATTTGAGCATATCCCGTAAGGCCCGCTTTTACCTTCAGTCGATACGGAAATTCGGGAAGCGTCTGGGCGATTTCCGCTGCCAGTTCAGGCCGCTCCGGTCTGGGGCCCACCATCGACATTTCTCCCTTTAATACATTAAAAAGCTGTGGAAGTTCATCCAAACGGGTCGCCCGCAGGAACCGGCCAACCGGGAGCACCCTGGAATCTCCCTCTGCGGCAAGCCGCGCTTGTCCATCTTTTTCTGCATTCTGAATCATCGTGCGGAATTTATATATCATGAATTCCCGGCCATCCTGAGTCAGCCGGATCTGTTTATAAAAAACAGGACCTCTATCCGTTGCACGGATCAACACTGCGATCACCAGAAAAAAGGGAGAGGCAGCTATGATTCCCAAAAGCGAACAAAAAATATCCATGACTCGTTTGCAGATGAGCTGCTCAATCTTTAGTCCCTCATTCCGCGACAGAAGAAGCGGTGTGTCAAACAAGTTTAAATCATCTGAACTTCTGTTTATAATGTCCGAAATCTTAGGCACCGTATAAGTCCTTAACCCCTTCCCAAAACACATCTTCAAAAGCAGGTTGCGTTCATGGGCCGGAATATCTCCAATGATGATCGCATCATATTGATGCGCAAGCTGCATGATCTCCTCAATTCCTTCTTTAAAATGGATAATGTTGCAGATCTGGTATTTATCTTCACGCGTACTGATTTTCTGCATCAGATGAAAAGCAGGCCGTTCTCCATACACCAAAAGCATGCGCCGCTGCGGAAACAGACGGCTGTAAAGGAACTGAAATCCAAAAGCCCATAAGACCGCCAAGACTACCTCCGCCAGGAAGATCATACCGATCGTAGCCGGTGAGTGGAAGCGCTTATCAATCAGGGCAATCTGCAGATATGTGATCACGTTTACAATCGCCAATGACAGGATCTGAGAATAGATCACATTCCATTTTTTATAGAAGCCAACCTTAAAACCGCCATACATCTGCTCAAAAAACATCAGAAGAATCGCATACACCGCGATCATAAGCCAGTTTCCCCGTCTCCAGAACGGTGAGCCCATGACCACTTTATTATAATACCAGATCCAGACCGCCCCATACACTGCGGTCTGCAGCAGAATAATCGCAGCAGAGGATAAAAATTTAATGATTCTTTTGTACTGCGTATAATCCTTCATATTCTCCAGCCCTTACCTTATCGTGCTTCGACACGTTTGCAGACTCCCATCGCCAAAAGCGTCAGGATGATCGGGGTTGCGATTGGCAGGTTGATGTTGACAACTGCCTGCGTCGCATAGGCAGCAACCGTAAACATGGCAGCAGTCACCTCCGGCCGGTCTTTCATGGTCTTACACATCCGCACAATAGCAGAGCCAAGAAGCGTGATATAGGCCATCATGCCGATCGGTCCGATCGTAACCAGGTAATGCAGGTATTCGTTATGCACACTGTCATAGATAACGCGGCGGCCGTTTTCCATCGTCACTTCAAAATAATAGCTCATCACGGCCCACAGCATATCCGTGCCGTAGCCAAACACCTTCTGCAGTGTGGTGAATTTTGTTGAATAGACCTCAAGTGCACGCGTCCACACATAGCCCCGGCGCGTACCCCAGTCATCATCAAACACCACATAAGAACGAAGTGCCTCATAGCGCTGTGCATGTCCGCCCACGTTTGCATCATAAAGAACAAAGGCGAGTGCCGCAGCCGCAAAAAGAAGCACTGCAAGCCATACATATACCGGCCCTTTTTTGAGCTCCTCTGAGGAGGTTTGTGTCTTGCGAAACGTCACCGCAGCCACTGCTCCAGCCAAAATCCAAAGCGCCGCAGCCAGAAAGGGAAGGAAGCGAAGGCCGGCCAGCACACGAAATAGACCGTCTACTCCGACAACAGAGTCTCCGTACGCTATATTGATCCATGCCACACACTGAATCACAGTAAGAAAAGAAGCAGCCGAAATCAGATACCGGCGAAGCCCTGTTTTTGTTCGGAACAGCCAGAGCGGCGAAAAGCCAAACAAGGCTCCCAGCGTCAGATAGGCGTTGTCGCTGGAGCCCATGATCAAAGCAAAACCGGCCAATACCATGTTTCCGTAGTACCAGAGCATCCGTTTTTTATTTTTCTCCAACGCAAACAGGATCATGGAAGTCACCATGAGTGCGCCGATGTAAACCGTATACGTGTTGATGTTGCCGATCGTTGAGGTATAGATCGCTTTCTGATCCTCTATCATCCGGACCTTAAAGTGCAGGATGTCCATCTGGAAATAATCCGTAATCCCAAATACGCACACGAAGATCCCCACTGCCAGAAACGCATCCAGGTACCACTGTTTAAAACAGAAAAACCGTGTGACCAGAAAATACATAATCATATAGATCGTCATCAGAAAAACGCCGTTGTAACGTCCTAGCGTCCCCCAGAATGCATCCCAATGCCAGTCAAAGCAAAAGACCCAAGACAAGACATTGCAGAGCCAGAAAACCAGCATAGCCCAGTCAATCACATTCAGGCTTTTGATCAGCGCAGGCAGCCGAAATTCCTTAAAGAATGCCTCGACCCGCCCGCTTGCCAGCCCGTACCCGCCCATGAGAACCATGGTCCCGATCGAAATGACACAGAAAAAAATGTATTTCGTTTCCAGAATATTAAAATAGAACCTTGTGAACACTACCGGTAAAAGGCATAACACTGCCAGCGTGAAAACACCGATGAGCAGCCCCTGCGTTTCCTGGAAGCTGCTTTTTTTCTCCTGCTTCTTTTTGATTCTATTTGACATGAATCTTCTTCCTTTCTAATTCCGCAAAAATTCAAATCTAGTATAGCATCCTTCTACTTCCTGTGCAACTCGTGACTTACAGCAAATCACATCCAAATTATTAAAATATTCTTAAGTACGAAAAAATATGCCAAATTGTATCTCCAAGGTGCACAACTCTACTTCCGATAATTTCCCTTATCAGAAGTATAATGGCCTCGTAATGCAATTAGGAATTTCAAAAACGTTTCAAAAAGAAAAAAGGAGAGTGCATTCATTATGAGAAAGCAGACAAAAATTGCTGCAGTCGTATCTGCG
>JAAWAR010000143.1 GCA_022792295.1 Lachnospiraceae bacterium
AAACCCCCACAAGAAAAGGCGGTACGCTACCCCTCCACGGGGCGCATACCGCCTTTTCTTGTTATCCAGCCCTCCGGCTGTATCGGTTGAGCAAAAGTCCGCGTGGGATTGATGTGGTATCTTTAACTTTGGGAAACTCCTGGGGATTAATCGGAAGAAACGGCGCCGGGAAAAGCACCTTGCTGAAGCTGATTTGCGGAATTTTATCTCCGTACAAGGGAAATGTCTCTGTTCACGGGACAATTGCTCCTTTGATTGAGTTGGGAGCTGGTTTAGATTCACGGCTTACTGCTGTGGAAAATATTTTTTTGAATGGAGCACTTCTGGGACATTCCAAAAAATATATGAAGGAACACTTTTCGGAAATCATCGACTTTGCCGATCTCGGAAACTTCCTTGATATGCCCATCAAAAATTATTCTTCCGGTATGCGTGCGCGTTTGGGCTTTTCTATCGCTACAACCGTTTGCCCAGACATTTTAGTTGTAGATGAAGTATTGTCTGTCGGTGACGCTACCTTCCGAAAGAAATGTGAGCAGCGGATGGAGAAAATGCTGTCTTCCGGCACTACTCTTTTGTTTGTTTCCCATAGCGAACGAGAAATAGAACGGCTTTGCAAAAACGCTTTATGGCTGGATCATGGTGAGATCGTTATGTCTGGTCCCTCTGAAGATGTGTGTTTCGCTTACTCGGAAACTCTTAAAAGCAATGCGGCAGAGAAGGCTTTAACGTCGGCAATTTCAGATCATTTACCACGTTTAACTGTTGTAGGAGCCGGCTATGTCGGATTGGTAACAGCGGCGGCGTTTGCCAGTATGGGATACTCTGTGATCTGTACAGACACAGACACGAAAAAAATCAAAATTTTACAGGAGCACGGCTGTCCTTTCTTTGAACCTCAGTTAGAGGAATTGCTGAACTACCACTCAAAACGGTTACGCTTTACTTCAGACGCCTCTCAAGCATACAGAGAGCCGGACGTAGTCATTCTGTCGGTAGGAACCCCTGAGAGCCCGGATGGCTCTGCAAATTTACATTATATTTATCAAGCTCTCCAAGACATTTGCGATCATATAGACTATGAAACTACTATCATTATTAAATCAACCGTACCGCCAGGCACAAGTGAAAAAATAAAGGAGTTTTTACAAAAAAACAGCAAACCTTCCGCATATTTTCATGTAGTCTCCAACCCTGAATTTCTTTCTCAGGGAAGCGCCGTGCGGGATATATTTTCTGCCTCCCGTATCATTATCGGCACTGAAAGCAAGGAAGATGCAGCCTTTATGGAAAGGCTATATAAACCCTTTCATTTGCCCATCGTTTCCGTTAGCCGTGCCAGTGCTGAAATGATTAAATATGCCAGCAATGGCTTTTTGGCGCTAAAAATATCCTATATCAATGAAATTGCCAACTTGTGTGAGCAAACCGGAGCCGATATACAGGAGGTAGTGCTGGGCATGGGGAAAGATCCCCGTATTGGCTTCCGATTTCTGCGTGCGGGTATCGGTTATGGAGGGGCCTGCTTCCCTAAAGACACAAAAGCGCTCCGCCGGCTGGCAGTCTCGAATGGAGGGGACTTCCTTACAATAAAAGCTGCTATTGATGCAAATACAAGGCAGCAATTAAAGCTGATTGAAAAAGCTCGGAAATATTATAAATGTTTTCACGGATTGACTGTCACTTTTCTCGGTATTACGTTTAAACCGAATACCGATGATCTACGCGGCGCCCCTTCCTTAAGTTGTGCAACAGTTTTATTAAACGAAGGTGCCAAATTAAAAATATGGGACCCCTTGGGCGCTCCCCAATTTAGGCAGCTCATGGGGAATGCTGTAGAATTACACGAGTCAATAGAAAACGCTCTGTGTGACAGCGATCTCTGTATGATCTTCACAGAGTGGAAGGAAATCTGTAATTTGGATCCCCAAATATTCCAATGCCGCATGAAGATGCCTATCGTACTGGATGGCCGGAATTGTTTTGAATTATCCGATATGTATGACAGACAAATTTATTACGACTCCATCGGTCGCAAGGCAATAATACCAGACAATAACACGAGCTTTCACCAGGAACATTCCGATAATATAGCCTGAATTCTGCTTCTTTAAGCAGTTTATATAGGGTCACTACATGGGAGGATGCTTATGCTAAAACGCTTTTTTCATTTACCTCATTCCATACAGAATGACTATGAAAATCTTAATTTATATGAAGCTCAAAAGCTTAAATGGGAGCTAAACGAACGGTCGTACAAAGAGGACTCGTCTCGCTTTCTGAGAGAAAAAGAGGCCTGGTGCTCTAAAGATTCCTCATCCGAAAAACACGCTGTCATTATGTGTGCTGGCGATTTAATGTGTGAGCCCGCCATGTCGGAAGCGGTTTTCTTTAAAAATCATTATTGCTTTGAATCGTGTTTTAAATATGTCAAGCCAGTGCTTGCCACAAGTGATTTCGCAATCGCAAACTTAGAGACTATGGTATGCGAGCAGGCGCCCTATGCCCATGAATGCCATAGAATTGACGGACGCTATCATTGTAACGCTCCAACAGAGTATTTAGATGCTTTGCGCTATGCCGGATTTGACGCCTTTGCCCTGGCTAATAACCATAACGCTGATGTCGGTGTAACGGGCTTGTTCGAAACACTTCGTCATATCGATGCGAAAAACTTTATGCGAACTGGTATGTTCCTTGGGAGAGAAGAACCACGTTTCCTACTCGCCAGGATCCATACCATCTGCCTTGCTGTTTTTTCTTACACGATGCACATAAACCGTGATCTTGATAAGACGTTATTTACCGAAACAGGACGCAATGAGCTGTTAAATCGCTATTCTGAGGAAAAGGTTCTTCAGGATATAACCGCGGCAAAAAAAGCAGGAGCAGAATTTCTTTTATGCTATATACATTTTATCGGAAAGGAATATTCGCATGAGGTGACCGATAATCAAAGGAAGACTGCGTCCTTTCTGGCAGAGGCAGGTATGGATTGTATTATGGGCTCCCATACACACGCACTGCAGACACACGATATTATAATAACGGAAGATGGGCGCAACGTCCCTGTGATTTATTCCTTAGGAAATTTTATTACCAGTGACAAAACCAGCATGGTTACGCGTACGAATATAATTTACAGATTCGAATTAAAAAAGCAAAATGACCATGTTGTTCTAAGTAAAGAGTCCTATGTCCCCTGCAGAGTCGTTGAGCATACGTTGCGTAGCGGCTTTGTTATATTTCCCACTCAAAACAAATGGCACAAAGGATATTCTTCACAGTTATTAGAGGAAGCACAAAAGGAAATTTCACAGATAATAGGACCTTCTCTTACTATGGAAGGGGAACTTTCCATTTCTCCAGAGCTTCCGTTTGCAGAAGCCCGACAGCTTACCCTAAAAAAGATATGCCTGTTGCTGGACATCTCCGTGCCATCTAAACTCAAATGGCTGGAAAACGAATACATAGATTACATCACGGCACGATTTACTTGGGTAAGAAAGGGCTGTATCTATTTTTCACGTTATCTTGGAGCAACCGAGAAAGAAGAAGCATATAAAGCCTTCCAAAGAGGAGCAAAAATAATTTTTTCCAGTAAACAAATGTATTCTCCGGACGGCAGCGAACTTCCCTGCGTCATTGTAAACGATCCGGCGCAAAGCTTCTATCAAGTAAACCGCTGGCTACGTCATCTATATGCCGCTAAGGTTATTGCTATAACAGGTAGTGTAGGTAAAACCACTACGAAAGAAATGTTACATCATGTAATTTCTAATTCTTTTAACACATTAAAAAATATTGGAAATGCCAATACATATGCTGCCATTTCCGATACCGTACAAAAGCTCAAACCCGAACATGAGGTATATATCCAGGAGGTTTGTGCATTTTCGCCGGGCTGGGTGCAAGGCGGCGGATTCATGTTGAATCCCGACGCATGCCTAATAACAAATATAGGATACCCGCATATTGATTTATATGGATCCATTGAAAATATTTTAAAAGATAAATTAAGTCTGACTCAGAATCTGACTGCTGATGGGGTTGCATTTTTAAATTATGATGATGAGCGGCTGGCAGCAGCTCCGGTAAATTGCCCAGTTATTTCTTTTGCAATTTCTAATCAGCGCGCCAATTATACCGCTTCTGATATTATTTATGGAGATGGTGTCATTCACTTTAATATAAACAGTAAAAATGAGGAAATGATTCCTGCATGTATCCATATGTATGGCGAACATAATGTTCTGAACGCATTAGCTGCTTTTGCTATTGGACGCTGGCTTAATATCTCTGCTCAGGACATTGTAACAGCGTTAGAAACCTACCGAAGCGAAGGAATGCGCCAAAATGTATGTAATATCGGTGGCTATCATCTTTATATGGACTGTTACAATTCCGCTCCTAATTCTGTGATCGGCTCTGTACATACATTAGCCAGGATGACTCCCAAAAAAGGAGGAAAGAAAATTGTAGTGTTCGGAGACATTCCCCGCCTTGGGAAGCTTTCCGAAGAAGCACATAAGAAAGTAGGAACGGATTTGGCTGCGGAAGATATTGATCTGTATCTTTTCTACGGACCATATTCCATTCACACGGCAGAAATGTTAAAACAGGCTGGTCATACCGTACGCCATACTACGGAACGATCCATTCTAAATTTGTGGTTAACCGAATTGACGAGTCGGGAGGATATTATTTTATTTAAGGCCGGCCATCCGATGGCTCTTGCTAAAACAGTCGATCAGGTCTTTGGTACATCCTTTCACATTACTGACGGAGATGTGTTACTGGAAAACAGCCATTTTTTAACACACGAATGGTTTAAAGCGCGCTGGATTGACGGTGTAGTCGAAATACAAGCCGGTAAGAAGCTGATGTCCAATCTTACAATCCCGGAGGTTATTCAAGGAACTACCGTCGGACGGATTGGAAAAGAAGCTTTTCAGAACATGAATATTAAAACACTTATGCTGCCACAGTCACTGTATAACATCGGTTTTGCTGCATTTTATAAATGCAGGCAATTACAATCCATAAGCTTTTCCAGAGGATTAAAAGTCATTGAGAGAAGTGCATTTAATGAATGTGTTATGTTAAAAGAGCTGGTACTCCCGGAAAGTCTGATCGAAATTGGAGAACGTGCATTCTGCAACTGCACATCCTTGCTCCGGATTACCATACCGAATTCAGTCGGCCATATTGCAAAGGATGCCTTTATGGGATGCAGCAGTTTGACCATCCTATGTCACGAAAACTCATATGCGTGTGCTTATGCAAAGACCATGCAAATTGCTTTCGAGATCCTCCTATAGATCTTGACCTTTCACGCTGATATTTCAAACATTCACTAAGGAGAGTGTAAGTAAAAATGGATTTTATGTTGGCATTTGGCTATTCCAGTATTATGCTGTGCTTTGGTATACTACTTCGGGCAAAAATACCGTTTCTGAGAAGCATGTTGGTACCAGCAAGCGTTATTGCCGGAATCCTTGGATTCTTTTTCATGAATTGTGTATCCGGTATGGGAATATCCGTTGGCACGGATACCAGCATGTTTTCGGCAATCGTAAATCACTTGTTTACGGTATCGTTTATTTCCATCAGCCTGACCCGCACTCCAAAGGAAAACGGAAAAACAATAGGAAATGTACTACATGGAGCTCTGGGGCTCGGTCTTGTGTGGTGCTTACTATACGCGCTGACACCATTGACTGGCGCAGGTATTATTTATTTTTGGGGAAAAAATGTTAACATGAATCCACTTTACGGTATGCTTATTCCTTTCGCATTTTGTCAAGGCCCCGGCCAGTCTGCCGCATATGGTGCAATTTTTGAACAATACGGCTGGTCAAATGCTTCTACCGTTGCTATCGCCTTATCTGCAATCGGTTTTATCATGGCTTTTCTGGTTGGAATTCCGGCAGCAAAATTAGGAATAAAAAAGGGCATTGCCAAAAATTGCAGCAAAATCGATGACGCAATTCTAAAAGGATATTATACAAAAGAAGAACAGACAAAATTTATGGTGAAAGATACAACCCATAATGGGAATATTGAGACACTGGCATTCCATTTTGCTTTAATCGGCGTTTGCTATATATTAGCAGTAGGAATCTCTAAAGTACTCGGGAAGCTTCCTGGTTTTTTGGGTAGCTCTATGAGCAGTATGATGTTCATGAATGGCATGTATGCTGCTTACATTGTCAAATTTATTATGGATAAACTCCATTTGGATTTTTTGCAGGAAAATGTGTTACAGAGTAAAATTACTGGATTTACGGCCGATTATCTGGTGGTGTGTGCCTTTATGTCCGTATCCGTTTCTGTCATTCAGCACTGGCTTATTCCTATCCTCGTATTGGCTATTGTTTCTACTATTCTTACAGTTATAACATGCTTTTATTTTGGACAACGATTTGGCGGAGAGAATGATTTTGAAAGGCTTCTTGGACTTTATGGAACCTGTACAGGGACTGTTCCGAGCGGAATCGCATTAATTCGAATGGTAGATTCTGATTTCCGGACAACGACTGCAATCGAACTGGGAGCTTGCAACCTAACTATGTTGGCGAGCACACCTGTTTATCTTTTCATTTTAGCGCTGGCATCAGGAAGTCTGGAAATGGGCGTAACACTTGGAGGCCTCGCAATCTGTGTTATAGGATATTTGGCTGCTCTCAAGCTGACAAAAACATGGGGGGAAAAGACCTTTTCCTGGAAATAATATTACATCAAGGTGAGAATTTATGAATGCTATTTTCTATAATGGAAAAATCATTACAATGGAAAGCAGAAATGGGCAACTGGCGATTCAAAACGCGCCGGAAGCTATATTGGTTGAAAATGGTTCTATCAAAAAAGTGGGGACTCTCACTGACGTAAGGTATGCTTCTGGTCCTTTAACAGAGGAATTTGACCTAAAAGGCCGATGTCTTCTTCCCTCTTTTATCGACGCACATAGCCACTTTGTCATGAATGGGCAGCTGTCCTTATGCGCAGATTTGTCTGGATGCGGATCTTACGATGAAATCATAAATACATTAAAGCAATATATCCGTGAGCACCGGATTACTAAGTGTGAGGCTGTTCTCGGATTCGGTTACGATCATAATTTCTTAAAGGAGGGCGGACAGCCAGATAAGCGTGTCCTTGATCAGGTAAGCGCCGAGCTGCCTATATTCGTTCTTCATGTGTCGGCTCATCTCGCCTGTGCAAACAGCATGGCACTTCAATTAGCCGGAATTCATGCAAAGACAGAAAATCCGCAGGGCGGAGTCATAGGCAGGTTTCCAGGAAGCAGCGAACCAACCGGTTATCTGGAGGAAAACGCCATGGTGCCAGTACAGAATATGATTGCCCAAAAGCTGAACATCAATGTCTCTGATCGGCTGGAACACATGCAGGATATTTATATTTCTAATGGCATTACAACAGCTCAGGATGGGGCCACTTCCGAAAAAGATATGTTGTTTCTTGAAGCCCTTTCAAGCTCAGGCGCTTTAAAAATGGATCTTGTTGCTTACCCACTTATGACAGCCGGCGGAACAAATATTCTGCATTCTCATCAAAGTTATTGCCGAAGCTATCGGAATCGTCTCAAAATAGGAGGATATAAACTAATATTAGATGGATCTCCGCAGGGACGTTCTGCGTGGTTGACCCAGCCTTATTTTCACGGAGCACCTGATTATTGCGGTTATCCCTGGCTAGACGATCAAACAGTCAAGGATTTTATCTCGACAGCAGTTCAAGAAAACCAGCAACTGCTGGTTCATTGTAATGGGGATGCCGCCAGCGAACAATATCTTAATACTTATGAAAGTGTTATCAAAGAAACAAGAAATACGCAAGAGTTGCGACCTGTCATGATTCATTGCCAGACGGTTCGTGATGACCAGTTAGACAGAATGGCAAAGCTGAATATGATTGCATCTATTTTTGTTGGCCATGTTTGGTATTGGGGAGACATTCACAAAAAGAACCTTGGCGAAATTCGCGGGAACCACATCAGTCCTGTTAAATCAGCCGTGGATAGAGGAGTTATCGTAAACTTTCATCAGGATTCCCCAGTAACCAAACCGAATATGCTGCATTCAATATGGTGCGCCGTTAATCGTTATAGCCGCAGCGGAAGTATTATTGGAGAAGATCAAAAAATTTCTGTATATGAAGCACTAAAAGCGGTAACATTAAACGCAGCGTATCAATATTTTGAAGAAAATGAAAAGGGCAGTATAAAAGAAGGCAAACGAGCCGACCTGATAATTCTTGACCAATCTCCATTGGAGGTAGCCCCGAAAGACATTAAAAATCTGAAGGTATTAATGACAATTAAAGATGGAAATGTAATATTTCAATCTCAAAGAAATTAGTAAATCACTCGACTTTCCCATTCGAATATGCTCTATACAATACCCTCAATAAACAGTCGGGTTGTAATACAGTTAAAAATACAGATTCAAATAACAGGAGGGTTATTTGAACCTGTATTTTCTTTATTAGGATAACCATAACTTTTCATTCATTTATTTTTCTTCCATGTTTAAAATATGTCCCATTCTAATTTTCTTTGTTCGTAAATAGAAACTGTCATAAGGATTAGCTTCTATTTCAATCGGTACTCTGTTTGAGATTTTCATTTCATAATCTTCTAACTGATAAACTTTATCGGGATTATTTGTAAGTAAACGTAATGATTTAATTCCTAAATCCCTTAAAATCTGTGCTCCAATATAGTATTCTCTTAAATCGCCTTTAAATCCTAATGCAAGATTAGCATCAAGCGTATCCATTCCGTTATCCTGTAAATGGTAGGCTTTTAATTTATTGGCAAGTCCGATACCATGTCCCTCTTGCCGTATATAAAGTAATACACCCAAACCATTTTCTGCAATCATTTTCATAGCTTTATCTAATTGCTGTCCACAATCACAGCATAAAGAACCAAAAACATCTCCTGTTACGCACTCCGAATGAACACGGCATAATACACTATTTCCATTACATAAATTTCCCATGACCAATGCAATATGATGTTCTCCATTGAGTTTTTTACATAGCAACGTGCTTTAAAATTCCCATATTTTGTAGGCATTTCTACAATGGAAACACACTCTACAAGAACATCCTAAACCTTTCGATAAGCCTGCAATTTTTTAATTGTCCGTATTGGGATATGGTGTGTTTGAAAACATAGGCTACACTATTTTAAACCTGCTATTTTTTCTTCTAGGCTTCCTTATCTATAGTAAATATTAACATTGCTTTACAATCCATAAGACATTTCGAAGACCTACACATATAGGATTTATTTTGAGGCGATATGCCTTACGCAAGTACACCAGACTTGTATAGAAAATATTTTTTAAGGATATGTTTGCCTCAGAGGAAATAAAAAGCTATATTTATGGCAATATCGGGGAGCACTGGAAATAATTCCTTAGTTTCCAGATAGGAGGCCGATTTCTGATACTGGCGGCACTGCTGATTTAAGCCTAAAGAGCCATTTGCTGCAGACGGATACCGCCCTTAAAACAGACTCATCTGCTCATAATCCGACCGGCGCTCTAACAGACATGGAATTTTGTGGAGAATATCTTCTGTTTTCGTACCATCCCATATCCAGGTTTCAATCTCCTCTCGTTCAAGAATCAGAGGCATACGGTCATGCACCGGCTCCATGGACATATTGGCGGCTGTAGTGAGGATTACAAAATGTTCCCCATCCTCATACCGTCTGCTGAGGCCGGCCATGAACAGCACCGACTTATCTTTTCTCTGAAAAGAGTTTTTTTCTTTCCCAGGATTCCATTCATAAAACCGTGCGGCAGGAATCACGACTCGCCTGCTCCGGACACAATCCCGAAACAAAGGCTTCTCCAGGGCAGATTCACATCTTGCATTAAAAATCAGCTGTTTCTCCCGGTATCCAGGAAATCCCCAGTACTGCCATACACACTGTATGGAACCGTTTGATTCCGACAAAATCGGTGCGGCCTTGCCCGGACATACCTCCCCTGCCACTCCTTCTGTTGTCTTCATAAGGCCCTGTCCCTGCCCTCTGTTTATCTGCCGAATCAGTCCCGCAATTTCCCCCGTCATCTTGTCATCCACATGATATCTGCCGCACATAAGCCCTCTCCTATTTGCTTTGTTTTATCTTACCACTTTTTCCGCTCTATTTCAAACAGGCAGACATATTTGTATGGAAAATTGTATTTTCCTGTATCCAGGCAGCACTCTCTTTCCCGGTACGCAAAACAATCTCTGGCCGCTTGAAGCTGCTTCCAGAGATTGTTCTGTGTACTATACAGGTACTTTCCGTTTTCTAGCTGTTCCCAACGACGGAAAAAGAAGTCCCATTTAAAAATTCTTTGATAAACTGCTTCAGCTTTTCCGGTGACTGGTAGGTCTTACAGAAAGAAAACTCCTGTGAGAGATCATCAATTTCCTCCATGGCCTCCTTTACATCGTGCATCACTTGAGCGGGTACTGCTGTCTGGAAATAAAGCTGCGTGGGATGAATCCGGTGACTCTGAATCGCATAGTCCACTCTGTCTGCACAATGGCATTTACCTTTTCCATATTCACCACAGTACTCAGCCAAAAAATCTGCCATCTTTTTACGTACTCTTGACAGGCGTTTTCGATATGCCTCCGGTGTAATCCCCAGAATTTCCCCGGCAATCCGGCTGTCCACTTGAAACATGGTTCCCAGAATAAAAATGCATCTGCTCTCGGTATCCAAGCACTGCAGCATCACATTGGTACAGGACAGCTTTAGTTCTTCCGCAAGAATTGGCCTCTCCACGTTCTGGGTCAGATCTGGTATATCCTCTAGTCTCGCATTCTCAATATCAGCCCCATAAAATTCAAAGCTCAGGGGAAGCCGGGCAAACATGTGCTTTTTATAGTCCTTCAGATGATTGACTGCAATGCGGAATACCCAGGTGGAGAAAGAGCTCTCTCCTTTAAAAGAGGCCAGGTGCGTTATAATCTTCAAGAGAATGTCTTGGGAGGCATCCTCTGCATCCGGGAAGGTTCCCAGCATACGTAAGGATAAGTTGAATACCAGATCCTGTACACTAAGCATCACCGCCTCAAGAGACGGCTTATCTCCTGCCGTTGCTTTCTGGATCAGATTCAGTAATTCTTCATTTGTGAATGTGTTCATAATTCCTCTTTTCTGAAGTGCATATGGTATTTATTACGGAATATCTACAAGGAATCTTTTGATTCCTGTCGGCAAATTCTGCAGCACTTCCGGCAGAAACTTTTCCGTATATTTAATTAGACAGCATCTTTTTCTCTGTGTGACAGATAAAATTGGGTGTTTTGGGTGTTCGTATCATTCTATTGGAGTTTTATGAAAACAGCTCAAAAAACGGGCAGCAAACCGGATTTTATGAAATAAATCATGGACGAAATCACGGTTTGTATTGGCATTTAAGAAAATACAGTAAAGCCATAACGTGTCCTGTATCTTTTTCCAGGAAAAATATATCTCTTTTCGTAGAGTCATGTAGGCGGTATAAACTTATATCAATAAGCAGCCAAACTATAAAATTTATATCCTTGTTTTGTAAGATAATGCTTACAGAGACTCTTAATATGCTGTCAAAAATTGCGAATAAATAGCGAGCACACATTTCATAAAAAGGGAGAAAAATATTAAAAAAATCCATGCAAGTATAGGATAAAGGCTTCTAGCATATAAGGCAAGTGCAGGATAATGTAGACGCTGCTGTTTGACTGGATAGTCAGTAATTTTTCCCTGTATGTCCTTGTAGGAAATGATCTGCCCGGCCAGCCGCCTGCAAAATTCCTCTGCCGCAGGGCAAGTCGCATATAAAATATCCTGTCCTCCAATAATAGACCGCCTGATAGTTTGCTTAATATTATCAAAGCTTTTTTGTTTCTACAATATACGTAAGCAAACATTTTCAAGCCTTTTCCTAATTCTCATTAATACCAGGCAGAGTGGTCTATGGGGCAAGCCTTATCTGCGGCAATGACAGCGTAACCCCTGACGCAGTACAACGCCGAAATTCAAGAATGATACGGCTCCTATCCGATGGCTGACCCTGTGAGCACATTTAATTTGTTTGGGGTAAAACATTGACTTTGTTTTAATGGTATTAAAAAATGGCATCGCCAGAAACACTTTGCCAAAAAGCCTAGAGTCAAAACAGTTCCAGAAATAGGGAATGCTTAAAACTTTCCATATCAGAACAGGAAACGATCGGTAAGGTAAAAAGAAATGAACAGAGCACATATTTACAAGAGAATAAAAAAGGAACCACATTCCTGTGATTCCTAAAGAGGCGACAACCAGATTTGAACTGGTGATCAGGGTGTT
>JAAWAR010000050.1 GCA_022792295.1 Lachnospiraceae bacterium
GAAAAGAAAAGATAATAGCTAACTTCAAATTTTCGATTGTATAAGTTATACATTAAGATAGGCTACCCTCAGTGAACAAGCATTAGCAACCGCCATCTTAAAAAGGGCTTTTTTTATTAATC
Organism: Lachnospiraceae bacterium; assembly: GCA_022792295.1. Lineage (GTDB taxonomy): Bacteria > Bacillota > Clostridia > Lachnospirales > Lachnospiraceae > CANQGL01. Next base: position 123 of record JAAWAR010000050.1, read on the forward strand.
TATAAAATACCTGCTTTTGAGCCAAGGGATTATAAGCCGTGTATTCGTTGACTTCGACAAAAAAAGGCCATATAATTAAAATAGCATTGGGATAGCTGACAGAGCCTTTTTCGGATACAGCAGAAGTTTCTGTGGAAATGTTTTAAAAATGCGATTAGGAAAGAAAAGGGGTTGACAGGGAGAAGAAAAAGCGTTAAGCTATCTATAACGATTTAGTATAACGTTATAGTAAAAAGAGAAAGGAGCTTTTTTCATGAAGAAAATTGCGATTGGAGGAGGCCAGGGCTTTTGGGGCGATTCTCCGGATGCGGCTCTCCACATGCTGCGGCATGGGGATATCCAATATATGAGCTGCGACTATCTGGCGGAGCTGACGCTTTCTATCATGGCCAAACAGCAGGTGAAGGACCCGTCAAAGGGCTTTGCGCCGGATTTTGTAAGCCGGATCCTAAAGGAGGCCGGCCGGGAAGCTTGGCAGAAGGGGATTCGGATCTGTACCAATGCAGGCGGTATGAACATCTCAGGCTGTGTGGATGCAATCCATGACTGGGCATCCGGTGACAAGATGAAGGGGTATAAGATCGGATATGTGACCGGAGATAACTTGAAGGACAAGATCCCGAAGCTTTTAAAGGATGGCTGGACCTTCCCGAATTTCGATTATGACGGGGATTTTCATGACATTCTGGATAAGATTTACAATGTAAACGCCTACATCGGTCACGAGGGGATCGAAGGCTGTTTAGAGCAGGGGGCGGATGTTGTCATCACAGGCCGCGCCGCAGACAGCGCGTTATTTATGGCTCCTCTTAAGCATGAATTTGGCTGGGCAGCTGATGATTGGGACAATCTGGCACGCGGTATCATGGCCGGACATCTTTTAGAGTGCGGCGGCCAGGGCGCAGGCGGCAACTATATGTACGACTGGCGGAGTGTGCCGCGGATGGATGAGCTCGGCTTCCCGATTGCGGAGTTTACCGAGGATACGATGGAGATTACAAAGGCTCCGGACTGCGGCGGAATCATCTGTGAGCAGAGCTTAAAGGAGCAGTTTTTGTACGAAGTGCTGGATCCGGCCAATTATCTGACGCCTGACGTCAATGTAGACATTAGCCATGCGACGCTTACACAGGTGGGAGAAAACCGTGTACGCGTCGGCGGAATTAAAGGAAAGCCAAAGCCAGATACGTTAAAGCTTTGTGTAGGCTACCACAAAGGCTGGAAGACGGTCAGCATGTTAAGCTTTGCCTGGCCGGATGCATATGAAAAGGCCAAATATTGCGGCGAAGTGATCATGAAAAAGATGAAGCGGCTCGGCATGCGGGCGGACGATGTACATATCAGCTACATCGGGCTCAACAGCCTGCATCTTGGCGTTGCGGATATGAGCGAGGAGACGCTTAAAAACTTGAATGAGTGCGTGCTGCGGATTGCCGTATTCAGCGAAGATAAGAAGGAATGTGCGAAGATCATTCCGGAGATCAGCCCGCTGCAGCTGAACGGCCCGCCAGGAGCATCGTTCTTTGGAGGGCGCGCACATGTACAGGAGGTTATGGCGCTGTGGCCGACGACGGTCCCGCGGGATGCGGTGGAGATCGAGAGTCATATTTTGGAGGTGAAGTAGATGGCGGAGATTTATTTAAACGAGATCGCGCATGGGCGCAGCGGAGACAAGGGCGATACCAGCAATGTCTGCGTATATGCGAGAAAGCCGGAATATTATACAATTATCGAGCGCGAAGTGACGCCAGAGAGGCTTAAAGAGTTTTTCGGCGACATGGTGCAGGGGGAGATCGTCCGGTATGATCTTCCGACTTTGGGCGGCTTTAATTTTGTTATGCGGCATGCTCTGGGCGGAGGCGCAACAATGAGCCTGCGCCTGGACAGCCTCGGAAAGTCCATGGGGAGTGCCGTAATGCGTCTGAAAATTCATGTGGAGGACGGTGAAGTCTCGTGAGCGGACAGATGGCACTTGAGGATTTGACGGTCCTTGATCTGACACGTGTGCTGGCCGGGCCGTTTTGTACGATGATGTTGGCGGATATGGGCGCACAGGTGATTAAAATCGAGGTTCCGGACGGCGGAGACGACACGCGCACCTACCCGCCTTTCAGGGAAAACAAAAACGGAGAGCGGGAAAGTCTGTATTTTGCCAATATCAACCGAAATAAAAAAGGGATCACCCTGAATTTAAAAGCACCGGAGGGAAAGGAGCTTTTCAGACGCCTGGTTAAAAAGGCGGATGTCGTGATCGAAAATTACCGGCCGGGCGTCATGGACAAGCTGGGGCTTGGATATGATGCTCTGCAAGAGATCAATCCGGGGATTATCTATGCAGCGATTTCGGGCTTTGGCTGCTACGGCCCGTACAGCACGCGTCCGGGGTACGACATCCTGGCGCAGGCAATGGGCGGCATGATGGCTATTACCGGTGCGAAGGGGGGAGACCCGACCAGAGCCGGGAGCGCGTTAGGCGATATGCTGGGCGGGCTGCACGGTGCGATTGGAATTCTGGCCGCCGTTCATGCGAGAAGCCTTACGGGAAAAGGGCAGCGCGTCGATATTTCTCTGATGGACTGCGTGATCGCGGCGACAGAGAATACCGCGCTTAAATATTTGGAGAGCGGAAAGATACCGCCCCGCATGGGGAACCGCTACGCGGCGGTGTCTCCATACGACGCTTTCCAGTGCAAAGACGGAAAGGTAATCATCGCGGCCGGCAATCAGAGGCTGTACGAGAAGCTGTGCACGGAGATCCTTCACCGTCCGGACATGATTACAGATCCGCGGTTTGTGGATATGCCGGGCCGCCTGGAGAATCAGGATGCGATCCAGGAGGTGATTGAGGAGACGCTTAGCGGATACACGACAAAGGAGGCTACAGAGCTTCTTTTAAGCAAGGGAATCCCGGCCGGGCCGATCCTGGATGTGAGCCAGATATTGGAGGATCCGCATGTAAAGGAACGCGAAATGTTTATGGAGATTGCCCATCCGACGCTCGGAGATATGACGGTAAACGGCTGTGCGGTGAAGCTCATGGATACGAAACCGTCTGTGCGGACGCCTGCGCCTGCGCTTGGAGGAGATAACGAAGCCGTTCTTGGCGGCCTTTTGGGTATGACAAAGGAGGAGCTTGAGGGGCTGAGGGCTGCGAAGGTGATTTAGGGAGATGGCGTAAAAACAGGACAGCTTCCATACAGGAGCGCAGAAAAGGACGAGTGAGAAACGATTGCTTCTTGCCCGTCCTTTTTTCTGTTACATATTTGAGCGAAAACCCGATCTCCCTGTTAAATTTACACACAAAGCCGTTAGAAGCAGCGAAATGCAGGCCGAAAGCGGCCCTTTATAAAAGCAAGAACAAGCTGCCGGCCAAGTATTTCGGTCCCTGACTGCTTCGTCAACCGCCGCTATTTGGCTTTAAACGAGCAAAGTCCGTTAAAAAACGCTTTCTCCTAAATACTTATCATGTGGAACTATTAAACATTTCTCGATAGACTTCCAATAGCTGCCATAGAGGTTTTTTTGGGCGGCTCCGTAGCTTTCTTTCGTATCGAATTCCCAATAAAGCATATATTTAACACTTTTTATAATGCGGGTGATTGGGAGCGGGGGAAGTCCCTCTTTAATCTGCTCCATGTCTATGTGATACCCTCTTTTGATAAGCCGAAGCAAAAGAAGTCCTTCTTGCTTTTCTAAAAAGCTTTTGGCCTCAAGCATGAGTGTTTCAAATTCTTCTGTTTTTTGCGGCTTGACTTGATAGATACATATTTCGGTAAACGGCATATTGAATTCCCCCCTTAATAGCAGTTCAGCGTTATAGATGCGATATAAGCATGCTGCATGCTTTTGCTTATTTCTTATCCGAATCCCACTTGTCAGAGCTGCCTTTCTATCATGGCAGCTCTTTGATTTCGGTCACGGTCTTTGGTGTGTCTTCTTCGGTGCAGGTGAAGGAGATCCGATCGCCTGCCTGTAAGAACGGCAATCGTTCATGGACGGTAACGGCGGCGGCATAGACCGTATCCTCGCCTTTTAAGGTAAAGTAGTAAACCGTATTGCCGCCTACGACGACGCTTGCAAGGGAATCGACGACACCGGCCTTTTCGAGTACATCGAAGGGCTCACCGATCTCTACGTCTTCAAGATTCAGCGCGGTCCGGTAGTTTTTCCTGGCTTCATCAATGGTCTGGCCGGTTCCGACGATCTGGTACTGTTCGACGTCAACGAATGCGTACATTTTTACCAGGCCGGCGTCATCCTTCAACGAGACGAAATAGGTGGGCCGGTCGGAAATGTTTAAGAGCAGCGGGAAGGTTGCGCTGTATTTTAAATGCTGAACCTGTCCCTGTGCGGAGGCCATAGCCGAGGTCTCGGTTGCGCCGGGCACCGTATAGAAGCGGGTCGCCTTTGTGCGCAGGTTTACGAGCACAAAGCCAATGTTTGACTGATCGCCCGTGACCGAGGACATGCCGGTATAAAGATAGACATCGTCATCGAGAGCCAGATAATTGTAGCCATAAGTAGTGCGGCGTACGTTTTTCTGGCCGAAAACGGAGTTGATATAGCCGTTTTGGAAGCGTCCATTGTCATCAAGCTGCGCGATGATCAGGTCGGAATCGTAAAGCTGGTCAATCCACTGCGGGACATCTTCCTTATCATAATAAGCCGATTCGCCCGTTATGGCGTTTACGAGAATTGCGCCGCCAATATCCTTTCCGCTCCACCAGCCAATCCGATAGGAGATGGTGGGTGCAACCCAGTAGGGCGTTCCCTCGTCGTCGATCTCGAAGGAGACGGTCTCGAACATTTTGGTGGGATAGCGGAACCGGAGATGCCGGTAAATGTTTCGGAAGAAATATTCGCTGGGAGAATATTTCATACCAGAGTCAAGCCATACAAGCTCGGTCTGCTGTGTGACCATATTAACCATGATATAGGCCGGCAGCCCTTTTTTCTGATTGTAGAGCCATTTGATGGGGTCTGCGTAGGAAAGGGGCGTCACGCGGTAAGGGATCCCTTTGTAGTTGATCTGCGTGTAATTCGTTTCAATCTCAAACTGGGATACCAGCTCGGACATCTCCCCAAGCTTTCGGCTTCCAAGTCTCGTGGCCGTATCGCGGTCCACGACCGGAATCTGGCTCATGCTGATTTCGGCCACATCCTCGGAAAAGTCTCCACTGTCGATGAGGATCAGGTCACGGTAGCGGGTGGCATTGAAAAACTGGATTCCGATCAGGTTCGCCGCAGTCATGAAAACGATTAAGAGGGCGATGATTCCGAAGCCGTATTTTAACGGCGCCGCAAGCGACCGGAGCGGGGTATTTTCTCCATCCGCCTGACGCATACCAAAGCGGAAGCGTCCGGTAACAGGATCGCGTTCTAAGCGAAGGCTCCGGTTCCCGAGACCGGTAAGAAATTCCTTCATATAGGCGAGAAAATTGACAGACAGGATGATCAGGATAGATAAAATAAGGAACAAAAAGAAGTCCTGGCTTTTGGGGTTGATCGCGGGCAGCATCGTGTAAAATAAGAGAAAGATGATAAACGCCGAGATCAGGATCCGCACGAGGGCGGAAGCGAAACGTCTGTTTTTATTCATTAGGTGAGAATGGTCTCCTTTCTAAAATGAGTACTTTATAAGAGTCTGCAGATAGGTATAGTATACCACAGATTAAAACGGAATGCATGAAATTTTGCTGATATTCCTAGAAAAGGATGTACAAGAAGGGAAAACGGGAAGCGGTTCTTTTTTCGGATCCGCCTGCATCAAGATTTACTTGGTGTCCGGCTGCAAAGCGAGAACTTGGAAAAGAGGCAGAAAACAGGTATAATGAAACTATAGAAATTGAAACAGAATCCTGTCGGGACTGTTTTGGGATGAGAAGATATGGGACTACCCCAATTCTGGTTTTATGGAGAACGTGCATTTTGGTGTGGAATGGCTGTCAGAAGATCAGATCCGGCTTACGTATGACGATATAAAGAATGATGTATATGATGAGGAATATGTGATTACAATTCCATAGCAGACCTGTAAAAGCCTGCTGTTTGCCTGTAAAATGCATAAATTTTAAACATAATTCCAGAGTAGGCGTCTAAAAAAGACAAGGAAAGCCTCCGAATGACCGGCATGGGATGATATAAAAAGGTATCCCCCGACGAGCAATGGGGGATACTTTTTTATGCTTCCAACTAAGGACACTGCCCTCGAATTTGTGCTTATTGGATCCGAAACTGTCCGATTAAGCTGTTTAATGTATTGGCCTGATTGGATAATTCTTTAGAAACCACGGCACTTTCCTCTGCTGCGGAGGAATTTGCCTGTACCACTTTGGAAATTTCCTTTATTCCCACTTCTACCGAGGCAACCATTTCTGACTGCCTGACACTGGCAAGAGCGATCTCATCCATCAGTGTTTTGATGGACTGAATGCACTCATTGATGACCTTCACAGCCGAAATGGCCTGACTGGTGGACTCTGTCCCTATTTTGACATCCTGAATGGAACGGCCGATCAGTACCCCTGTGTTTTGAACGGCATCGGCAGATTTAGCCGCAAGATTTCGGACCTCATCAGCCACAACCGAAAATCCCTTTCCGGCCGTACCGGCTCTGGCGGCTTCAACGGCAGCGTTCAGCGCCAAAAGATTTGTCTGGACGGCAATGTCTTCAATCGCTTTAATAATGCTGCCGATTTGAGTTGAAGACCGGTCAATATTCTTTGTGGCGGCGGTGAGCTGCGCCATTTTTGTGTCAGCCTCAGCAACAAAATCATTGGCCTTGCCGACCAGCTCGCTGGCATTGCCGCAGCGTACGGCGCTGTCCTTAATTTGGGAAGTAAGCTGTGTCACATGTGACACAAGTCCATCAACAGATACTGACTGTTCCATGGATCCCTGCGAGAGGGTCTGAACGCCGGCAGATACCTGGTATGCGCCGGAATCGACCTGATTCGCGACAGAGGAAATATCACGCATTACATTCATAAGCTTGCTTCGGATTGTCTGCAGGCTTTCAGACAGAACTTTAAAATCACCAATGTAATAGGATTCATTTTTCATGACATCCACTGCGATATTGCCGTCTGCCATCTCACCCAGGATACGCCCGATATCGTCGATGGTTTTTCGCAGGCAGTCACACAGATTATGGGTCGTCTGTGCGATCAGGCCGATCTCATCCGTCCTGCCATAAAACGGTTCTAATTCCTGATCGGCAGAAAGATTCAAATTGCCTAAATGGCTGATGGCACTCTCTACCGCCATAAGTTCCCTGCCCTCGCGGTACAGGATGAGGAGTGTGACGAATATAATGGCAAAAGCCACAACCGCGCATAATAAGCCGACTGTGACGCGTACGGTTGTCACCGTTTGGTAGACCTCTGCCGCATTGTTGCGCACCATGAAGATCCAATTCCGATCTTTTAAATATTTATAAACGACTAGCTGCTGTACGCCGTTTTCATCTTGGTAGGAGTATGTATTGGCCAGTGTGCTGCCATCTTCCTTGATCCGGCGGATAATTTCAAGATATCCGCGGTCAGTTGTCTCGGTGTTTAGCAGTGCTTCATCCTGGTGATACAGGTATACACCGGTCTCTGCATTCAAAAATACGTACTCACTGTTAGGCAGCCCCTTCATGTTCAGATCCAGTAAGGCATCCATCAGACGGCTGGCATAGACACCGGCTCCCACATAGCCGATGCACGTTTGATTCTCAAAAATGGGATAGTACATGGAAAGAATCATACTTCCCGTTCCGGGAGACTTCATGATCCCCAGATTGGTGAGCTGCTGCTGGGCCAAAATGGTATCCTGGAACTGCCTGAGCGATTCGCCTGTCCGCGTGGTTATTCCGACGGCGCTCTGGGAGGTGTGTGTCAGGACATGGGTATTCGGGGTAGCAACATATAATCCCTCGAAAATGCCCTTGACGGCGGCAAAGTCTTCTGTATACTTCTGGGCCTGTTTTAATAATCTGGGGTCATTTGGAGATGCCAGAAGATCGTGTACCTCGTTTCCGAGAGCAAAAGCGGTCATATATTCCTCTGCGGAAGCCACATAGTCGTTGATAATTGAGGCTCTGGACTCTACGGCATCCGTCATCTGGTTCGTAATATCGTTTTTGACAATGGAAGCAACATTATTGGACACGATTAGCCAAAGGAGAAGCATCCCCGCTAATGTTATTGCTGTTGTCAGGATGCTGATACGAATGGCAAGCTTTTGATTGACAAGAAATTTCATGAGAAAATTTCCTCCGCGACAAAAAATTAGATTTGATTATACAGCCCTCTTACTGTATTTTAAAATAAAGTATAGCATAATTATACCAGCAAATCAACTGTTGCTTGCGTCAAATAAAAATCCGAAACAACCCATTGACTTTTGCCTGCCAGAGTGTAGAATAAAACATGCAGAGCCCAAACGGGAGGAGAAAAGAAATGGGACAAAAGGGAAAGAAATCCGGGGGATTTTATTTGAAATGGCCCTGGAATGTGGTCGTGTATGTGCTTTTGGCGGTCATGTTCAGGATCTTTGCAATTCCGCTTATCATGGCGGTCATGGCGTGGAACAAAAAGCAGCAGCCCAATGGGCCCGAGGAGGGGTATTGCCTCCAGAGGACGAGGCAGAGGCTTATCTATCTTTTGTGGGCGCTTTTGTTTTTTGTAATCGGCGGCTGCTGTATGGTAGTGTGTGTGGCCCAATTTTTGGAGGACCGATCCGGCTGGGACATGATGGACTATGCCGTGCTGGTAGTCTCGGGTGCGATCGGTTCAGGCGGATTGATTGCAGGAGTCTATGAGACGTATACGAACCTGCGTGACGTGTTTTTCCCGGAGAAAAGCCGGCTGGCGAAATCGATCCGCTCGCAGATGCCTTATCCGGACGAGGCGCCTGAGGTTGGGAAGCTGTTTGCGATGGTCGATGCGGATATCCGCGAAAACGGCCGGTGGTTTGATCGGGTGGCGGTCGGTAACGAGTGGGTACTCGGAGACGAGGCCAGTAAAATCTCCCGCATCCGTGCCGTCTTTGGCCGTGACGAGACCATATACAGGACCTCGGGCGGCAGGACACAGACCAGGCGGATTCTGGAGCTTTATATTTTGGATGACCGCAGACAGACGCAGATGACGGGCTTAAGAAAGCCGGCCGAGCTGCAGGCGCTTTTGGAGTATTTGGAGTTTAAAGCGCCGGAAGCCGAATTTTATCCCTATGACGAATATCATTCGTACCGTGGGAAGTCGGACGAGGAGTGGCAGAGGATTGAACGCCGTTTTCGTGCCCGCAGGGATGAACGCCTGGAGCGGGAGGCGTTGAAAGAGCGTGCCGCTGCCGGAAGCAATACGGCGTTTACTTTCCGTGACAGCAGGGGACAGCGCACCTCACGCTTTACGGCGGAGGATATTCGCCGGGAGTTTGGGGGGCTGTCCGAGGGCGGGCAGAGCATAGCCTTAGAGCCGGTAGAACTGGTGGAAAACGGCAGGGAAAGAAGCCTTTCAAGACTGGAAGCCGTCATGACGGATGAGAACCTGATTCTGGCGGCCGTTTTTAAAAATACCACAGGGGCATATCAGGCATATGGAATCCCCGTGGCGGCAGAGACCGCATGTGCGGCGTTTCTTGGGCTTTTGGAGCATCAGAGTGTCCCGGACATTTCAGGCTGGCCGCCGGTTCAGTTTACGAGCGGACGCCCGCAGGCAAACCGGACGAACACGACGCTCACGCTGACGGAAAAAAGCGGGAGTACAAGGGATTACCGCTCCTTTACGCACCGGGACGTGGAGCTTGCCGCAGAGGGGTTAGAGAGCGGGAAATATCAGACGATTGTTTTAAGCATAGGGGCCCGATATTTATATTTGGAGGCAGGGACGGTCTCGGATGGCCGGATCACTGCGAATGCAAGCCTGCCAATGGCCGACGATCTTCATGTATTTGAGATAAAATGCAGCCACACACAGGCGAAAAAATGGCTTTTGGATATGGCCGGCGGGCGCTTTCTTTCGGATTTTTCGGACTGGAAAGATGTGACAAAAAAGCTTCAGTCAAAGCTTAAAAAAGAGAGATAAAGGAGAAACGATATGGGCAGATATTTCAGTGATGTGGTGGATCAGGCCATCGAGGACATTTACTATTGTTATGACAAGGAGCGCGCGGCTTCGGCGCTTTCGCCGCTTGCAGCCGCGGCTGCGGCAGGGGATGGAGACGCATCCTATATCCTGTCCCGGTGCTATTCGGGGCCGCAGTATAGCTGGGCCTACCATCCGTTCCCGGAGGATGACGACGAGGTGGAGCGTCTGATCCGCCAGAGCATCCGGCAGGGGAGTGCGATCGGGGTTCTGGGAGCGATGCGCTGCGGGCTTTTAACGCCGGAGATGGAGGAGGCGATGCCCTTTGACAATTTGCAGCAGGCATGGGACGCTGTCTGTGATAAGGCAAAGGACGGGAGCCCGTTCTGTCAGAATATGATCGGCAATACATATTTCTGGCTGGATGTCGTGCGGATCCAGGGGAAAGGGCCGGAGACCTTTTCCGATAAGGGAGGTTTTACCCGGTTTTTAAGAGAAAGCACATTGGCCTGTATCCCGTGGTTTGAACGGGCGATGCGGGGCGGCATGGGCTTTGCGGTGCGAAATCTGTATAACCTCTACATGAATGGCGAGGAGGGGCTCGTGGAGCCGCAGCCGGATAAGGCAGAGGAGATTGCGCGCGAGGCGGCAAATCTGGGCTTCCCCGAATGGGAGGAGAGCTACGGAAAGATTTTGTTAAAGAAGCAGGGCCGTGAGTATGAGGGGCGCGAATTCTGTGAGAAGGCGGCTGGAAAGGGCCAGCTTTCTGCCTGGTATCACGTCGGAAGGGCGTATCAGGACGGAAAGGGCGCGGTAAGAGACGTGCGCCGTGCGATGGAATGCTACGAAAAAGGCCTGGCCGATAGCGGTGCGATCGGCTGCGCCAACAGGGCCGGCGAGCTGTATTTTAAAGGCGAGGACGGGATTTCGCAGGACTATGCGCGTGCGGTGCAGCTCTTTGAGCATGCGCATACGAACGGAAAAAATAACTGGGCCAATGACATGTTAGGTCTCTGCTATCTGATGGGCTGGGGCTGTCAGAAGGACGCAGCAAGGGCCCGTGCTCTGCTGGAGGAGGTCAAATATGCCAGCGATCTGCGCTATTACGGCCTGGGACTCATCTATGCCGACGGGCTGGGTGTGCCTGCAGACATCAAAAAGGGTGTTGAATATTTTCAGAAGGTAGAGGATTACGCCCCGGCGAAGGAGGCACTTTCACGTTTTAAGAAGACATTATTCGGCAAGTGGGTACGCAGATAAAAAGGAGGCAGAAATATGTATTGGAATCAGGAGCTCTGGATCGCGTCGGCAGGGGAGAAGAAGATTTCTATCCTTCCCCGGATGGCAAACCGTCATGGCCTGATCGCAGGCGCGACCGGCACCGGAAAAACCGTTACGCTGAAGGTCATGGCGGAGTCTTTTTCAGACTGCGGCGTTCCGGTTTTCCTGGCCGATGTAAAGGGGGACCTGGCCGGTATGTGCCGACCGGGGGAAGCAAGCGAGGACATGCAGGAGCGTATCCGGTGCTTCGGTCTCGCAGACTGCGGATTTTCGTATCGGTCCTATCCCGGCTGTTTTTGGGATATTTTCGGGAAAGCGGGGATTCCGCTGCGCACAACGATCAGTGAGATGGGGCCGACCCTGCTGGCAAGGCTTATGGATCTGAATGCGACGCAGAGTGATATTTTACATGTGATTTTTAAGATTGCAGACGACGACGGCCTGCTCTTAATCGACATAAAAGACCTGCGGGCCATGCTCCAGCATGTATATGAGAATGCGAAGGAGTATTCGGCGGAGTACGGCAATATGGCCAAACAGAGCATAAGCGCGATTTTAAGGGCCGTAGTGACCTTGGAGGAGGCAGGCGGAGATGAATTCTTCGGAGAGCCCGCGCTCAATATCCGAGATTGGTTTTCTGTGGGCCTTGACGGGCGCGGGACGATCAATATGCTGGACTGCCGGAGCCTGATTAACAGCCCCGCGCTGTATTCCACGTTCCTTTTGTGGATGCTCTCGGAGCTTTTTGAAACGCTGCCGGAGCTTGGCGACGCCGAAAAGCCGCGGATGGTATTCTTCTTTGATGAGGCGCATCTTTTGTTTGATGAGGCTCCGAAGGCGCTTTTACAAAAGATCGAACAGGTGGTAAAGCTCATCCGTTCCAAGGGCGTGGGAATCTATTTTATTACGCAGAATCCGTCGGACATTCCAAACGGCGTTCTGGCACAGCTCGGGAATAAGATACAGCATGCCCTCCACGCCTATACGCCGGCAGAGCAAAAAAAGGTCAGGGCGGCCGCAGAGTCCTTCCGGCAAAACCCTGCCTTCGACACGGCCGCAGCGATCTGTGAGCTTGGAATCGGGGAGGCGCTTGTTTCCTTCCTGGATACGGAGGGACGCCCGTCTGTCGTGGAACGCTGCCGGATTTTGCCTCCGCAGAGCAGAATGGGAGCGGTAGACGAGGCGGACCGAAAGAAAGAAATGGAGACGAATCCTCTGTTTATCCGCTACAGCGATATGATTGACCGGGATTCAGCGTATGAGCTCTTAAACCGGAAATCGGCTGAGCAGGCCGAAAATCTGGCGAGGGAAAAGGAGCAGGAAGCCGCCGAGAAGGAGGCCGAACGTCAGAGAAAGGCGGCCGAGCGGGAAGCCGAGAAGTTGAAAAAGCAGAGAGAGCGGGAGGACGAGCGGGCAAAGAAGAAACAGGCGGCGGCTATCGGCCGCGTCGCGAAGACGGCCACTGGGACCATCGGCCGCGAGCTCGGCAACGAGCTCGGAAAAAGGGTCGGCGGTTCCTTTGGAAAGAGGCTTGGCGGAAATGTCGGTGCTTCTTTGGGCCGTGGGCTTTTGGATACGCTTTTTAGACGTTAAGAGGGGCTTTGAATCGTGCATACCTTTTTAAAGAGGGTGAGCAGGAGAAGATCAGAAAAAACCACGACGAAGATTTCGAGCGCGGTGGAGATCAGGAAATCGGACAGGTAAAACAGCGCTGCGGCCGCGAAGATGGAGTAGAACAGAGCGGCCGTTGTACCGGAAAACAGCGTAGGATTCCAGAAGTACAGCTTGAGGTCGATGGAAAGAAGAACCAGGAAATAAAGCACGGAGGCCCAGAACGCGAATGCCACATGGAGGGCTGCAGACAGATAATTCTCCTGTGGGCAGTAGGGCAGCAGGACAGCCGTACACAAAAGAAGAACGGCGCAGTCGGTCAGGAAAAGCTCCCTTTTTGCAGAGAGAAAGGGGGCGGCCTGACCGATTATGCGTCTTATGAGAAAACGGAAAAATATTCCTGCAAAGGCTGCCCAGGTAATCAAAAGAAACCTGCCGGACGGGTCGGCGGCCGTTACAGAAAAGTTGCCGGAAAATAACGGCCAGGCCGCGCTGAAGGGCCAGCCGCCCGCGGCAACGGCCAGAGTAAAAAGCGGGAGCAGGAACCAGGAAATAAAAGAGATCATCATGCGTTTTTTAGCCTCCATGCTTAAAGTGCGCCGGCGGGCGGCCGTCTATGTAAGGAAATATAAGGAAAAAGGGAGAGTATGCTATGGAAGCGTTGGGAGGCGGACTGCCAAAGGCATTTGTGGAAAAAATGGAATGCCTTTTGGGAGAGGAGGCAGAGGCGTTTTTTGAAAGCTTTTGCAAAAAAAGAAAATTCGGGCTCAGACTCAATCCGCTAAAAAGTGCGGACAGCCTGCCGGGGCTGCCTGTGAAGCTTGAAAAAATACCGTGGACGGCCGAAGGCTATTATTATGAGGAAACGCTGCGTCCCGGAAAGCATCCGCTTCATGAGGCTGGGCTTTACTATATCCAAGAGCCGAGTGCGATGGCTGCGGCCGAGGCACTTGGGCCGCAGCCCGGCGAACGAATCCTGGATCTTTGTGCCGCTCCCGGGGGAAAGAGCACACATATTGCGGGGAAAATGCGCGGCCAGGGCCTTTTGGTCTGCAACGAAATCCATCCGGCCAGGGCTAAAATCTTGTCCCAGAACATCGAGCGGCTGGGAATTGCAAACGCGGTCGTAACGAATGTGGAACCGGAGGGCCTTGTACCGGCTTTTTCTGGCTTTTTTGACGGTATCCTCGTGGATGCGCCATGCTCAGGCGAGGGAATGTTCCGAAAAGACAAGGAGGCGGTCGGGGAATGGAGCCCAGAGCGGGTAAAAATCTGCGCGGCCAGACAGGATGCGATTCTTGCCTGTGCAGCCGGCCTTCTGCGGCCCGGCGGTCGGCTGGTGTATTCGACGTGTACGTTTTCACCGGAGGAGAATGAGCGGACCGTGGCGCATTTTTTGAAAACACATCCAGAATTTACGGCCGTTCGGCCGGACTGTGCCGACTGGTTTGAGGGGGGAAGGCCCGCATGGGCAGGAGAGCCGGGATCAGAACAGGAGATTGCAAGGACGGTGCGGATCTGGCCTCATAAGGCGGGAGGAGAGGGGCATTTTCTTGCGCTGCTTGTAAAAAACCAGGCTGCCGCTGCCCCCCTGTCAAAGGAGCGAAGGGGAAAGAAGGCGACGAAGGAGAAAAAGAGAGAAGCGGAGGAACTTGCCGGATTTTTAGCCTTTGGGCAGGCTGTCTTAAAAGAACCGGAGGCGTTTTTAAAAGAGAGAAAACCTGTATTTTTCGGTGAAAATCTCTATCTGCTCCCAAAGGAAACGCCGCCGCTTGCAGACCTGCGTGTACTGCGGCCGGGCTTACATGCAGGAACACAGAAAAAAGGACGATTTGAACCTTCCCATGCACTGGCGCTGTTTTTGAAAAAAACAGAAGTGCTGCAAACGCTGGAGCTTGGAACGGGAGAGAAGGCAGAACGGTATCTGCGGGGGGAGGCGCTTGGAGGGGAAGTATCTGCCGGAGAAAAAAAGGGCTGGGTACTCGTGACCTTTGCCGGCTGCTCTGCGGGCTGGGTGAAGGCTTCGGGCGGTGTGTTTAAGAATCATTATCCGAAGGGACTCAGGAGAGCGTGAGAAAGCAGACAAAAGGGAGCGCCGGGGAAATCAGGCTCCTCAAGGCGCGTTTTGGAGGCCGCCGCATCCGTGACGGAACTGGAAGGAAAGAACCGCGTTTTCTGTGCATATAGTGATAACAAAGCATAAGCGGAAGTCTGCATATGGAAAATAAACGGAGACGCAGTGCGGTTTTTCAGGTATGGCTGGCAGGTTTGCTGGCGATTGCTCTGCTTTGTCTGGCTCCCAAAACGTCGTTTGGTGAGGAAAAGGATGGCTTGGAGTCCCCTTCTCTGGCCGCGCAGTCGGCAGTTTTAATTGATGGGGAAACGGGGCGGGTACTTTATGCAAAGGATGCAGAGCAGGCACGGCCGATGGCCAGCACGACGAAAATCATGACCTGTATCGTGGCGCTCGAAAATGCCTCCCTGGATGACACGGTCGAGGTTTCGGACTATGCGGCCTCCATGCCGGATGTTCAGCTTGGCATCCGTAAAGGGGAAACCTACCGTCTGCGGGATCTTCTCTATTCTTTGATGCTGGAATCCCACAACGATTCGGCGGTTGCGGTTGCTGAACATGTGGGAGGGAGCGTTGAAGGCTTTGCGGCCATGATGAACCAGAAGGCCCGTGACATAGGCTGCTATGATACCTGCTTTATCACACCAAACGGCCTGGATGCGGCCGTTCAGGAGACCGGAGAAATCCATTCTACGACCGCAAAAGACTTAGCGGAGATCCTCCGTTACTGTATCCTGCTCTCGCCGAAGCGTGAGGAGTTTCTGGAGATCACGCGCGCGCCCTCGTACGCGTTTTCGAGCCTGGAGGGCGGGCGCTCTTTTTCGTGTATCAATCACAACGCGCTACTGACCTCGATGGAGGGTGCCCTTTCGGGGAAGACCGGCTTTACAAACAAAGCCGGCTACTGCTATGTGGGCGCCGTAAAAAAGGGAGAAAAGACGTTCATCGCTGCGCTTTTGGCATGCGGATGGCCGCCTCATAAGCTTTATAAATGGCAGGATATGAGAAAACTCATCCGCTATGGGGATACCAATTACGAATACAGAGAGATCAAGAAGGAGGCGCTTGATTTTGAGAAGGTATTTGTATCCGGAGGCATCGGGACGGAGACGGGACTTACGGTTGTTTACACGGCTGAGCCACTTAGAGTATTAATGCGCAAAGACGAACCGGTAAGAATTAAAAAGAGTGTGGCACGGGTGCTGTCTGCACCGGTCGAGGAAGGCATGACGGCCGGCCAGGTGGATTATTATGTGGGGGAGGACCTGGTTGCGAGCTATCCGGTCCAAACAACCGGGCGTGTGCGGAAGTGGAACTATGATTTTTGTATAAAAACCCTTTTAAATTGCTTCTTTTTTTGATATACTGAAGTAAATTTGCGGCAATTCAGTCAGACGTATATGGCAGCCTGAATCCCAATCAAACTCCGTCGGCGTTTGGGACTGCAAAGGGATCTTTCGGGCAGATATCAAAGCGGCTTGACCTGACTGAACCGCTGCAGGCTGATTTTGTATACGAGGAGGAAATACTATGCAGACGGCACTGACAAGACAAAAGGCGATCGCGCTTTTAAGAGAACACAACAAAGAATCATTCCATGTCCTCCACGGGCTGACCGTGGGCGGCGTCTTAAAATGGTATGCGAAGGAGCTTGGCTATGGGGATGAGGCGGATTTCTGGGAGATCTGCGGGATTCTTCATGACATAGATTTCGAGGAATATCCGGATGAGCACTGCCTGGTGGCCCCGCGCCTTTTAAAGGAGGGCGGCGCCGAGGAGGAGGTCATCCATGCCGTGTGCAGTCACTGCTACGGGCATCATCCTGAGGTAAAAGCGGTCCCGGAGCATGAGATGGAAAAGGTTCTTTACGCGGCCGATGAGCTGACCGGCCTTGTGTGGGCAGCGGCAAAGATGCGTCCGTCTAAGAGTACGAAGGATATGGAGGTCTCAAGCCTCAAAAAGAAATTTAAGGATAAACGCTTTGCGGCGGGGTGCTCGCGTGAGATTATCACACAGGGAGTCGAAAAACTTGGCTGGGAGATTACGAAGCTGATGGAAATGACGATTCTTGCGATGCGTTCCTGCGAGGATGCGGTGAATGCCGAGATGGAGGCCATGGGACTTCAGGCTTAAAGAGACAATCACAGGAGGGATCAGTTTCCTCCTGTGATTTTTGCTGTCATACGATTGGGAAGGCAGACGATGAGTTCCCCGTCGTGCTGTATTTTTCCTTGACGGATACAGATCTTGTCAGGACATGTTGCCTCTAAGACCCATACTTCGCCGTCTTGGATGAGGAGACGATTGGTGCCGCCAGAGGCGCTCTTGGCTGTAAATTCCTGATCCGTATCGAGAGAAAGCGTGGCGGCAAGCTTCCCATCCACGGAGATTTCTACGGTGGCAGCGGGGCTTGTATGCCGGCTGCGGTTCCACGCAAAAAGGAGGGCGGACAGGGAAAGGATGACAAGGATCAAAAGGAGGTCACGCCTTCCCGTTCTGTTTGATTTGTCAGATTCCATCAGCCTCCCTCCTTTACATAAGCTTCCATGCCTTTGGAATAATAGATTTGATTATTCTCGTCGATAAAGCATGCATACACACCATCCATCGAATCGACAAGCCGCATTCCTTCTTCAAGCCCCAGAGAGAAGCAGACGGTCGAGAGTGCGTCGCCATCCGCCGAGGAATCGGAAAGGATTGTGACGGATATAAGACCGTTGTCATACGGATAGCCAGTCTTAGGATTCAGAATATGGTGATAGTTTTTGCCGTCAAAGACAAAATGTCTTTCATAGACGCCGGAGGTGACAACAGATTGATCGTCAACCTGCAAAACTGCGAAGGTCTCGCTGTGGTCTGCAAAGGGCTTTTGCAGCCCTACCGTAAATGGACTTTTATCCGGACGGGAGCCGATACAGAGTACATTCCCGCCCAGGTTAATAATGGCGCTTTTTACGCCTGCCGCGACAAGATATTCCTTTAGACGGTCCGCAATATAGCCCTTGGCGGTGGCGCCTAGGTCAATGGATGCGGGAGAATGAAAAGTCAGGGAATTTTTATCCAGCGAAAGCACCTGGTAGCCGACCTGAGTCAGCGCCCGTTCAAGCTTGGCCTTATCGGGGAGCACGGCGGTATCGGAGGTAAAATCCCAGAGGGCGCTTACGGGCTCAATCGTGATGTCAAACGCACCTTTGGAGAGTTCGCAGTAATAGAGGCTTTTTTGCAGCAGGGCTGCCATGTCATCGGAAAGGGAGACCGTCATGACGCCGTCGGCGCGATGATTGAGTGCATAGAGCTCGCTTGTCTCAAGTGTCCGGCTGAACATGGATTCGTACTCCTGACAGAGCTTTATGGCATCATCCAGGATCGTTTCGTCTCCGGTATCGTAAAGCGTGATGCTTACAAATGTATTCAAAAGGAAAGCAGAGCGGCTGACGGGCTCGCGTTTGCCGCCGCGAAGGACAAACAGGGATAAAAGAAGGATGGCGCCAGATAAGAGGAACAGCGCATTTTTTTTCATGAGGTTTGGCCCCTTTTGCATCGAAAGATTTCGCCTGTCACAATTTTATTTTCAGCAAAATTGTAACTTCGGCTTCATTCTAACAAAACCATCCGGCAAAGTCAAGAAAGAGGAGGCACTTTAGGACATGCAAAAGAATACGGCTGCAAAACGGGCGGCGCTTTATGGGCTGCTTGTTGCGCTTGCGATGGTACTGGGATTTGTGGACTCACTGATCCCGATTCCCGTTCCGATTCCCGGCATAAAGCTGGGGCTTGCAAACCTGGCGACCGTGGCAGGGCTTTTTCTTGTGGGAATACCAGGAGCTGTCCTAATGACCGTGCTGCGCATTGTCTTAACGGGCCTGTCGTTTGGGAATCCCTATAGTATGCTTTATGGGTTATCCGGCAGCTTTTTGAGTCTGACGGTCATGGGAATCGGTAAAAAGTGCCGATGGTTTTCACCTGTCGGAATCAGTGTTCTGGGAGGCGTTTTTCATAATGTGGGTCAGCTCACATTTGCCGCATTTGTTGTGCGTACGCCGGGGGTATATGCGTATCTGCCATTTTTACTGACTGCAGGCTGTGTGACGGGGGTCGCGGTCGGAGTGATGGGCGGGATCGTGACGTCGCGGCTTGAGAGATGGATCAGGGATTTTCTATAGCAGAAACCAATATTTCTTTTCCCGATTGCTTCCTCAAAAGGAGAGAACCACCTGCTATCAATATTGCCAGAAGGAGGCCGGTGTTTGTCAATAGAGTTGTCCGGTCATCGTGTCAGAGACATCCAAAACCCGTCCAGTCGTTTTGGCAGGCGCAGCAGGGCTTGAATCTTCTTAGCCCAAAAGCCAAATCAGTCTGCAGTCACAGCCTTTTGCCTTTAGTGCCTCCATGAACGGATGCGGCAGACAAAACGTATTCCCGTTTTTTCTTGGACTTCCCATATAAGATACAGGCACGCATTTTTTTCTCGTCTTCAAAAAATAAACTGTACGAGCAGCATATAGAAGACGGTGCCGCTGGCAATCGACAAGAGCATCTGCCGTTTCCACAGATGCAGACCGACCACAACACAAATCGCAAGAAACTCGGGCAGACCGTGGCTGCCGGACAGGACAGAAACATGTTTCAGGCAGTAAACAACCAGCATACCAAATATGGCAGCAGGGAGCACTTTCCCTAAGTACAGTATGTATTTAGGCGTTGGCTTTTTGGAAGAAAACAAAAGGAACGGTAAAAACCTTGTTGCCATTGTGCCGAGAACACAAAGTGCGATCGTAATAATCTGCTGTGTCAGTGTCATACCATGCCGCCTTCCTTTTCAAGGGGTGTGCGGAATATTGTAAGGAAAAATAATATGCACACCATAGTCGGGATCATGAAGGAATCCGGGCCAAACAGTATAAGGCAGAGCACAGAAACCAGGACGCCGGTGAAAGAAGCGGCATGGCTTTTTTCCCTGAGCCACTGCTCGAGGAATATGACGATAAACATGGCTGTCATCACAAAATCCAGACCTTTGGTATTAAAAGAAATCAGGGAGCCCAAAATGCCACCGAGCGCAGCGCCGGACACCCAATAAAAATGGTTAAACAGGGTTACAAAAAACATGAACCAGCCCCGGTCTACGTTTTCGGGAATTTTTGCGGAATAATTGATAGAGAAGGTTTCGTCGCACATTCCAAAAATCAGATAAAATTTCTTGAAGCCCATTCCTTTGAATGGATCCAACATGGAAATTCCATAAAACAAATGCCTTGCCTGTATCAGAACTGTCATGACGAGAACCTGGACAGGAGCGAAAGGGGACAGCAGCATTTTAACTGCCAAAAATTCAAGTGATCCACCAAAAATCGTAAGGCCCATGAGCATAGGATACAGAAAGCAGAAGCCTGATATGTGCATATAGATCCCATATGTTATGCCCAGGAACCAAAATCCAGCAAAAATCGGAATGGTGTGAGGAAACGCGTAATAGGCGGCCTGTTTTATAATTTGTTTGGAAGACATGGTTTTTTGCATTCGCTCCTCTCGTAGCTGTTGTTAGATTTCTTAATAATATCATTGAATTTCTACACATGCAAGCCCATAATTCCCCGCATGGATGGCTGCCGAGGGCAAAAGGCCGTATAGATGGAAGGATGCCGATTTCCACAAATTTATGGAAAAAATGGGAATGAAACGATTGTATTGTCCGCATATTTTTATTATAATAGAAAAAACGAAAGTTTGACAGGGAGGAACATATAGTATGATTTATAAAGCAATCCGCAATCTGATTGCATATGGAGAGCGTACCGGGCTTTTGGAGAAGGAGGATACGATCTACGCCATAAACCGTCTTCTGGATCTGCTTTGCCTTGACGAGTACGAGGAGGCAGAGGTGCCGGTATCCGAAGCGCCGCTTGAGGATATTTTAAGGGAGCTTTTAGAGTATGCAGCAGAAAAAGGCCTGTTAGAACACGACAGCGTGGTTTACCGGGATTTGTTTGATACGAAGCTCATGAATTGCCTGATGCCGCGTCCGAGTGAGGTCGTGAAAAAATTCTGGGGGCTTTATAAGGAATCACCGGAGGCGGCAACCGAATACTTTTACAAGCTGAGCCAGGATTCCGACTACATCAGACGCTACCGCGTCATCAAAGACATGAAATGGGTCACTCCTACCGTGTACGGGGATATTGACATTACAGTCAACCTGTCAAAGCCTGAAAAAGATCCAAAGGCTATCGCCGCTGCAAAGCTTGCGAAGCAGAGCGGCTATCCGAAATGCCTTCTCTGCATGGAAAATGTCGGCTATGCGGGCCGCGTCAACCATCCGGCGCGCAGCACACATCGGATCATTCCCCTGACGATGAACGGAGACGGCTGGGGGTTCCAGTATTCCCCCTATGTCTACTATAACGAACACTGCATCGTCTTCAACGGAAAGCATACGCCGATGCAGATTGACCGGAGTACCTTTATAAAGCTGTTTGATTTTGTGAAACAGTTCCCACATTATTTCCTGGGCTCGAATGCGGATCTGCCGATTGTGGGCGGCTCGATTTTGTCCCACGATCATTTTCAGGGAGGCCGTTATACCTTTGCGATGGCGAAGGCTCCGGTTGAGACAGAGCTTACCTTTAAAGGCTTTGAGGACGTTAAGGGAGGGATTGTAAAATGGCCTATGTCGGTAATCCGGCTTTCCTGCGCAGACAGCAGCCGCCTGATTGAGCTCGGCGATCGGATTCTTAAGGCATGGCGCAGCTACACGGATGAGGCGGCCTTTATCTTTGCCGAGACAGACGGTGAGCCGCACAATACGGTAACGCCTATCGCAAGATGGAGGAACGGAAATTTTGAACTCGATCTGGTACTCAGAAATAACATTACAACCAAGGAGCGCCCGTTGGGTGTCTTCCATCCGAATCCCAAGCTTCACCACATTAAAAAAGAAAACATTGGGCTTATTGAGGTTATGGGGCTGGCGGTTCTGCCGGCAAGATTAAAAGAGGAGCTGGCTCTGTTAGCCGATTATATCGTAGAGGGAAAGGACATCCGGAGCGAGGAGTCGATCGAAAAGCATGCCGACTGGGTTAGGGAGTTCCTTCCGAAGTATGCGTCCGTGACAAAGGACAATGTGATGGAAATCTTAAAAGCCGAGGTAGGGTGTGCCTTTGCCGAGGTACTGGAGGATGCCGGTGTCTACAAGAGGAATGAGGCGGGCCGTCAGGCATTTTTGCGCTTCATCGACGGCGTTAATCGCTGAAGAATCCATATCATTTTCCTTAATATTTTTACATTTTTATAAATTCACACAATAAACTCGCCAATTTTGGGAAAGTATGGTATAATCTCGAGAGAGATTATACCGCGCCGATTTGCGTCCGCTAAAAGGCGGACAGAATCCGAGGGAAATCGTGCGCATCGCCCGGAGGGCTGCCATGTCCGAAGGACATGACAGAATCTCGAGAGAGATTATACCGCGCCGATTTGTGTCCGCCTAAAAGGCGGACAGAATCCGAGGGAAATCGTGCGCAAGGATTGTGAAAGGCACTGTACCATATCCTCCAACCGGAAGGAGAAGCTATGTTAAACGAGGAAAAAATCAGACTGATGACGGAAATCGCCATGTTTGAAAAAAAGGCCAGGAAAGAGGTTTTCCCGATCAACCGTTACTTTAAGGGGGACTATATTTCGAGTCATTTGATTCGTTCCTTTGCGGCCTATACGTTTACCTGTGCGATCTGCCTGGCTCTATGGATCCTGTATAGAAGCGAGGAGCTTTTAAATACCATGGATATCAAGATCTTCACGGATTACGCAAAAAATCTGGCTGTTTATTATGTGACAGGGCTGCTGTTTTATCTGGCGATCACCTGGTGGGTCTATTTCAGACGCTATACGGCGGCCAACAAGAACATGAAGATATACCAGGCGAAACTCAGACGCCTGGAGAAAAAATACGAGGCTTCGGCTTCCAGGGAGAGCGAGGGGGAACAGAGATGATGATGGGACTTCTTGTTTTTAAAGAAAATATGAAACGGCTGTATGCAAAATGCAGTCTGTATCTGATTCCGGCCGTGAAATTCTGCCTGGGGTTTGGCGTATTCTATTTGATTAACGAAAACATCGGGTTTATGGCCAGACTCAAAAATCCGGTTATTGCGGTGGTACTGGGTCTGATTGCCTCGTTTGTACCTTGCGGAGTGACAGCATTTTTTGCAGGCTGTTTCATGATTGCGCACGTCGCGCAGGTCTCTTTAGAGGTTGCGCTGATTCTTTTGGTGTTCATTCTGGTGGTGATGATGCTTTATTACGGCTTCAGGCCGGGGGATGGCTATCTTCTTCTTTTGACGCCGGTCCTGTTTTTCGTAAATATCCCTTATTTTGTGCCGCTGCTCGTGGGACTGTCAGGAAGCCTTGTGTCGATCGTGCCGGTGAGCTGCGGGGTTTGTGTGTACTATATTATAATGTACTTGAAGCAGAATGCGGGGGTCCTGGCGGGGAGTACGATGAGCGAGATGGCTGCGCGTTTTTTGCAGATCGTAAAAAATGTCTTCGGAAACGAGCTCATGTGGGTCATGGTGGCAGCTTTTGCGGCTGCCATACTGGTGGTATTTTTGATTAAAAATCTGTCGGTGGATTATGCCTGGTCGATTGCGATTGTTGCGGGCGTGATTACGCAGCTCGCTGTGATTTTTATCGGCGACTTTAACTTTAACCTGCCGATTTCGGCCAGTTCGATGGTGATCGGAATTGTGCTTTCGGTGCTTTTGGCGCTGATCTATCAATTTTTCGTGTTCGCGGTGGATTATTCACGAACCGAATATCTTCAATATGAGGATGACGAATATTATTACTATGTGAAAGCCGTGCCAAAGCTTGCGGTATCTGCGCCCGATGTGAAGGTGCGCCGGATCAACTCAAGAAAGGCCGTAAAGCATTAAAAAGGGGTGTGAGGTCTGACATGCCGGAATTTTTGGGAAACCTGTATTCATGGTTTGCGTTTATTCCGAAAATTTCATTGCTGAACCTGGTGGAAATTCTCATTCTCTCGGTCCTGATCTATAAAATTCTTGTCTGGGTACAGAATACGAGAGCGTGGATTCTCCTGCGGGGCGGGATTTTAATTCTGGGATTTTATCTGCTGGCGTCGATCGCCCATTTTACGACGATCACATGGATCATCAATCACATGGGCCAGCTTGCGTTGATCGCACTGTTAATTATTTTCCAGCCGGAGCTCAGACGGGCCCTGGAGCAGCTTGGAAGTAAAAATATTTTTATGGGGCTTTTTGTGGCCGACAGCGCGGATGCCATAGAAGGCTATACCGATAAAACTGTAAACGAAATCGTCCGGGCCGCCTTCGACATGGGGAAGGTAAAGACCGGGGCTCTGATTGTCATCGAGCGGGATACACCGCTCTCAGAGATTGAGCGGACCGGGATTGAGGTTGACGGGATTGTCACGAGTCAGCTTTTAATCAATATTTTTGAACATAATACGCCGCTTCATGATGGGGCGGTTGTGATACGGGGAAACCGCGTGGCGGCGGCGACCTGTTATCTTCCGTTATCGGATAACCTGACGATCAGCAAGGATCTGGGAACCAGGCATCGGGCCGCTCTCGGCATCAGCGAGACCTCGGACAGCATGACTGTCATCGTTTCCGAGGAGACCGGGCGCGTCACACTGGCCAAAGACGGAAAGCTTACGCGGTTTGAGGATCCGGAGCTTCTGCGGGCCGAGCTGCATGTGGAATCAAAGACGGATGTGAATGTCGGCCGGTTTAAATTCTGGAAGGGAAGGCGGAAACATGAAAGAAAAAACGAATAGGCGATGGGGGTTAATGCTCCTGTCGGTTTTGAGTGCTTTTCTCGTGTGGCTTGGCGTTGTCAACGTGGCCGACCCGATTACCACAAATACGGTTGAAGTTCCGGTGGAGATCATCAACGACGAGATTCTGACTGCCAACGGTCTGACTTATGAGATCGTAGGAAAACGAACCACGACGATCAGCTACGAGGTAAAAACAACAAATGCTTATCGGATCCGTCCCGGGGATTTCAGGGCCTATGCGGATATGACAGAAATGTGGGATGTAACAGGTTCGATTCCGATCAAGGTCGAGATCTCGAATCATGAGGAATTTCTTGAGTCAAATCCGGTCAGTAAGGCGGCAACGATCAAGATTAAGACGGAGCGTCTGCAGGAGAAGCCGTTTGTCATTGACTGGCGGTTAACCGGGGAGATGGAGGAGGGCTATGAGCCGGGAGAGGTCACGCTTTCCCCGGGCCAGCTTTCTGTCAAAGGCCCGGAATCCTTAATCGGTCGGATCAGCAGCGTTGGGATCGAGATCCCCATAGACGGGCTGACAGCGGAGACGGAAGGGACGGCAAAGATTCTCTATTATGATGCAAACGGAAACCAGATTACATTGAGCGAGCGAATTACAAGCGACTGTGAGGAGACGAGCTACCGGCTTTCGGTCTTAAAGGGGAAGACGCTGAATCTGGATTTTAGAGTGTCAGGAGAGGTGGCTGAAGGGTATCGCTTTACGGGCGTTGAGTGCGATGTCCGCAGTATATCGGTTGTAGGGCTTCGCTCTGCGCTTGCGTCATTTCATACGGTAACGGTTCCGGAGGAGCGGCTGAATCTGAACGGGGCGAGCACGAATGTGGTTAAGACCATTGATTTGGCAGACTGTCTGCCGGAGGGAATTTCTTTGGCAGATTCGGCTCCGAGAGAGGTGCAGGTGACGTTGACCGTGGAACGGCTGGAGGAGCGCATTTTTGCAGTCGAGATCGGCAGCGGGAGCTTTATAGGCGTTTCAGACGCATATGAGTATCAACTGTCAGAGAATCCGGTGGAGATTCGCATCCGTGCGCTGCGTGAGGAGCTGGACAGCCTGAATCTGGACAGCCTGGCCGTAAAAGTTGATGTTTCGGGACTTTCAGAGGGGGAACATGCGGCAGAGATTACGGTCGCGCTGGATCCGGCTTATGAGGTGGTATCGGTCGCACCATGCACAATACGTGTAACGAGAGAGCCTGAGTCCGTATTCCACGGGGCCGGACCGGGGCATGAGACCGGCGGATATGGCGAGGCGGGAGAAACTGACCAGGAAACAAGAGAGGCGATTCCGGCCGATGCAAAAGTTCTGGAGACATCCGAAGAAGAATCAAAGGAGACGGATGATTCTTCGGAGGAGACAAGGGAATCCGGGCCGGGACAAGGCATATGAGGCGGCAGCCTTTGGGAGTACAAACGATATGATAAATAAAACGATAACGATTAAAAATCCTACCGGCCTTCATCTCAGGCCGGCGGGAATCCTTTGTAAGGAGGCGCTCCGTTACCAGTCCTCCGTAAAATTCCGGTTCAAAAACGAGACGGCAAATGCCAAAAGTGTTTTAAGTGTGTTGGGTGCGTGCGTCAAATGCGGGGACACAATCACGCTGGAATGTGAAGGGGAAGACGAGGAGAAGGCTCTCTTTGAGATTGCAGCGCTCATTGAGAGCGGCCTTGGAGAATAGTCCGATATGTTGATTTATGGAATCTGTTATGGCGTCAGCATGCTTTTTGCAGCCGGCGCCTGTTACTCTATGTCAGGGGTAAGTCTTTTTGCAGCGGCCGCATATCTGTATCTGTACGATTATCTGAAAAGTGGAGATCCGCTGCATTTACGTGCCTTGTTTTCCCTGTTCTGGGTGGGCGGCCAGGGTTTGTCCTGTTTGAAGCTAAGCCGGCTTCAGACAGAATGGGAACTTATGACATGGGCCTGTTTTTTTGCGGCGACAGCCGGAGTCTGGCTTTCATTCGCTGCCGTGGAACGGAGAAACAGGCAGAATCCGCTTTCGGCAAGAGAAGAAACGAATGTGAGAGGACTCTCGCATTATGGGAACGGCATATATCTGGCGCTCGTTCTTTTAACAATGGTATCGTTTGTGTCGTTCCTTTTTGAAGCGTCGTTTCTTGGTTATATACCGTTTTTTTTGCGTGGGGTTCCTCACGCCTATTCGTATTTTCACGTTTCAGGCGTGCATTATTTCACCGTTTCTTGTGTTCTGGTTCCTTCGATGGCAGTGATGCTTTATTTTTGCGACAAAGAAGACGGGAGAGGCTTTCTTCGGTGGCTTTGCAGACGTATGCTGGCAGGGCCTGCCGTATTGCTGGCTCTTACCGTTCCGATTTTGTGTGTCTCGCGGTTTCAGCTTGTATTTGCGGTAGTTCTTGCAGTACTTACTTTTATGCTTGTAAGCGGCAGAAAGAGGCTCTGGTACCTGGTTCTGGCGGGATTGTTTCTTCTTCCTCTTTATGTGGTCCTGACGATCGCCCGCAGTCACGATGTGGCGTATTTAAACGGGATCTTTGAGATGAAGCGTGCGGATACGCCGATTTTTATCACGCAGCCATACATGTACATCGCAAACAATTACGACAATTTCAACTGTCTTGTCCGGGAACTGCCCAGACATACCCTGGGCGTTAAGGGCCTGTTTCCCCTATGGGCGCTTACGGGACTCAAATTTATAAAGCCCGAGCTCGCCGCATACCCGATCTTTACGACAAAGGAAGAACTCACAACCGTGACGCTGTTTTATGATGCCTATTATGATTTTGGAATTATTGGCGTTTTTGCGTTTGCCTGTCTTCTTGGAACCGCCGCCGCATGGCTTTTGGAACGGCAGAGACACGGGAGAAGTCCGGTCTGGACGCTTTTTTATGCCCAGGCTGCTCTGTATTTTATGCTGTCTTTTTTTACGACCTGGTATTCAAATCCGACGACCTGGTTTTATTTTGCCGTAACCGCAGCGTTTGCGGTTTTGACAGAATTTATGAAAAATATCAAATATGGGAAGGAGAACTGACATGGTATCTGAGAAAATGAAGCCCTTCATGGAAAATAATTCCGCAATCCGTGCGATGTTTGAGGAGGGGAAGCGCATGGCGGCGGTTTATGGAAAAGAAAATGTGTATGATTTCAGCCTGGGAAATCCCAATGTACCCGTTCCTGCCGTCAACGAGGCGATTCAGGCGGTTCTTTCTGAGGAGGACTTTAATGCCCTGCATGGCTACATGAGCAACGCGGGCTTTGAAGATGTAAGGCAGACGATTGCAGACTCTCTGAATAAGCGCTTCGGGACAGCCTTTTCCCAGAAAAATGTGTTGATGACCGTGGGCGCGGCCAGCGGCCTCAATGTGATTTTAAAGAGTATTTTAAATCCCGGGGATGAGGTGATTGTATTTGCTCCGTATTTTGTGGAGTACAACGGATACGTGCGGAATTATGACGGCAGGGTTGTGGTAGTCTCACCGGATACAGAGACATTTATGCCGAAGCTTGCGGAGTTTGAGGAAAAACTTTCTCCGAGGACAAAGGCCGTTATTATCAATAACCCGAACAACCCGACTGGAGTCGTCTATTCGGAGGATACTATCCGGGCTCTGGCAGGTGTCATGGAGAAGAAACAGAAGGAATATGGAACAACCATTGCTCTGATTTCTGACGAGCCTTACAGGGAGCTGGCATACGGCGGTATCAGCGTACCGTTTGTGACAAAGTATTATGCCAATTCTGTGGTCTGTTATTCTTACAGCAAATCGCTGTCCGTACCGGGCGAGAGGATCGGCTATCTGGTGATTCCGGATGAGATGGAGGAGAGCGAGAGGCTTTTGACGGCGGCAGTGATCGCAAATCGGGTATTGGGCTGCGTCAATGCGCCGTCCTTGATCCAGAAGGTCATTAAATACTGCATCGAGCACGAGGTGTCGGTGGATCTTGCTGCGTATGAGAAGAATCGAAATCTTCTTTATTCGGCGCTCATGGAGTACGGATTCTCCTGCGCAAAGCCTGACGGAGCTTTTTATATGTTCGTTAAATCCCCGGTGGAGGATGAGAAGGAATTTTGCGAGACGGCGAAGAAGCATCATGTCCTGTTCGTTCCGGGCAGCTCTTTTGCCTGCCCGGGGTATGTTCGGATTGCTTACTGCGTATCCTATGAACAGATTGAACGCTCGCTTTCGGCATTTCGCGAGATTGCGAGAGAATATGGGCTTACCAAATAAGGATTTCAGAAATGAGTGGGTGAATTGGAGAGCAGAAAATATATACGGATATGTCTGAATCTTGTGATTCCGGTTCTGACACTTTATCTGATCTGTGTGTGGGGAGTACGGCTGCTGGCGTTTTTTATGCCGTTTGTGGTCGGCTGGGTGATCGCAATGATCGCCAATCCACTTGTCCGGTTCCTGGAGCGCAGGCTTTCGATTGTACGGCAGCACAGCTCTGCCGTGCTGATTGTAGGTGTTTTGGCGCTTGTAATCACAGGGATCTATCTGCTGGTCGGCTGGTCGATTCGTGAGCTCTCTGGTTTTGTGCGTGAGCTTCCGGAGCTTTATGAGAAGATACGCCTGGAGGTGGCGTTTGCGGTGCAGAGCCTGGAGCGTGTTTTTGATTTCCTTCCGCAGGAGGCAGAGCAGTCTCTTTTGCAGATGGCAGAACGCTTCAGCGCTTCGATCGCGGACTTTTTGCAGACGCTTGCGGCCTCGGCCGGCGGCGCGGTCGCACGGACGCTTCCGGAGATGTTTGTCAGCGTCATTATGGTGCTTTTGTCATCTTATTTATTCCTCGCAGAGCATGAAAAAATAAATGCCATGCTTATCAGGTATACGCCAAAGACCGTATGTTATTATTGGAGCCTGTTGAAAAAAGACATCGGGACGGTGATCGGGGGATATTTTCTTGCCCAATTTAAAATCATGTTTGTGGTGGCAGGAGTGCTGCTTGCAGGGTTTCTTTTGCTGCGTGTACATTATGGCGTGCTTTTGGCAATCGGAATTGCGGTGCTTGACTTTCTGCCCATGTTCGGGACCGGAACGGCATTGATTCCGTGGGCATTCGTGAAGCTGTTTGCTGGCGAATATCTGTATGCGTTTAATCTGGTGCTTCTTTATGTGGTTTCCCAGGCCGTGCGCCAGCTCATTCAGCCAAAGATCGTTGGAGACAGCATGGGACTTCCGCCGCTTTTGACGCTGTTCTTTCTCTATATCGGTTTCAAATTCCGTGGGATTGCCGGTATGATCCTGGCAGTTCCTGTGGGACTCATTTTTATGAAGTTTTATGAGTATGGGGCGTTTCATTCCTTTTTTGAAAATCTGCGGCTTTTGTGGGAAGAAATTCAGAAGCTTCGGAGGGAGTAGCTTTATGGCCGCTCTGCACATTTTTTTCTGCTTCCGCATAGGATGGGATAACCATTTTTTTGCGAGGCAGTCATGGCACAAGGCTTTTTGCAGGTTGATGTCGTTGCAGACGACAATAATTTTCCCATAAATGGAGCGACGGTCTCTATTGCGCACACGGAGACACCGGAAGCTGTGCTGGAGGAGCTTGGAACCAACAGCTCGGGACAGACAGAAAACATAGCGCTCGAGGCTCCGCCGCTTGATTTGAGCCTGCGGCCGTCCGCAGAGCGTCCCTACGCAGAGTATACGCTTCGTATCACGGCGCCCGGTTATGAACCGCTCATCATTTCCGGCACAGAAATCCTGGCTGACACAACGGCGATCCAGCCCGCCAGAATGAGGCATATTGAGAACGCGTCCCCAGAGGCACAGGAGACCATAGTGATTCCAGAGCACACATTATATGGGAGCTACCCGCCGAAGATCGCTGAGAGCGAGATTAAACCGGTGAATGAGAGCGGGGAGATCGTACTCTCGCGGGTTGTGGTTCCGCAGACAGTCGTGGTTCACGACGGTGTTCCCTCCAATGCATCGGCCCCTGATTATTATGTGCCGTACCGCGATTATATAAAAAATGTGGCTTCCAGTGAAATCTATGCCACATGGCCGCAGTCTACGATCATCGCGAATGTGCTGGCGATCATGTCATTTACCTTAAACCGTGTGTATACGGAGTGGTACAGGAACCAGGGCTATGACTTTACGATCACATCCTCTACGGCCTATGACCATAAGTGGATTCATGGGCGTAATATCTATGAATCGATCTCGGTGGTCGTGGATGACATTTTTGACAATTACTTATCCCGCCCAGAAGTACGGCAGCCGATTCTTACGCAATACTGCGACGGCCGTCAGGTGACCTGCCCAGGCTGGATGACGCAGTGGGGCTCATGCGATCTGGGTGAGCGCGGCTATAGTCCGATCGAAATCCTGCGCTATTTTTATGGCGGGGATATGTATATTAATACGGCAGAGCAGATTGCAGGAATCCCGTCCTCCTGGCCGGGCAGGGAGCTTACGGTGGGGAGCAGCGGGGACAAAGTGAGGCAGCTTCAGGAGCAGCTCGATGTGATTGCCAGTATTTATTCGGCGATTCCGAGGATTCAGGCAGATGGCATTTACGGCCGCGCTACAGCGCGTGCCGTCGAAGCATTCCAGTCTATTTTCGGCCTTCCTGTGACGGGAGTCACGGATTTTGCCACTTGGTATAAGATTTCACATATTTTTGTGGGTGTTACAAGAATTGCAGAGCTGGCATAGCTGGTTTAATATGTCGAAAATTGTCGTCACAATTCCATTTTCGTCTCGGCTTTTGAGGGTTACAATAAAAGATGTAGCTTACGAAAGAAACGGAGACGATACAAATGAAGAAAAAAGAAAATGCGGCCCATAAGCTGCTTCGCAGGCTTGGGGTTAATGGCGGGTATATGGGATTTTACTATACGGCGACGGCAATCGGAATCGTTACAAACAGCGAGGAGTTTATTTATCAGTGTAAATGGCTGTACAATGAGGTCGCCGAAATTTATCATACGACGCCTTTTTGCGTGGAGCGTAACATCCGCACGGTCGTAGATACAATCTGGGAGGTCGGGAACCGGGAGCTTTTAAAGGAGATTATCCCGTACCCGGTCGGAGTAAAGCCAAAGAATGCACAGTTTATTGACGGTCTGGTCAATTATCTGTCTGAGCAGGGAGAGAGTATTTCTTGATGAGCTTTCATGCGGGGGTTGAAAATTTCACCCCCGTATTTTATACTGTAGGTGACACATCGGTTCCGGAGGGAGTGCGGCGCGTCGTATCGCAGGTGTCCGGTCTCACATGGATTATCCCGGGAACACGCTGCGGCCGGTGTGTTTTAGAAAAGTTTTCGTACACGGGAAAAGAGGAACGGGACTGCTTATGACATGTCTCCGGCGCAAAATTACAGACATAGGATTGTAAACGGAAACATTTACCCTCAATGGACGAGGGGCCACACGGTTTTTGCGCCGCAGATGAACGATTCTGCGGCTTTCAGGGACAGGACGGATAAAGGGAAAGCGGAAGGTTCAAACTGAAGTACAAGCTATCTGGTGCAGGAAGATTGGGAAGCTGAGTATTATAATGAAGAAACGGTCATAAATTTGAAAACGTTTCCGAATATTACGATGGAGTTTAGAGAGGGTTTTGCGTGTGCAGAAGGGTGAGAAGGGAACAGCAGCGAAATTGTTACCATTTATGCCTGAATCGAAAAAAAGAACTTGCACAATTTTCCTTTTTGTGGTATGATAAGGACGTTCGGGGCATTAGCGCAGTTGGGAGCGCGTTTGAATGGCATTCAAAAGGTCGTGGGTTCGAATCCCATATGCTCCAGTTTTTATGCAGATATGGTTCATCGGTAGAACGCTAGCTTCCCAAGCTGGAAAGGCGGGTTCGACTCCCGTTATCTGCTTTTTTAATCCCTTGATTTTATTAGGTTTGTGAGCTGCTGAAAGTAAGAAAGTAATCAGCCGTATGTTCGACTGAAATTGCAGGAAAAGAGCTTCTTGCACATATGATATTTAAACGAAAATTTTTAATTTATTATACTGGCAGACAGCTGGTGTCAGTATAAGTTCGAATTTTGTTATCAATTAAAAAAATCGAGAAATGTGATAAGTAAAGTCCCTTGAATGAATCGAGGGATTTTTTTAATTTCAATGAAAGAGCGGTTTCAATAGAAATGAATGGAATATAATTAAAAACACAATATAGCCTATTAATAAAAAGAACAAATATTCTTATAATAGAATACAAAATAAATGTTTGAATATCATACTATGATTTATTATAGGTTGTGGATACATTTTTATTTGGCATGTTGCAAAGACATGCATAAATAGTTGTGGAGTCTGCCTGTTTTGAATTAAAAATAATAATGCCTTACAATATTTACAATAGACAAAGTTAGTGTTATAATTAAATTATTCTACATATTCATATAAAATAGAGAGGGGTTATAAAATAATGAAAAAATTTCTTATTACAGCCTTATTTATATATACAAGTTCCATTTATGCATTTGCCAATAAAGCCCCCAATGACGAATTTGCATCGGCAAGTAATGCAATACAAGAAATTGCGTCATCAAGTAATGCAACACAAACGCCAGATGAATCAATACAATCAGATACATCTAGTGATAAACAAAAAAATGCTTTACTAAACAGTAATAGAGAATCTGATATTTGGGAATATGAATTAAATTCATCAGGTATAACCATTAAAAAATACAAAGGAACTGATACAGATGTGATCATTCCTGAAAATATAGAAGGACATACTGTTACAGGATTACAGAATTATTTATTTTCAGGATTAGGAATCACATCTGTTGAAATGCCGGATACAGTTGAAACCATTGGCTGGGGATTGTTTTCTGGCTGCAAGAAACTTACAGATGTAAAACTGAGTAATTCTTTAAAAAAGATACCGGAATATACATTCTCTGATTGTAGACTTTTGGAATCAATCGATATTCCCGAATCTGTAGAGACAATCCATGTTTCAGCATTTGATTCTACTATATTAAAGAGTTTTCATATATCAAGCGGAATAAAAGAAATACTATTTGACGATTATTCAAACATGCCTTCCACAATAGCAGAGTATACAGTGGACTCTAACAATACAGAATTTAAAGTAATTGACGGAATGGTATTGAATTATAAGGGAGATACTTTATATTTTTTTAAAAGAAAAGTAACAGAAGAATATATTACAATTAAATTACCAGATTCTATTACAACAATAAAAAGTTTATATGAAATATTTAGTGGATTAAGCCATAAAGAAATTAGATACATAAATGTTAGACTCTATTTAGGAAAAAATATCAAACAGATTGAACACCTTATAAATGCCAATCGTTATCAACAACAAATTTGGGCTGATTCAGGTTCTGATGTATATCAATATGTAAAAATACGAGGGTATACTATTTATCCGGCAACAGAAGAAGAATTTGACAGTATAACAGATTCGGATTTCCGGTTCTATCCAGATGAAAACGGAAATCTTACAGCGTCAGAGTATTATGGAAATGCTGATATAATGGAAATACCAAGCAATTTTGGAAATATAACTGTAAATAAAATCCATAGTGGATTATTTTATGACGCTGGAGAAGTTATGATTATTCCTGAAACAATCACAGAGATTGAAAGTCATGCGGGTGATATGGGATATCAATGGGGTATAAATGAAAATAAAAGATTATATAAAATTATAAATAATTCAGATATAGAAATACCTGTGAAAGGTCATTTAGAAAATTATAAAGGGATGTATTCTCAACAATTTTCTGGAGGAGAACAATATGATGTTATTCCAGCAAGAGCGACCGCATACAAACACTATAAGATTACATATAAAGAAGTATATAATGCAAATCAGGCAGAATTGATTTATGAATATGGATATGGAGAAGAAATCACCTTACCAATCCCCGTTGCAAAACCGGGATATGAGTTTGCGGGCTGGTATCGTTGGACATATAATCCTGGTGGCGACTCTTTAGCGAAAATACCATCTACCAAGATAGAAATTGGTAATAATGAAAATTTGATTTTTCACGCCAAATATACAGAAAAATCCGGCACTACAAACAAACCCGGAGATTCTACAAATAAGCCTGGAAATACCTCCTTGGCATATGATGAAGGCAGCAGTGGGGGAGAGCCGGCGTCTTCTCTGCCCAAAAAGGCAAAAACCTCTGCCCAAATCGGATTTATAATCACAAACCCGCCTCTAGTAGGAAATACAGGAAAATGGATTTTAGATGGAAATAATTGGAAATATCAATTACCAGACAATACCTATGCAAATCAGCAGTGGGTTTATACAGACGATAAATGGTATTTAGTGGGTATGGACCATACGATACTTAGAGGCTGGCAGCTTGTAAATGGTAAATGGTATTTATTGAACTGGGATGGTGCGATGCTTACAGGCTGGCAACAGGTGAATCATAAATGGTATTATATGAATTTAAAGGGTGAGATGCTGTCTGATCAGCTGACTCCAGATGGATACAGGGTAGACAAGGATGGTGCCTGGATTCAATAAATAATTATAATACAGGAATTTCATTTCCGTGTACATTCCCACTTGTAAGTAGTTTCGCCCTAACCGTGACATATCCTTGACTATGACCGTTCCCACAAGC
>JAAWAR010000051.1 GCA_022792295.1 Lachnospiraceae bacterium
ATAGGTTTTTAAAATAGTAATGTTATTTATTATAATGATAATTGCCTTATCAATAGCAATAAGGATTTCCTTATCTTCGCAGTTGCCGTCATGGTATTTCGCAACCAGCATCAGGATATAGTCGATGTTAACTTCCACTTGTTTATGAAATCACTATTTGTTATTATATCACGAAAATGTGAGAAAGAAAAAGGCTCAATGTAGCAGCTATGATTTACATCGAGCCTTTCTATCTTTTGCAGTTATGTATAAGCGTGGATTCGTCATATTTGGTATGGTATCTTTAACTATGGGAAACTCCGGATGACTATTTGATCACTACTTAAGAAAGTCAAACCGGAATACTATAAACGGGCGATTCTTCTGGGAGAATCGTCTTTTTTGATCATTTTTATACCATTCTCACACCCCTCCTGTGCGAACGGCATCAGCATGTGCATAAAAAATGTACAAAAAAACGGTACATGGAAATGCAGCCATGTACCGTTTTTGCTGTTTTATTCCTTATCCGCGCTTTGCTGCGTTTCCTCACTGAAGCGCTGACGCTTACGCACAAAGGTAGAGGGCGTCATGCCAAGGCTTGCCGCAGCCTCTCTGACATTTCCGTACATCTCATAGGCACGGTTTATATACTCCAGCTCCAGTGCCTCCATCGCGCTCTTTAAATCGCCGACCGGCATCAGAATATGGGGGCTCGCCTTTGGACGCTCCTCCACGGGATACAGATGCAGAGCGTCCGGTGTAATCTCGTCGCCATTGCTGATAATGACGGCACGCTCTACGATATTTCTGAGCTCCCGGATATTACCCGGCCAGTTGTAATCCTGCATCATGGTAATGGAAATCGGCGCAAAATATTTTTTGAAGTCATACTTTTTGTTCAAGTGGCTCAAAAAAAGTCTCGCTAACGGGATAATATCCTCCGTCCGCTCCCTAAGCGGCGGGATGTGGATCGGAAAAATCATCAGGCGATAGTACAGATCCTCACGGAAAGTCTTCTGGCTGACCATCTCCTCTAAATTCCGGTTTGTTGCGGCCAAGACACGCACATTTACCTTTACCGGCTTCCTTCCCCCAATCCGCTCAAATTCCTGCTCCTGCAGAACTCGCAGAAGCTTTACCTGCATATCTAACGGCAGCTCGCCGACCTCATCCAGAAAGATCGTGCCATTATTGGCCACCTCAAAAAGTCCCATTTTGCCGTTCCGGTCCGCCCCTGTAAAAGCGCCCTTTTCATAGCCAAACAGCTCACTCTCTACAAGGCTTGCCGGGATCGCCCCGCAATTCACCTTTATAAAGGGCTTATCCTTTCTTGTGCTGTTTTGATAGATGTATTTTGCAAATACCTCCTTGCCCACTCCGGTTTCTCCAAGCAGGATAACCGTCGTATCCAGAGGAGAAACCCGATTCAGCAGAGAGATAATATCCGAGGTCTTGGCATCCTCGGCAATCAGGCTGCACTGCTCCTGCGAATTCATCTGCATGTGCTGCAGCTCTTTTCTTAGCTTCTGCTCCTCCTGCCTGAGCTGCGTGCCCTCCTCCTTTAAGCGGTACAGCTCCGTAATATCCCGAACATTCGTGATAACCAGTACCACCTCATTCTTACCGTTTGTGATTGGGCTGCTGGTGATCAGAGCCCTCTTTCCTGTCTTAAATTCCTGCTGGATCGTAACGGGGCGCTTCTGCTCCAGCGCCATCAGCGTACCCGAAGCTGAAATCGTCTTGTTTCGGACAAGTTCCCGCATGTTGTAGCCGATTACCTCAGATTTCTTCAACCCTGTAATTGTAAGGTAGGAGCGGTTCACCTTAATGGTGTTGGCCTGTCCATCCGTTATATAGATTCCATCAAAGGAATGCTCGATAATCGCATCCAAATATTCGCTGCTTAAAGGCTTGGCAATCCCTTTTCTGTTTCCCATGGCGCTCCCTCCTTTTATAATTTTGTATGGCTCTGTCAAGTGCTCCCTGTACAGTGTGTTCTCCAGGCATTCTATTCCTTCGGAGCACGCGCAGTATAATCTCTGTCAAAATTATACCATATTGTTAAAAACATCTCAACTATGCCCTGGTCCTGCTCCGGGGGCTGATACATTGCTAAAAGCGACAGGCCTCAAAGGACCTGCCGCAATATAGCGAGAGGAAAGTCATGTATTATGTTTATGCGTTTGCAGCCTTCTCCTCAACAACCGGATTCTTGAAGTTGCCGTAGATCAGAATGTAAACGATAACGCCTACTGCAAGGCCCCAGGCCGCGCCCTTAATTGCAAGAACGCCTGCCATTGCGCCTGCGATGCCGCGCTCTGCATCGGTCTTGATCATGGCAAGGCCGATCTGGCAGCATACATAGCCCTGTACGATCAGGGTAAGAGACAACGCCGCCGGAAGGATCGGCTGCACGAAGGAGGCAACCGGTACTAACGCCACGCAGATGAACGTCATCCAGCGGAACGTGCCAACGCCACTGAAGATGGAGTCCATAGAATCTCTGCCGTCTTTATAACGCTCTGCAACCGCAGCCGTTACCGCAGCCCATAACGGTCCGCAAAGTGCCACATACGGGCAGATAAGGGACTGTACGATGTTACGGATCGCGCTGATCACATTCGAACGGTTGGCGTTAAAGTCAATCTTTTCATCCTGGCGGATCTCATCCGCAGTAGCCAAAAGCTGCTCACTGGATACGAAATCACCAAATGCAATGATATAAACAGAAATCGCAGTCGGAATTGCCGCGACAAACTGGCCGATACTCGGGAATCCAATAGAGAACGGGCTTAAGGTGCTCATAATCGCACCAAACTCCGGAATCTTGATGATGGATCCAAGTACAAGATTGGGGGCCGGAAGCTCGCCGGAAAGAGGTCCTATGATTACGGCGATGATGATGGCCGGAAGCATACCAAAGTTTCCTACCATGTACCATGCCTTACTCTTTGCCTTCATCTTCTTAAACATAAGTGAAAACAACAGGAAATAGGCAATCAGGGAACCAACCAGCACGGTAACCGGATACAGGCCCGCGCGGCCTCCATCCTTGAACTCGCCCATGATGGCGGAGAAGCCGGCTCCGACGAGGACGCCAGCCTTGATCGCGTTCGGGATTGCGCCGATGATCTTGCTTGCGAGGCCCGTGATTCCCATAAACAGGAAGATAAGGCCGACCATAAGCTGCAAGGCGATCAAACTCTGCGTACGTGCCGGTCCCTGCTCGGAAAGCGTTAAGAACGCCGTGACAAGCGGGATGGCAGGGGTAATCCAGCCGGGCACAACCGGGTCTCCTAACAGCGCATGCATGCTGTAGAAGAAACCGTTGATGATAACCATGCTCCATGCAACCTCATAGGGAACACCGAGTACCTCCTCAAGGACCGGAATCGCTCCCAGACAGGTCGCACACATCAGAATGGCCTGAAGGCACTCTGAAATTTCCCATCTATAGTGAATGAAGGGAAGACGAATCTTAAATATACCGGCAGGAATATAAGGCTGTTCCTGTCCGTATTCACGTTTCATTGCCATGTTGTAACTCCTATCATGTATGTAGTATTCAGGTTTTTATTCGTACTTGCAATGGAACCGCTGCTCATATACCTGCTTGAGGCTCTCACGGAAATCCGGATGTGCAATCTCAATCAGGGCGCGGGCACGGTCTTTTAGGCTCTTTCCAGATAACTTCGCAATGCCGTATTCGGTCACAGCGTAGTCAATATCGTTTCTGGAGGTGGTAACGGCAGCGCCTTCGTCAAGCAGAGGAACAATCTTGGATACGGTTCCCTTTGCAGCCGTAGACGGGAATGCCAGGATGGAACGTCCGTTCTTGGACATCGCAGCGCCGCGGATAAAGTCTACCTGGCCGCCTACACCGGAGATCTGCTTGTAGCCAACGGTCTCGGAGGCTGCCTGGCCCATTAAGTCGATCTGGACGCAGGAGTTAATGGAGACGATGTTATCCTCTTTCATGACAACCAGCGGATTGTTTACATAATCCACAGAGTACATCTCGACATCCGGATTGTTGTTTACGAAATCATAGAGCCGCTTAGTGCCCATTAGGAAGTTGGCCACAAATTTGCCGACATGTGTGGTCTTTTTCTTGTTGGTGATAACGCCCTGCTCAACCAGCTCAACAACACCGTCAGAGAACATCTCCGAGTGAATGCCCAGATCCTTCTTCTCCTTCAGGAACAGAAGCACCGCATCCGGAATCGCGCCGATGCCAAGCTGCAGGGTATCACCGTCGTTAATCAGGGATGCACAGTTTGCACCAATGGCCTTCTCGACCTCGCCGATCTTAGGCGGAGCCAGCTCAATGATCGGAGCGTCATGCTCAACGATCGCGACGATATTCGCATCGGCAACGTTGATGCAGCTATCGCCGGCCGTTCTCGGCATCTCCTTATTTACCTGAACCAATACCTTCTTCGCGGCCTTTGCTGCTGGAAGGGTATAGTCAACCGAAATACCCAGGCTCATGTTTCCGTTTTCATCGGGCGCGGTTGCCTGGATCATGGCTACGTCAACCGGCAGGCTCCCGTTCGTAAAAAGTGACGGAATGCGATAGAAGAAGCAAGGCGTATAATCGCCGCGGCCTTCTTCAACGGCTTTTCTCGTGGTTCCGCCCACGAAAAGAGCATTGTGCCGGAAATGCTTTTCCATACCCGGCTGTGCATATCCTGCCTTGCCCATCGCTACCATGTGAACGATCTCCACGTTCTCATACTGCTCGGCTTTGGATACCATCGTCTCAACTAAATAGGACGGCTCGCCGCATGCATGACCGATTACGACGCGTTCACCGGATTTGATAAAATCTACGGCCTTCTCGGCATCCATTAACTTACTCTGATATTCTTTTTCCCAACTCATGAGGGATTCCTCCGTTTCTGAAATCTTAAGCTACGGGCTTTGCTCTGCCATATATGGGGGAGACGGGGGCACGGCCAGCCGCGCCCCGTCTTCTTCGTATGTAAAGAGATTATTCCTCGATCTTTGCGATTGCCTTCGCCAGTTTCTTCTTCATGGCAATGTTGCCCTGACGAGAGATCATGATTCTCTGAGCCTGCGGGGAACCTGCGCCATGCATGGACTCGGTCCTGTAGCCGACGGCTGCTGCACCAAGAGTCAGGTTCTCGATCAGTCTCATCATGCGGAGTCTGTTCTCGGTCGATACGTTATTTACGCCGCGGAAATACTTATCGACATACTTGCCAAGGAACGGATCCTTAAGATCCTTCTCGGACGGAGCCGTTACCATCAGGCCGCCTGCAATATCCTCTGCAAGACGTGCAATCTCGTACGGGAATCTGGTGACGTTCTGCTTACATACGTTTGCAAGAAGCAAGTCGATTAAGTAGTTGCCGGACTTGGTCGGAGTACCTTCTGCGGAACATGCGATACCGCAGCAGTATAAGGTCTCATTCAGGTGGGTCATCTCAATGAGTTTATCCTTTACATGGGAAGCCTTCTGCGCGCCGTTGTAGTCGGCAATCGTTGCAGCCGCGCCGATGAGGACATCGCCCACACCAACCTTACATCCGCCGTAGGACTGTCTGTGGTAGCCTGCGAAACGCTCAACCAGGACACCTGCGAACTCATGCTCACCGTTTAAGAAGATGCGGTCATTCGGTACAAATACGTCGTCAAAGATAACAAGCGCCTCGGTGCCGCCGAACTCGGAGTTGCCGACATCGATCTGGCTGCCTTCTAATTTTCTGGTATCGCAGGACTGACGGCCAACGATCATGAAGATACCCTTGGAATCGGTTGGTACGGCAAAGGATACTGCATAGTCTTTGTCATCCTCGCCCATGGACTGCGTCGGCATTACGATAACCTCATGAGAGTTTACAAAGCCGGTCTGATGCGCTTTTGCACCACGTACAACGATTCCGTCTTCCCTTCTCTCAACGACTCTTAAATACAGATCCGGATCTACCTGCGCATGCGGGGCCAGGGAACGATCTCCCTTCGGGTCCGTCATGGCGCCGTCAACGGTAAGGTCCTTTTCCTGTACATACTGTAAGAACTTCTTGAAGTTCTCATGATACTTTGTTCCATACTTCTCATCGGTATCATACGTTGTGCTGTAAACAGCGTTGAAAGCATCCATACCTACACAGCGCTGGAAGCAGGCCGCAGTCTTCTGGCCGCAGAGGCGCTGCATCTTTACCTTCTTGATTAGATCCTCGGTGCTCTGGTGGATATGGGCAAAGCGGTTGATCTTCTCGCCCGTGATGCAGGACTTAGTCGTCATCAAATCCTCGTACTCCGGCATCTGAGCCAGATCATAGGTCGCCTTTACGGAATTCAGAGACGGACGGAGGATCGGATCGTCTACGGGATTCTCAATCTTCTTTCCGAACATGTAAACCTGGAGGTTTAACTTTCTCATGCTCTCTACATACTGTTCGCCTGTCATTAACATAATACATCGTTCCTTTCTTGTGAATGTTTTTTTGGAATTACCCTAAATATAAAGCAACTTATGTGCCAAAATCAGATGGATCTTCCTATTGTTTTCTCCAAAAAGAATACTTGACGGGTTCGTATGAAGCTTTATAATAAGGAAAAGAGCCATCCAAACGCCGCAAAAAAAATTCTTATTTTGTCAAATATGGACAAAGAACCGCCTTTGTAGAGTCGAATTTTCAGGACATTTCATTGCAAAAATGGAATGAAATCGTTTTTGATGCAGAAACGCAACAGAAAATCGCATCATCTTCCGGCAAAGCCTGAGAAAAACCGGCCAATTTGAGCCGGCCGGTGCTCTCCTGTCATGTACAATATAGAATATGCGTGCTTTGGCATGAAAATTGCTCTTTTAATAAAATATGCAAAGAGAAATCAGGAGGATTTGAAACATGCTCAAACGAATTGAAGCCGTGCTGGAGGAAAAGGTCCGCCCTTCGCTCCTTGCACATGAGGGAAACGTACAGGTTCTGGAATTTGAAAACGGAGTTTTGAAAATCCGCCTGACCGGGCAATGCTCGGGTTGTCCGTCGGCTCAGTTGACCACGGAAGAACTGATTGCAAAAGAGATCAAAGAGGAGATCCCGGAGGTAAAGGACGTCGTTTTAATCAACGAAGTCAACCCCGAGCTTCTGGACTTTGCAAAAAAACTTCTGAATCACCAGATTGAAGGGTAAACGATATGATAATTGGGGTAAAATACTGCGGCGGGTGCAATTCCGTCTACAACAGAGGCAGGCAGGTAGAACTTTTAAAGCAGCAATTTCCGGAGCATGAGTTTCGCACTGCCGCCGCCGGGAATACCTGCGACGTCTGGCTTGTGGTATGCGGCTGTATGCGTGCCTGTGCTTCCACAGAAGGCCTGATCGCCGAGAAACGCTGCTTCGTTCTGCCTACGGAGCGGAGTTTCGTGCAGGTGCGGGAATATCTGGCGGCGGAACGTACAGTTGCAAAAACGCAACAAAAAGAAGCAGCGGCGCCGGTCTTAAGCAGGAAGGTACTTCGTGTCGGCCAGGAGGCTTCGATGAAAAAGACCTTCTTTAAAGATGATGTCGATAAATTCGCGGCTCTGACCGGCGATTACAGCCGGCTCCATACCGATGCGCAGTTCGCCAAAGCCTCCTCCTGCGGACGGCCCGTCGTGCACGGCGTCCTGACCGCAAGCCTCATCTCCACGGTCATGGGGATGCAGCTTCCGGGGGAGGGTACGGTTTTTGTGGAGGAAAAGGTACGGTTTCTGAACCCGGTCTTCTATGGCGACACCGTGACCGCACGTGTGCGTTTCCTCTCCTGCAGGGAAGCACAGGCGCAGTATGTCGGTACCTTTTCCGGCGTCTGCAAAAATCAAAACGGGGAAATCGTCGCAGCGGCAAGCTGCAGACAGCTTATGACGAAAGAATTGTTTGAAGTTTTGAATCCAAAAGATACCGTCTCGGACCCTGAGACGGACGAATATTGGAAATAGAAAGGGAAAGGACAAAGATTATGACTCATTTAGAGACCTATAACAAAATTTTCCGCGGCATGTTTCGAAAGACAGATGAGGAACTGCCGGAATTAAAGTATAGAGGTATTGCACTGTGGGATTCCATCGGACACATGGATTTGATGGGGGAGCTGGAGGAGGCTTTCGATATCCGCATTGATACGCAGGATGTCTTGGATTTCACCTCCTATGAGAAGGGAAAAGAGGTACTCGGGCGCTATGGCGTTGTCATCGAATGACGAAACGGGTTTTAGAGCCTGCACCGGACTGATCCGCGAGACGGCGGAGGCATTCTCCGTTACCGACCCGGTGACGGACAGCAACTGTTACCTGCTAAAAAACGAAGACGCCTGTGTTCTGATCGATCCAAACTGTTTTCCAAAGCTCCTCCCCATACTGCAGGAGTGGAACCCCGCGTCTGTCCTCGTGCTCCTGACACATGAACACTGTGACCACATAAGCGCACTCAACGCGCTCCGGGAACAGTTTCACACGATTACTGTGTCCAGCCGAAGCTGCAGTCTGGGAATTCAAAATACAAGGCTGAACATGTCGCGGCTCATGGAAACCTTTCTTTATTATAAAAAC
This sequence comes from Lachnospiraceae bacterium, assembly GCA_022792295.1. GTDB lineage: Bacteria > Bacillota > Clostridia > Lachnospirales > Lachnospiraceae > CANQGL01. Next base: position 8,543 of record JAAWAR010000051.1, read on the forward strand.
GGCGAGACAGGCATCACGCCTTACGCCCCTTTTTGCTGTGAACCGGCGGATCTGTGTTTTGACGGAGAAATCTGTCTCCCTTTTGGCGGCGAAACGCTCGAAATAAAGGCTCTGCCAGGCCACACTCCCGGCAGTTCAGTGATCTGCCTAGGCGGCGGGATTTTTAGCGGGGATTACCTGCTTCCCGGTGAACAGGTCCTTACAAGGCTTCCGGGAGGAAGCCAAGAAACCTATGAAGTCTGCGCCAGGCCATGGCTTCGCTTAATCCCGGATGGGACATGGATCTATCCGGGACATGGCAGGGAATTTCAGATGTGTGGAAAGGTACGGGAATTTCATGGATTATGATGATCTCTTAAAAATCGGCCCTTATGCGCTGGGCGAAGCAGATAAAGACCGGATATACGGGGAGCTCCTAAGCCGTCTCACCGACCGGCACCGGGCTCATTGTAAACTCTATGACAGAGTTTGTGGATTCTTGGGTGATCATACGAATACAACTCGCTCCGTCGAAGAAATCCCGATGACACCGGTCTCTCTTTTTAAGCAGGCCGACCTTTGCAGCGTACCGCCAGAGGAGGTATTCAAAACCATGACCTCCTCCGGAACCAGCGGTCAAAAAACTTCTAAAATTTTTCTTGACCGGCAGACAGCCGCCTGGCAGCAGCTTACGCTGGAAAGGATCGTTCGTGATTTCATCGGCGAGCGGCGGATTCCTATGCTGATCGTCGATTCGCCGGACGTCCTCCGGGACCGAAATTTATTTTCCGCCAGGGGGGCCGGAATTTTGGGCTTTTCCATTTTCGGGACAAAACGCTGCTATGCGCTCACGGCGGACATGGCGCTCGACTACAACGCAGTACAGAAATTCCTGGAGGAAGCAGCGGACGGTCCCGTACTCGTATTCGGTTTTACCTACATAATCTGGAAGCACTTTTACCAGGCCTTGGCGGCTCTTGGAAAGACACTGCCGCTTGAAAACGGTTTTTTGATTCACGGAGGAGGCTGGAAAAAACTGCAGAGTGAAGCGGTTTCCCAAGAAGTCTTCAAAAAAGGCCTGGAAAACGTCTGCGGGATTTCAAGAGTCCGCAATTACTATGGGATGGCCGAGCAGACGGGCTGTATTTATATGGAGTGTGAATGCGGCAATCTGCATGTGAGCAGCTATTCCGACGTGCGCATTCGGAATATGGAGGATTTTTCTTGTTGCAAAAACGGCACAGAAGGCGTAATTCAGGTTCTTACGCCTATGGCCTGGTCCTATCCGGGACACTCGATCCTCACCGAGGATAAGGGAATAATTCTCGGCGTTGATAACTGCCCCTGCGGGCGAAAGGGAAAATATATAAAGATCACAGGCCGAATTCCGAAAGCGGAGGTCAGGGGGTGCAGCGATACCTATGAGGGATAACAAAAAAGAAATGGCAGGCATTACACGGCTTGCCGGCGGATACGAGCTGGAGAATGATCCGGTAAAACCGTTTGATCCCGCTACACTGGATTTTTTGAGCAGTCTTTCCAGTGAAATCCGCGCCCTTCCCCGCCAGGAGGCCTCAGAGGAGATGAAGGCCCTCGGCTTCTGGCTGCGGCGTGCGCATCTTTTGGAACTTCACGACACATACGGGCGCAAAAATGCCCTCGGCCTGGGGATCGCCTTCCATATCGCTCCCGCTAACGTGCCGCTCATGTTCGCCTATAGCTGCGCCATCGGACTCCTTGCGGGAAACGCCTGCAGAGTACGCGTCTCGGGACGGAGGAACGCAGACTGCGAGCGGCTGTGCGGCCTGATCGAAAAGCTCCTCTCCAAGGAGCGTTTCACTTTCATGCGGCGCCGGATCTCCATTCTTGGCTATGACAGGGAGAGGGTCGATTTAACGAGACAATTTTCTTCGGAATGTGACGCCCGGATCGTCTGGGGCGGCGATCAGACCGTCGAGGAGATCCGTAAAATCCCGCTGCGTCCCACGGCCGCAGAGCTTGCCTTTCCGGATCGGACCGCGCTCTGTATCCTGAACCCTGCGGCGGTTCTTGCCCTCTCGGATGAGGAGCTTAAAAACCTGTGTATCCGGTTTTACAATGATACCTATGGGATGGATCAGAACGCTTGTTCCTGCCCAAGGCTCATATGCTGGCAGGCGGCAGAGGAAAACGAGGGAAAGCGCGCCTCAGACCGATTTTGGGACGCGGTTGCAGAAGCATCAAAGCGCTATGCGCTTTCAGAAATAAAAGTAAGCCAAAAATATGGCGCGCTTTGGGAGTGCGCAGGGCTTGATGCCGGTATCCGGCAGGTAAGGCGCTGGTCAAACCGCCTGTACGTGCTGGAGCTTTGTGCTGTTTCAGAAGGCTTTTCCGAATCCAGGATGCAATTCGGAAGCTTTCTGGAATATCACATGAAGGAAAATAACGAATGGATTGGCGCCGTCTCGGAAAAAGTACAGACTCTGACCTTTTTCGGAGTCGAACGGGACACTCTTTTACATACCGTACAAGAAAAGAGACTCCGGGGCATTTTCCGAATCGTTCCCGTCGGGCAGGCGTTGGTTATGGATCTAACCTGGGATGGAAAGGATCTAATCGGCTGCCTGTCCCGAACCATCGGCTGAAAGGAGGTTTCCATGGAATTTTATCAAATCAATCCTGCTTATGCAGACAATCTGATGTTTCTTGACGATGCCGGAGAACGTGTGACCTATGGTGATTTTGCCGTCTTTTATGAGAGTGTAAAAGGACGCCTGCGCGAAAGGAGCCTCTTGTTTTTGTTCTGCGAGAACTCCGTTGGCTCCGTATTTTTTTATCTGGCCTGTCTGAATAAAGGGGTTGTTCCCCTGCTGCTTGATGCAAATATGGATCAGGCGCTGGCAAGGCAGCTCCTTGACACGTATATGCCGGATTATATTGCCGGCCCCAGGCGGCAGGCTCCCCTCTGGGACGTTCCTGCCTGTGCAGAAGCTTTCTCTTACGCCGTCTATGAAAATCCGGCCGTAAAGGCAGAGGAGGCAGACAAGGGGCTTCATGAGGACCTCGCACTGCTTTTAACCACCTCCGGCAGTACCGGCAGCCCCAAGCTGGTCCGTCAAAGCCGAAAAAATATTGCAGCCAACGCGGCTTCGATTTCCGAATATCTGGAGCTTGGCCCATCTGAACGCCCGATCACGTCGCTCCCCATGCAATACACCTACGGCCTGTCGATCATCAACAGCCATCTCCTCGTGGGTGCTGCTGTGCTTCTCACAAACCGTACCCTGTTTGAAAAGGAGTTCTGGGAGTTTTTTAAATCAGCCGGCGCTACCTCCTTTGGCGGTGTCCCCTATACCTATGAGATGTTAAAGCGCCTCTCCTTTTTCCAAATGGAACTTCCGTCTCTGCGCACAATGACACAGGCAGGCGGAAAGCTTATGCCGAAGCTGCATCAGGAATTTGCAGAATATGCCGCGGGGACCGGGCGGCGTTTTATCGTCATGTACGGCCAGACCGAGGCCACGGCGCGCATGGGGTATCTTCCGGCCGCGGATGCTTTAAGAAAATGCGGCAGCATGGGCATTGCAATTCCCGGAGGACGCTTTAGACTGATGGAGGATGAAAAAACGGAGATCCTCACGCCGGACACCGTAGGCGAGCTGGTCTATGAGGGAGAAAATGTAACCATGGGTTATGCCCAGTGCAGGGAAGACCTTGCAAAGGGAGATGAACGCGGCGGCCTTTTGTTTACAGGAGACATGGCGAAACGGGATTCAGACGGTTATTATTATATTACCGGAAGGAAGAAGCGCTTCCTGAAGCTGTTCGGCAAACGCGTAAACATGGATGAGATCGAACAGCTTATTAAAGCCGAATATGACGGAATCGACATCGCCTGCACCGGAGAGGATGACCGCATGCGGATCTTTCTGGCCGGAAAAGATGCCGCCTTCTGCCTGCAGGCAGAGGAATGGCTCTCTCAAAAAACAGGTCTGCATGTAAGCGGCATCCGCATCCTTCCAATCGATGAAATTCCTAAAAATGAGGCAGGAAAAACCGTCTACAAAAACCTGCCCGCATAATCGCATCGGTTGGACAGTCCCTGCAACAGCTCAGGTATCTGAGCGGGTATCAATCTTATATGATAGAAAGTTGAGGAAATGAATGATGGAATTTATCCTGTATGAAAAAAAAGAAAATATCGCTGTCATTACGATCAATCGTCCGCGGGCATTAAATGCTCTTAATTCACAGATGCTGGATGAGCTCACCGAGGCGCTCGCGCTTGCCGAGAAAGATCAACAGATCCGCTGCGTCATCCTCACCTCCGCTGGCGGGCGTGCCTTTACGGCGGGCGGAGACGTAAAAGAGGAAGTAAAGCTTCAGCCTGAGGAGGCGGCGCGATTTGCCGAGCGTGGGAAGCGCTGCACGCTTTCGGTATTAAACCACCGTGTCCCGGTTATCTGTGCGGTGCAAGGCTATGCGCTGGGCGGCGGCATGGAGCTCATCCTTGCCGGCGACATCACCGTCGCGGCCGACGATGCCAAGATCGGCATTCCTACCATCCGCTTAGGTTCTGTCCCCGGATGGGGAAGTACCGTTCTTCTTCCTAGGATCGTCGGTGTCTCCCGTGCCAAGGAGCTTCTTTACAGCGGCAGAAGCTTGGATGCCGAGGAGGCATTAAAGCTCGGGGTTGTGGAATTTGTCAAAAAGCCCGAAGAACTCATGGAATTTGCAATGGATCTGGCCAAAACAATCGCAGACATGCCTCCTGTCGCCGTCGAGAGCATGAAAAAGTCCATCAACAGCTCCTTTGAGAGCGGCATGGACGAATGCCTGAAGAAGGAGACCGACTTGTTCTCCTTATGCTTCGGAACTGTGGATCATCTGGAAGCGACGACTGCATTCCTCGAGAAACGCCCACATGGGACGTATTTGAGAAAATGATGTCCTTATGTTGCCATGTTTTCTTTTAAATACCTGTGAAAAACCTCTTGAATATTTTCTTTGTTTATTATAGAATGATACCATCAAAACAATAAAGGAGGCAATTATCATGGCATATGTTATCAATGATACCTGTGTCAGCTGCGGCAGCTGCGCCGGCGAATGTCCGGTAAACGCTATCTCCCAGGGAGATGGAAAGTATGAGATCGATGCGGATACCTGCATCAGCTGCGGTACCTGCGCAGGCGTATGTCCGACTGGCGCTATCAGTGAGGGCTAATAAAAAACATACATAAAAGCTGCCGTACGGATATGCGGCAGCTTTTTTGTTATGAAAAACGGATTTATTGCTTCTTTCCAGGCTTCTTTTTCCTGCTGATCACAAACGGGAAAAACGGAAGCTTTGCGGCAGCCGCCTCAGCCCTCCCCTTCCCTTCTCTCTGGTACAGGCGAAGTGTCTCATCAAGCTGGCGGAACCGCTCCTCGTCGCGCTCATCCGCCACACGCATCAGATAATCCATTTCCTTTATCACTTTATCGTTGACCAGCCGGCTGATGTCCTGGCTGAGCTTTTCGTTATTTTCCTCAATGGCCTGTCCGATCATCTGACTCATCACAGCCTTAAACTGCTCGGCGCGCTCCTCGGCAATCAGCGCCGTCAGCTCTCTGTCATCGAGGTTTTTAAGCCGGCTCTCCTCCTTATCCGTGCACTCCTTGATCGCCGCCGCCATATCTTCCTCCAAAACGTCGGTTGGGACAACCGCCTCCTCCTCCGAACCCAGAGATTTCGAAAGCGCCGCCTTAATCGCCTTTAGCTGATAGCCCTTTTCCTTCAGCTCCTTGATCTGCTTGAACAGCCGGATATGAAAGTCCGTGTAATAGCGATGCCCCATCTCATTGCGCGGAATACTCATCTCCAGCTCCTCCTCCCAATAGCGGAGGACATGTGATTCCACATCAACCTTTTTCGAGGCATCCGAAATCAGATAATGTGTTTCTGACATGGTTGTCCTCATCCTTTCCCATAAATTTACTTGTCTGCAACAGTTCTGCTGTCTTTTCTGTCACACCTTATTAACACTATATGCGAATGGATGAAAAAATATGCCTGAAACTCACTGCTCCTTTGCCATATTCACAAACCTTGTCAGCTCCGGTTTCCAGCCGAGCACGACAGTGCCGATCGGGCCGTTCCTCTGCTTGGCAATGATGACCTCCGCCACGTTCGGCGTATCCGTGTCCTTATTATAATAATCGTCGCGGTATAAGAACATGACCACATCGGCATCCTGCTCGATCGCACCGGACTCTCTCAAATCCGACAGCATGGGTCTGTGATCCGTTCTCGTCTCACAGGCACGGGAAAGCTGGGACAAGGCGATAACCGGCGCCTGGAGCTCACGTGCCAGGGCCTTTAAAGAGCGGGATATCTCGGAAATCTCCTGCTGTCTGCTTTCATTGCCCCGCGCAGCACTTCCTGTCATAAGCTGAAGATAGTCGATCATCACAAGATCCAGCCCGTATTCTAACTTTACCTTCCTGCACTTGGAGCGCAGCTCCATGATAGAAATTCCGGGCGTGTCGTCGATGATCAGCCTGGAATCCCCGATCGTCCCGATCCCCTCAACGACTGCATCCCAGTCCGCGTCCGTTAACGTCCCGGTCCGAAGCTTTTGTGAATCCACATTGGATTCCATCGCAAGCATTCGGTTTACAAGCTGTTCCTTCGACATCTCCAGACTGAAAATCAGGCAGGTCTTTTCCCGTCTCACGCCGATATAATCGGCAATATTCAGCACAAATGCGGTTTTTCCCATCGACGGACGGGCCGCAATCAAAATCAGATCAGAGGGCTGCAGGCCGGAGGTCCGGTAATCCAGGTCAATAAAGCCGGTCGCAAGCCCTGTGACCGTTGACTTCGACCTGGTCGCCTGTTCTATTTTATCGAGAACATTTAAAGCTACCTGCCGAATCGGAACAAATTCGGAAGACATTCGATTCTGCAAAAGCTCGAATACCTGCTTTTCCGTATTCGCCAGAACTGTTTCCAGGCTCTCCTTTCCTGCATAACAGGTATTGGCGATTTCCTCGTTCAGCCGGATCAGCCGCCGCATGACCGCTTTTTCATATACGATCTGCGCGTAGGCGCGCACGCTGGCAGACGTCGGCACGGTCGCTACGATCTCACGGATCGCATCCAGATCATATACCTCCGGCGGGACGTCCTTCTCCTTCAGACGGTCCTGAAGCGTTACCAGATCGACCGGCTTCCCCTCATTGAACAGCTCGGCCATAGCCTCAAACATAACGCCGTACTGCTTCTGATAAAAGTCCTCCGGCCGGATCATCTCCGTGGCAGCGATCACCGCATCCCGATCCATCAGCATAGAACCGATGACCGATTGCTCCGCCTCGACGCTGTGCGGCAGGACCCGCTTTATTAACGCCTCATCCATATTTTTTATGCCTCTACTACCTTTACACGAAGCTTTGCGGTTACATCTTTATGGAGCTTTACCAAAACTTCAACGGTCCCTAAGCTCTTAATCGGCTCCGGCAGAGCCATCTTTTTTTTGTCAATATCCAGGCCCAACTGGTCAAGCGCCGCCTTTGCAATTTCCTTTGTGGACACGGAGCCGAACGTCCGGCCGCCTTCCCCGGCCTTGATCGTAACCGTAACGGATTTTTCCTCGATCTCCTCCGCCAGTTTTTTCGCAGCGGCGAGCTGCTCTGCGGCAATCTTGGCTTCATTTGCCTTTTTGAGCTTTAAATCATTTAAGTTCTTCGGTGTCGCCTCCACCCCGAGTTTCTTTGGCAGAATAAAATTCCTCGCATAGCCGTCGTTGACCTTTACGAGCTCCCCTTTTTTCCCAAGTGCTTTTACATCCTCTAATAATACAACTTCCATCTTTTAGATTTCTCCTTTCTCCTCCATTGCGTCAATTAGTTCCTTGATCTTTTTCCTGGCCTCCTCAACCGACATGTCGGGAAGCTGTGCCCCGGCGATGGTCCTGTGTCCGTCGCCCCCAAGCCTCTCCATCATGACCTGCACATTGATCTCATCAATCGAGCGCGCGCTGACATAGATTTTTCCTTCATAGGGCGTGAGGACCACGGACGCCTTGATCCCCACAATATCCAGAAGCTCGTTTGCCGCCTGTGCACCCACAACGGTCGGGCTCTCCACGCCCTCAGAGGGGCAGACGCTGATCGCAAACGCACCGTGATATACCTCGGCCTGTCGGACTGCTTCCGCTCTTGCCTTATAATCTTCCATCTTATCCCGAAACAGCTTGCGTACCCGCGTCACATCGGCTCCGTTGCGCCTTAAAAACGCCGCCGCCTCAAACGTGCGGACACCGGCCTGATTGGTGAAATTATTCGTGTCGATCACGATTCCGGCATACATGGCATCCGCCTCTGCCGACTTGATCCGAATATTATCTGCCACATACTGCAGAATCTCCGCAACCAGCTCGCTCGCCGAGGAGGCGTACGGCTCCACATAGGAAAGTGTTGCATTGGAAATGACCTCGCTCGACTGGCGATGGTGGTCAATGACTACAATCGTGCGCACCAGCTTTAAAAGCTCAGGCGCCTCGGTATAGCTTGGCCGGTTCACATCGACGACCACGAGCGCCGTGTTGGCATCTACAATGTCCGCTGCCTCCTTGCTGTTTAAAAACAAGTCGGCCGGATAATCGTTATTGTCCACAAACCGGTCCAGCATCGGACGCACGGACGATGTAACCTCATTGATTACGATGTGAGCCTTTTTGTTCATCGCCACGGCGATCCGGTACACACCAATCGCCGAACCCAGAGCGTCTATATCTCCGATTTTATGGCCCATGATCAAAAGGCGGTCTTTTGTCTCTAAAAGTTCCCGCATGGCATGCGCCTTTACGCGGGCCTTTACGCGCGTCGTCTTCTCGAGCTGCTGGGACTTTCCGCCGAAATACTGTATCCTCTCCCCGCACTTAACCACGGCCTGGTCACCGCCGCGGCCTAGCGCCATGTCAATCGCCGTCCGCGCGTACTCATAGCACTGCACGTAGGTCTCGCCGTTCATGCCGATGCCAATGCTCAGGGTCACGGCCATCTCATTTCCGATGTTGACCGTCTTTACGTCCTCGAGGAGAGAAAAACGCTCGGCCTCCAGCCGCTCCATGTAGCGCTGCTTGATCGCAAAGAAATATTTATCCTTTTCCAGCTTCCGCACGATTCCGTTGACCGCAGAAATATATTTGTTGATCTTGCGGTCGATCAGCGCCGTTAAAAGCGAACGGCGCACCTCCTCGACACTCTCCAGGGCCTCGTCATAATTGTCAAGATAGATCAGGCCGGCCACCATCTTCTGATTGTGAATCGCCTGCTTGCAGATGTAAATCTCCGTCTCGTCATAGAGATAGACGGCCAGGACCTGCTGCTCTATGTCCTCAGCCCCCGCATTGTCCGCCGTCTCCTTTTCCTGGCAGAGGTATACGCGTTTTATGCGGATGCAGTAACGCGCTTCTTTATATTCACTGTGGATCTCCAGGAACTCCTCCATCCCGGAAAGTATCTCCGGGGTAAGTTCTTCAAAAAGCGCGGTGAGCGATTTTCTTGAATTTTTTTCTTCTTTGATGACAGCCGCAAGTGCCTGGTTGACCCACAGAAGCCGTCCATCCATATCGGCAATCCCGTAGGGAAGCTCCATGGAGTCCAAAAGTTTCTTCTGACTCCAGCTGTACCCGGTTGCAAAGGACACGAGCCCGCCGGTCAGCTTTCTCTTTCCGTAAAAAAATAATACTCCAGCACAGATCAGATATAACGCGGAAAAAATCGCCATGGCAATTCCGGCCTGCAGAGAAACCATCGTTATGGCCGCATTTGCACAAAGCACGAAAACGGACAGTACAAGCGGCCACTGCAGATATTTTTGCAGGCTGCTTTTGATCTTGTTTTTCTCTTTCATCATATTCTCCTGTTTTTCACGCCCGGCTGCGAACATGAAACCTTCCCGGGACAAACGATTTCCAACAAATTATATCATATTTTGAATGAATTTAAAAGCCCCTGTAAACCCTATATTCTTTTCTGCTTCAGCCTGATGCAGAGAAAGGAGGAAGCAAACCGCAGTTGTAACCGGCGCAAGCCGGGGAATCGGCTTTTCAATCGCAAGGCGGCTGGGTCTTGACAGCCTACAGATCATTGCCGTCGCTACCGCCCTGCCTATTCTCCGGGAAAGCCTCTTTTAAATGAGGCGCGCGAAAAAAACGCCGCCGGCCGAAGCCTGCAGCGTTTCGATTTGCTGTCGGAATTCTTTTTGTTTGTTTAGTCGTCGTTCTCCTGGCTTTCGGTGACGGTGAAGGTGAAACGCTTTCTCGCCATTTCATCGCTGTCCAGATACTCATCATAGGTCGTAATCTTGTCTACGAGCCGGCCGCCTATGATCTCCATGATCCGGTTGGCTGTGGTCTGTACGATCTGATGGTCACGGGAGGAGAAGATCAGGACACCTGAGAATTTCTGCATGCCCTTATTGAGGGCCGTAATCGCTTCCATGTCCAAATGATCGGTCGGCTCATCCAAAAGCAGCACATTGGCGCCCGAAATCATAAGCTTTGACAGCATACAGCGCACTCTTTCGCCGCCCGACAATACCTTTACCTTTTTCACGCCATCCTCGCCCGCAAACAGCATCCTTCCCAAAAAGCCGCGCACATAAGTCACGTCCTTTTCCGGCGAATACTGTGTGAGCCAGTCTACGATTGTGTCATCATTGTCAAACTCGGCACTGTTGTCCTTCGGAAAATACGCCTGCGTCGTCGTAAGGCCCCATTTGTAATTTCCCGAATCCGGCTCCATCTCGCCGGAAAGGATCTTAAAAAGCGTCGTCTTCGCAAGCTCGTTCGGCCCAACCAAGGCAACCTTGTCTTCACGCCCCAGGATAAAGGAAATATTGTCCAGCACCTTGATGCCGTCAATGGTTTTTGAAAGATTCTCTACGGTCAGGACCTCGTTTCCGATCTCACGGAACGGGCGGAAGTCGATGTACGGGTATTTCCGGCTCGACGGCTTGATCTCATCAAGCTCGATCTTTTCCAGAGCGCGCTTTCTTGAGGTCGCCTGCTTGGATTTGGAGGCGTTGGCCGAGAAACGCTGGATAAACTCCCGCAGCTCCTTGATCTTCTCCTCCTTCTTCCGGTTCGCCTCCTTCATCTGCTTAATCATAAGCTGGCTGGATTCGAACCAGAAATCATAGTTGCCGGCATAGAGCTGGATCTTTCCGTAGTCAATATCGGCAATCTGGGTACATACCTTATTTAAAAAATAACGGTCATGGGAGACCACGATTACCGTGTTCTCAAAATTAATCAAAAACTCCTCCAGCCAAGCGATCGCATCCAGGTCGAGGTGGTTCGTCGGCTCATCTAAAAGCAGGATGTCCGGATTGCCAAAAAGCGCCTGCGCCAAAAGCACCTTGACCTTTAGGGGGCCGGTTAACTCCTTCATCTGCCTATAATGCATGTCTGTCTCGACTCCAAGGCCGTTTAAGAGATTTTCTGCGTCTGATTCTGCCTCCCAGCCGTTCATAGACGCAAACTCTCCTTCGAGCTCGGCAGCTTTGATACCGTCTGCGTCCGTGAAATCCTCTTTCATATAGATCGCGTCCTTTTCCTTCATAATGTCGTAAAGACGCTTATTCCCCATAATGACCGTATCCAGGACCGGATACTCGTCATATTTAAAATGGTCCTGCTGCAAAAAGGACAGACGCTGCCCCGGCGTGATTGCAACCTCGCCGTTCGTCGGTTCAAGCTGCCCGGACAGGATTCTTAAAAACGTCGATTTACCGGCGCCGTTTGCACCGATCAAACCATAGCAGTTCCCCTCGGTGAATTTGATGTTTACATCCTCAAACAACGCCTTTTTTCCTACCCGTAATGTAACATTGTTTGCACTGATCATGTTTCAATCCTCAATCTTTTCGTGTTTTCATGTTTAATAGCCGCTCTTTCTATTATACATGAAACCTTTCATTTTTCAAGGGAAATACGCGGACATGCGGCAATTCTCGTTACGTTCCGCCGTTCTTAGGCTTTTAGGGGAGGAATCCCAGGAAGACTTGCATATCGGATGCTTTGCCATAGATTATCCGAAAAAATAACAGAATGGGAAACCGCCCTCGTTTTACCGGATCTATGCCGGTAAAGAGGAGGCGGTTTTGCTTCGTTTTCTCCAGGTCAGCTTCCGTTGTTTCTTTGCGTATACGGCACTGGCAGAAAAGGATACATGCGTAAAGCGTTTGACGGTGTCTTTCCGTCAATTTCCAAGCATAATATTCAGAATCTCCACATCCGTGCTTTTCATCCCGACGCGCCCCATCCGGCCGATGGCCGCGATGGTATCCTCGGGATTTTCCATGGTCATGCCTTCTCCGGGCTGGAAGACATTGCCTGCAAGAGAAAGTTCCAGAGCCATCAGCGCATTTTCCACCGCGAGCCCGATCTTGGCTGCACAGCTCGCTTTCGCGCCGTCGCAGACCATTCCGCCCAGCGTCTCGATGCTGTTCGTGATGGTGTCGCAGAGGATGCCATAGATCCGTTCCTCTTTGCCGCTCTTTTTCAACTGCATATAGGCGATCCCGCAGGCGGCTCCTGTCGCGGCGCTTGTGGCTCCGCAGTAGGCGGAGAGACTGCCGATATACTTTTTCTGATGGACGCTTAAAAGGTTTCCGAGCACCAGGGCCCGGTATAAAAGCTCCTTATCAACGCCAAGCTCCTTTGCATAAATCACGATCGGCAGCGTCACCGTGATCCCCTGGTTGCCGCTTCCGCTGTTGATCACGACCGGCAGCGAACAGCCGCTCATTCTGGCATCGCTCCCTGCGGCGGCCGCGGCACGGGCCCGCAGCCTAGTATTTTCCGTACCCGACACCCGGCTTGCATTCTCCAAAAGGATCCGCCCGGTCTCCACGCCATAGCGCCCCTTCAGCCCTTCGTCGGAAATTGCCGTATTGTATGCAATCTGCCTGGACAAAAGCTCATCTACGTCAGCCATCCCCACCTGCTCTGCAAACGCCAAGATATTTTCCACGCTCAGGCGCATCCGATCCGGCCCTTTTTCTTCCTTTTCCTTTTGGGGCTGCTCACATTCCTCAAACAGCACCTTTCCGTCTTTTTCCAGTCTTGTAATGTGATTATGGTGCTCTTTAAGCTCCACGAGTGCGGAATGCTCCCCGCTTTTTAATTCCACAACAATGTAGAGGTTATCCACGCCTTCCGCGAGGCTGCAAGTACAAAAACCTGTCTTTAAAAGCTCCTTTGTCTTTTGAATATCCGTCTCGGTCACAGACTCCAAAACTGCCAGCTCCCGGCCCGCGTCACCGCCGATAATACCGAGTGCCGCCGCTACCTCGATGCCGCGCATATTCCCGGAATTCGGGACAATCACGGCCTTTACGTTCTTTATAATATTGCCGCTGCAGCGCACATGGCATGTTTGGGGCATTTCCCCCAAGAGCGTTTTGGCCTTTGCCGCCGCGAAGGCGATGGCGATCGGCTCCGTACAGCCGAGCGCTACCAAAAGCTCCTCCTTTAGAATTGCCAGATGATTCTGATATAGTTTTTCGCCTATGTTCACGCTCTCCGCTCCTTACCGTCGAATACCTTTTCGATCTCGTTTCTCGTCTGTCCGATGAAGGCCAGCATCTCCTCGTCAAGCGGGTAGCGGATGACACAGCCGGGCGTTAAAATATGGTGCCTGCCTCCCAACTGCTTGAAGCATTGGAAGATCTGGTTCTGGATCGCGCCCTTATCCCGTTTTGTAATATCCGTGCGCTTTAAACCGCCCATCAGACACTTGCCGGACAGTGCATATGCCTCGTCAAGCTCCGGAAATGTCTCCCAGGCGTGCCAGTTGAAAATCTGAACCGGATAATCTTTTAATATCTCAAACATGATGTTGTCGCCGTGGCAGTGGAGCGTATTCATCCAGCCGCCCTTCGCCGCCTCTAAGACCTGCAGATCATACGGTTTTCCGTATTCAAGATACTCTGCTGCTGTGCACTTGTCATACGTCGCTGTCTGGGAGGCCAGAAAGATTCCATCCACACCCAGCCCGATCGCCCGTTTTGCCAGCTCACAGGTCGTCTCGGTGATGACTGTAAGCGCATGCTTTACCTGCTCTCCAAAGCCCTCTTTCACGAACGAAAGAAGCCTGCCGCCGCAGAGTTTTTCGGCAGTTGTGATCGGCGCAAAGACCGTAAAGATCACCGGAACCTCCTCGCCCTCCACCTTTTTAAGCACGAGCTCAAGGTGGCGCAGCTCTCTTGCATAACTGCCCTCATCCAGAGAACAGGCAGAAAGCTTCGCCAGATCTGCACCGCCCCGGATCGGGCTGTTCACCAGCTTGGCCACACCCCCCTTTTCGATCTCGGAGTAATCCACCGTGCAGCCGAAATCCTCGATCGCATACATGCCGTTATTCATCGTTTTGATGAAGTCAAAGTCATAGGTCTTATAGAATTCATACGTTTTCTCGGCAATCGCCTCCGGGTCCAGATCCGTCCCCGGCATATGGCTCCAGAAGGAGTAGGGAAGCTTGTCCGGCTTTTCTCCGCGGATTGCCGCCATGATTCGTTCTTTTTTCGTCATTGTTATGTACCATCCTCGTATATAGTAATGTTTACAAGCCCTCTTTGGGATCTTTCTGTATCATTGCAGACTCTTATGCCTTTTTGGTCAGCCCTTGATCACGATCCGATCCCGTTTCGACCGCGTCAGGAATTCAAAGCCGTTTTCTGTGATGAGCACCGTATCGCTGTTTCGGACTGCCCCAAGTTCAGCGCTCATAAGGCCCGGCTCCACCGTCAGGATCATGCCGGGAGCAAGCTCTGCCTTGTTTCCCTTCGCAACGGATGGGAATTCATGTGTGGAAAGCCCCATGCCATGGCCGCAGCGTCCCGGCAGGATGCTTCCAAATCCTGCAGCCTCATACTCTTTCATGGCCGCAAAATACAGGTCCTCAAAAACCGCTCCCGGCTTTAGGCGCTTAAAGATCTGTTCCCTGGCACGCAGCATCGCGCTGTACGCCCGCTCCCGCTCCTCGTTAACATGGCCGACGATGACCGTCCTCTCGTTCTCGACGTTATAACCGCCGATCCTTGCCCAGCTCATCGGCATCGTCAGATCACCCGGCTGCGGCACGTAACCCGTCGGGCAGTCACAGCCGTAATTCAAGCGTTCATTGGACATACACCAGACGACAAAGGTGTCTATATCCGCCGTCTCGGAGTTTGAAAAGCCGGAGACCTCGTACTGTTGGTATTTTTCATGCCAGAGCAGACGCATTGCATATTGTCCCTCCGTTGCCGCCCTTGCTTCGCTCTCTCCTGCCTCAATCGCCTCGATCGCCCGGGTCACGCCAAGATCCACCAACTCACCGGAGATGCGGCACATACGGATCTCATGCGCATCCTTGATCAGTCTTAAGTCGATCGCATCCTGTGCAATATCCACATAGGACTTTACAGACAGTTTCGTTTTCAGGCATTCTAAGAAGTTCATGCTGGCGTAATCCCCCTCAACGCCGATGCACACGGTCCCGTCCCCCAAAATCTCACGCATCGCATCCATGGCATCCATGGCGATCGCCTTTGTCGCACCCCATTTTCCGTAGCAGAGAACTTGATCCACCGCGCCCTCATTCACCGCGTGATCGCGGCGGATGCAGTGGACGAGCAGGAATGCGTCATCCGCTGTGATGATGAAATACGGCACATGGCTGATAATGATCGGATTAAAATTGCTGAAATAAAACACATTCTCCGGGCGCATCAGAATCGCTACATCGACACCCTTTTTCTGCATGGACTCCCGCATTTTGGCGATTCGCTTTTTTACATAGCCGCGAAGCTCGCTGCTTGAACGTTTTTCTTCTAATACATGCATCGTTAATACCCTCCTTTTATTCCTTGATCTGCATGCCGAACCGTGCATAACTATTTGGCCCAAGCGGCAGGTTAAAAAAACCGCCTCTTTACCGTATTTCTATGTTATCACAAGAAACATTCCGAAGCTGGCGAAGGTCAGGCAGGTCGGACTTGATACGGCTTCTCCGCTTCGGTATGCCTTCCGGGAGATTCGTGCAACCTTTCGCCTTTTGCTTTAGGAATTTATAATTATTTTAGTTTTTATCCCCATAATTGTCTAATAACTATTGCATGATGCCCCTATAGGACTTTACCTATTAGACAGCTGTGCCGAAAGGGACGTATAGTATTTATATCAATTCATAAAAAGGAGGCAGCATGGAATGAACATAACGATTTTGGGGGCAGGCAATACCGGAAAAGCCTACGCCGCTTATCTGACCCAGGCCGGCCATGAGGTGATTCTCTACAACCGGTCTTACTCCCGCATAGCTCCCCTCAAAAAGCATGGGTTAACCGCCAGCGGAAAGCTTGCTGGAACCTTTCTGATTCCTGTAACCGATGATTTGGCCGCTGCCGCAGAGCATGGGGATCTGCTTCTTGTCTGCACCGTGGCTGGGGGACACAGGCCGTTAGCCGAGGCACTCTCCGGGCATTTAAGAGCAGGGCAGGACATTGTGATCACCAACGGCTGCTGGGGCGCAGTCGAATTTGATACGATTCTTCGCGCAAAGGCAGACGAAAAGAATGTGACGATCTCCGAGATGAGCGGACAGCTTATCCTCTGTCATTCACCGTCTCCGGATTCTGTCTACCTGAAAACCGTCAAGCAGCAGATTCCGTTAGCCTGTACAAAGCCGGCGCAGACTGCCCGTGTGCTTAAAAAGCTGCACCCTGTTTTCCCGCAGCTAATCCCCGCTCCTAATGTGCTCCACACCTCTCTCAACCATTCAAATTGTGTCTGCCATGGGCCGCTTACGCTGTTTAATCTCACCCGTCTGGAAAACGGAGAGGATTACCTCTTGTTCCACACCTGTGCCACGCCGCGCGTTGTACGCTATATGGAAAGGCTGGACGAGGAGCGGGTAAATGTACTCTCTGCCTGCGGCGTCAAAGCGCTGACAGAGCTGGAGCTGTTAAATGCCTTCTGGCCGGATAAGCAAACGGACCTCTATCAGATTCTGCACAAAACACCGGCCTATGCAGTGACAAAGGGGCCCAAAACCTTACATCACCGTTATTTGAGCGAAGATCTTCCGTATGGTCTGGTGCCTTACGTACGCCTCGGCAGAAAATTTGGGATTCGGATGCCGTATCTGGAAACACTCCTGTCCGCATTTTGTTTGTATATGGATACAGACTATTTCGCCATGGGGCCGGAGGTCGAAAAAGAGGACTTATCGCGCTTTCTATGACAAAAAATCTCCGTTCCGGCCAGACTCATTTACTGACCGGAACGGAGGGCTCTCCCCTACCAGATATACAGGGACACAATAATCAGTATGGCCTGCGCTGCAAATAAAAGGCCGCATAAGGGCAACAGCCATTTCCACCATTTCTCCATCTTGATTCCTGCCATGCCACACATGATTGGGGCCATTGCGGTCGGCCAGAGAATGTTGGACAGCCCGTCTCCAAACTGGAACGCAAGCACAGCCGTCTGCCTTGGCACGCCCGCAAGATCCGCAAGCGGAATCATAATCGGCAGGCTGGTGGCCGCCTGGCCGGAGCCGGAAGGAATCAGAAAGTTTAATGCCGTCTGCAGCACCAACATCCCCACGGCACTGACCCAGCTTGGCAGATAGGTCAGAGGGAGCGCCAGCGCATAGGTAACGGTATCAATAATCTGTCCCTGCTGCAAAATGATCAGAATTCCTCTGGCAATTCCGATCATCATCGCCGGCATTGCAATATTTTCGAAGTTTACGGCAATTTTCGCAGCAATGGCGCTGGGCCCCCAGCCCATGATTCCGGCACTTACCAGGCCCACTAAAAGGAAAGCAGCGCTGAGCTCCGCATAGGACCAGCCGTGTCGAATCGTTCCGTATACAATCACTCCGATTCCGGCTGCCAGAGTCAAAAGAATCAGGCTGCTGCGCACTCCCATTTTCTGCCCTTCCATGTCCTTTACACTTACTTCCAGCTTGCTGAAATCATCTCCATATACGACACTGGAAGCGGGATTTTGCTGCACCTTAAGTGCATATCGAATCGTATAAGCGGAGGCAATTACCGCCATAATGATATGGCAGATCACACGGTATCCGGCTCCCGAAAGCTGCGGAAGGTCAGCCAGGCTCCAGGCCAAGCCGACGGTAAACGGGTTCATAGCCGCCCCGCTGTATCCGATCCCGCAGCCCAGCGCGATAATTGCCATCCCGACTACCGCATCATATCCGAGTGCGATACAAATTCCCGCAAACAGCGGAATAAATACAAACGCCTCACTGAAAATTCCGATCGTGGAAGCCCCGATGCCGAGCACTACAATAAAAACAGGGACAATGAGCACCCTTGCCTTCCCTTTTAAAACGCCAAGCAGGGAGGACACGACTCCGTTTACGGCTCCCGTCTGCAAAACAAGCCCGATCGACCCCGCCGCTACAAACAGGAAAAATACGATGTTTCCTGCATCTACCATGCCTGTATAGACCGCCTTCACCGTATCAAAAATTCCCACGGGCGAAGACGCAATCACATGATATGTTCCCGGTACAACGACGGACCGGCCGGCCTCGTTCACGGTCCGCTCAAACTCACCAGCCGGCAGGATCCAGCTGGCCGCTGCGCAAACCGCCATGATGCCGAACAAAAGCGCATAAATATGCGGCAGCCTAAACCCGCTTTTTCTTTTCCCATTCATTTTCCAATTTCCCCTTTGTATTCTTTCTTTCCTATTTTAGAGAAGCAAAACGCAGGCTTTCGCATGGATTCCCGATCGTAGTCCATGCCTCGCAGTCCTCCAATACAAACATGCTGCTGGAAATCGTCTGCGACAGCACATTCCCCTCCGGATGGCGGCAGATCGCGTTGATCCCGTTCTTATGATCCGACATGATACGGAATAAATCCTGAAATCTCAGCTTCCCGTATCGTTCCTCCACCAGCTCTTTGATGCGGTCGTACCGCATGAAGGTCGAGGCATACTCATCCATTCCGGGATTCAGGTGGCGAAACTTTTCTGAAACATAATGATTGCTTCTAAAAAGCACACCGTTTCCCTCGTCCTCCATGACAAAAATCTCATCCTTTGTCATCTCCACACAGTACGCATCCCTTGTGTCAACGAGAATCACATTCAGCCCGTTCATTCGCGGCGTCTCCTCAAGGCACTTCAGGGCTTCCTTCGCGGATTTGCACTGTGCCAGCAGAATATGTGCGTTTAAGAAAATGTGCGCACTGTCTGCACGCTCTGCGGCAGAGGGGGCCTTCGAAGACCAAAAGCCGGTATTCGTCACACCCAATCCGTAGCTGTTCATCCCACAGGCCGGATATGTGACGGTTCCCGCACCGTTGATCTCCACAATTTTAAGCCCATCCGGATATTCCCGGCGAATTACTGCCTGCTCCATGTACATGCTCATATCACGGTTTTTAATTACATACGTATTCCCGTCTGCCGTGGCTTTTCCCCGGACCATCAGCATGCTGCACTCTTGATTGAAATATTCATCCATGAAATAAGCCGGAATATTCAGGTAAACAATGTCCTGAAACGGAATTTTGGAGCCGTCGGCAATTCCCTTCATTTCGTCATAAATATCCCGGTGGAATTGTTCCATAAACCGCAGATTCCGATTCACAAAGCGGTGGTATCGTTCCGTATTCATATTGCTCTTTTCCATCTTTGCTTTAACTGCCAAAACATTCCGTTCAATTATCTCCTTAAGCTGCTCTCCTTGTATTACACCCTGCTGATATGGCGTTCCCTTGGCTTCAATGACTGTCTTCATGTAAAATATCCTCCTTTGTTTTGATACGAACGATTGATCCCATTCTTTTGTCAATAGTATACCGGTCCGCCCGGCCCAAACGGGATTTTAAAGAAAAACCAGAATAAAAGCTGTATGATCATAAACCCATAAAAGGCCAGGGAATACGGCAGCATATTGGACATCAGCGTTCCTAAGCCGGTCTCTTTATCATATCTTTGTGCCAGTGCAAGCAGCATTCCAAAATATGCAAAAGTGGGACAAATCGGATTTGTAATCGCGTCCCCGATTCGGTATGTCATCTGCACCAGGGCGGGATGGTAGCCCAAAAACATGAACATCGGCACAAAAATGGGAGCCAGGATTGCCCATTTCGTGGATGCGCCGCCGATTACCAGATTGATAAGAGCGCATACCGTGGCAAAAAGAACCAGTACAACCGGGATTGGAAACCCGGAAGCCTGCAGTGCCTCGGCTGCTTTAATGGCGACTACAATCCCAATATTGGACCATGAAAAATAATTTAAGAACTGGGCGGATACAAAAATCAAAGCGATATAGCTTCCCATGTCTGCCATGGATTTTCCAAGCGCCGCCGATATGTCCTTCATTCCTCTAAAATTGCCGGAGGCAAGCCCAAAGGTTACGCCGGGAATAAAAAACAGCAATGCGATCAAAAACGGGAGACCTTTCATTAACGGGGCTGCCGATGCGATCGGAGAGCCGGTCGCCGGATCACGGAGAATTCCATTCGGAGGAATCGTTCCGGCCGCTATCAATACCAAAAAGATCCCGGCCGCAAGCAGCGAACGCTTTATCGCCCTTTTGTCCTGCTCCTTTACTGTCTCCACTTTCTCAGCCGCCGCCATGCCGGTATATTTCCCCAGCCTTGGCTCAACCACCTTTACCGTTATGCATGTGGTCACCAAGGTCAATGCCACAACCGATGCGGCGCTGAAATACCAGTTGATTGCCGGCGATAGGGCAATATCCGCATCCACCATTTTCGCCGCAAGCTCCGTATAGCTTAAATTTACTACATCCTGCGAGGTCACAAGCAGGTTGGAAGCAAACGCGCCCGAGACGGAGGCATAGGCCGCCAGCATCCCCGCGAGCGGATGGCGTCCCATCGCCATAAAAATAATAGCCCCCAGAGGCGGCATGACGACAAAGCCCGTACCGCCTGCCATGTCTGCCATCACGCAGGCAAACAGGAAAACAATGATGATTTTTATGTCAGAGCCCTTCGAGCTCTCAACCACGTTTCGCAGGCCGGCCGAAAAAAGCCCTGACTGATCGCAGACGCCAACGCCCATCATGCAGACCAATACCATTCCCAGCGCCGGGAGACCGGTGAAGTTGCTCACCGCCGATGTGATCATTTTCAGCAGCCCTTCCACGGACAGCAGGTTGTATACCATAACCTCCTCGCCGGTCGCCGGATTGATGCCCGAATACCCAATGCCGGAAAGGACGTAAGACAGGAGAATCGTCAGAACACTCAGTCCTAAAAACAAAACCATTGGGTCAGGGATTTTATTCCCGACGCATTCGACTCCGCCCAAAAAGTAGTCAAATAGCCCTTTTTTCTTACGTGCTTCATTCATTTTTGTTTTCCTCCTTCATATTGTATCAATCTTTGAGGGCTGCATAAAACCTATCCCGCAAATTTTTTAAAACCGTTCCCGAACACATCCGAAGTTTCCATCACCATGACAAACGCACCTGGGTCCGACTCACTCACAATTCTTTTGAGCGATGCAAATTCTGTTTTCCTGACGGTGCACATTAGTACCTCAAGCTCCGCGCCCGAAAAAGCCCCGCGCCCCGGTAGCAGGGTCGCCGTTCTGTCCAGCTCTTTAATAATCCGTCCGGAAATCCCACCGGCGTTTTTTGTAATAATTGTTACCAGGCTCCCGGCGTTTACACCATAAAGAACCGCATCAATTACTTTCGTCTGTACATACAGGGCGATCACTCCAAATATAGCTGCCTCCAGGTCGCCAAACACAAGGACGGACGCCGCCAGGATTACACTGTCCACAAACAGGAGTGCCCTCCCAATGGAAATGTGAGGCCATTTTTTCTGTATGAGATAGCCTAAAATATCCGTCCCTCCTGTACTCATCCCTGCCTGAAATATAAAAGCCATTCCTATTCCTACCAGCAGCCCTCCGCAAAGGCTTCCCAAAAGGCGGTCACCCTCGTAGACAGGAAAAATGGGTGTGATCAAAAAATCCAGAAGCACCGAGCAGACCGCGCTGGCAAACGCCGTCATCCACGTAAAGCGGCGCTCCAAAAACACCCAGGACAAAAGCAGCAGGGGTACATTCAGAAGCAAAGTCAAAGCTCCCACCGGTATCGGACAGAGGTGACTTATCATCAGGGCTGCTCCGGCTGCTCCTCCGGGAGCTATATGGGCCGGTTCTATGAACACAGCGATTCCAATTCCATAGAAAATAGAACCGCACAGAAGCAAAATAAAAGCAATGACGCACAAACCGGAGGTATCTCTTATCATTTCTACTTTCATTCCTTCCATTTTTATAAAAAAATAATCTGTTTTTTATCTATTTTTTATAATTATAGAGAAATATTGATACATTGTCTAATAACTATCTCCAAATATCCCTATAGTCTTCTTACTATCGAACATAAAAAAGCCCCCATGTATCCAACCATACATGGGGGCTTTTTCGTATTATTGTTCATATATCTCATGCAAAACTTCCTTTGCCACCAAAATAAAATTCTTGGCAATCTTCGTCTGATACTTATTCTTTAAATAATTCGCTGCAATCGTCCTTTCTACCTCTGGATGGTCTAAAATAAATGTATGGGCTCCGCTGTCTCTGCCAAGGTGGATCGGGTTCTGCTTTACAAAGATTCCCGGCGAGATCCCCACTCCGTAGCCGGCCATGCCCAGAGAGATCATGGTCGTAATATTCTGCGTTTCCAGAACCACATCCGGAACGATCCCTTCATCCCGGCAGACCCGTTCAAACATCGAGCCGACCCAGCTCGGCGCCTTCATCTTAATAAACGGGCAGCAGGCAAACGTCCGCAGCGGCAGTCTGCTTTTTTTCAGAAGCGCCTCCCTCTCTTTTTCCGAAAAATACTCACCCAGGATTTGATCCGCCACGATCAAAAGCATCTCCTCCGCCTGAAGATATTCCGACCGGATCCGGCCGGGATCCATATCGTCGTCCAGATATCCGATTGTCAGATCGACCCTTCCCTTATAAAGTGCTTCCCTGATCTCGCTTGTCGTCCCTTCCAAAAGTTTAACCCGGACACGCGGAAATTCTTCCCGGAACCGGATCAGGAGCGGCGGCAGCATATACGTTCCCCGTATGTGCGTCACGCCGACCGTGAGCTCGGCGCTTTTAAAATCCTTAATGTCCTGCAGCTCAAGCTCTGCCTCCTCCTTCACCGCCACCATCCTTCTGGCATTATGGAGAAGGCTCCGCCCTGCCTCCGTAAGCGTCAGGGGCGGATTCCGGTCAAACAGCGCGATCCCCAGCTCCTCCTCGAGCTTTGCGATGTGGTTGCTAAGCGACGGCTGAGAGATATAAAGACGCTTGGACGCCCGCGTAAAGTTCATTTCCTCTGCGGCCGCGATAAAATACTCCAAATTCAAGAAATTCATGGCCGAGTCCCTTTCTCGAAATACGCCCGCAGCTCATCCACCACCTGTCCGAACGCCTTCTCCTCCTCATCTACAGTCAAATCGGCATACCGTTCATAATATGCGATCCGTTCGTCGTAGAGATCATGCAGTGTCATGCCCTCCTTAAGTGCTACGCCGCGGTCCTTCACATTCCCCACGCGCCGTACAAGCTCCTCATAGCTGATTTTTAAATATACGACCGTCCCAAGCTCCCTTAAATGTTCCATGGCCCGTTCGCCATAGATCACACTGCCACCCGGTGCGATGACGGAGCGGTGTGCAGAAAGCTCCGCGTTAACCTCCTCCTCGACCCGCAAAAAACCGTCCAGCCCCCGCTCGGCAATAATCTCCTTCAATAGCTTCCCCGTCTTCTCCTGGATCACCAGATCCGCGTCCACAAAGGAATAGCCCAACCGCTTTGCAAGGAGCACTCCGATCGTACTCTTGCCCGCTGACGGCATCCCAATCAGGATGATATTGTCTTTTTTCGCTTTTTTATCGTTTTTCATGGTATTTCTTTCTCCGTCCTGCTTTTCCTTTCCTCTCCGGTGTTTTCCGTACACTGTATCCAAACGTCCCCAGACATTCTCCCAGGCCGTAATACCGCCCATGGGAGTAGGCTAACGGCCGCGCCTTTGAAAGCCGGAAGGTATCGTTTGCATCCAGATACGTTTCGCTCACATTGACGGCCAGGATCTCTGCCAGGAACAGATGATGGCTTCCTAATTCCCTCACTTCCGTGACCCGGCATTCCAGACTGACCGGGCTCTCCTGCACGAGAGGCACTAACACTTTTTGGGACTTTCCCTTCGTGAGCCCGGTCTCTTTCCATTTATCCGTATCCCGCCCGGAGCGGACACCGCAGAAATCCGTCGCAAATGCCAGCGCCTCCGTCGTCAGGTTGACGACGAATTCCCCGGTCTCTTGAAGCATATGGTACGAATACCGCTCCGGCCGGACGCTGATTGAGAGCATCGGCGGATTCGTACAGACGGTCCCTGTCCAGGCGACCGTAAAGAGGTTGGAATTCCCCTCCTTATCCGCCACACTCACTAAGACCGCCGGAACCGGGTACAAAAGATTCCCTGGCTTAAATACGCGCTTCTTGATCTCCATGCTGTTTCCCCTACTGCTGCAGCGCGAGCATGATCTGCGGCGCGAGCTGCTTTTTCCTGGAAACGACACCCGGTAGCCTGACGATCCCGTCGATCTTCTCCACCGCGTCCCCGTCGTTTAAATGGAACGCCGTCGCCACGAGCTGTTCCGCGCCCTGGCCGACGCACACGAGGCTCGTACATTCCGAGAGGATGTTCGTCAACATGAAAAACATCATGTCCACGTTGTGCTGCTCCTTGGCCTTTTCCGTGTAGGCCAGCATCCGCGGCTCCAGCTCCGCGAGTTCCACAGGGTTTAACGACGTAATCTGACCGATACCGAACACCGAATTGCCGGCCGTAAACCGTTTGAAATCCTGGTAGAAAATGTCCTCATCCGATTTGCCCTTTAAATTGCTGCCGGCGGCAAACATCTTCGTCGCATATTCCTCCGCCTGGATCCCTGCAAGCTCCGCTAACGCCAGGGCCGCCGCCTTATCAATCGGCGTGCAGGTCGGCGAGCGGAATAAAAGCGTATCCGAGATAATCGCACTGCAGAGAAGCCCTGCCGTCCTTTTGTCGATTTCGACACCGTTTTCCTGGTACATCTGGTAAATGATCGTCGCTGTACAGCCGAGCGGCTGGTTGCGGAAAAATACCGGTGACATGGTCTCCACGGTTCCCAGCCGGTGATGGTCGATAATCTCCCGGACATCCGCGCTCTCCATGCCCTCAACGGCCTGCGTCTTTTCGTTATGATCGACGAGGATCAGCCTCTTACCCTTTGCGCCAAGCAGATTCCGCCTGGAAATCATGCCTACATATTTTCCGTCGCTGTCCAGGATCGGAAAATCGCGGTGCCGCTTGCTAGCCATGATGTCGCGGATGTCATCCAGATAGTCCTCCTCCGAAAAATTCAAGATCGTCTCCGTTGTCATAAAATAACTGATCGGCATGGACTGGTTGATAAGGCGCGCCGTCGTATACGTATCATAAGGGGTTGTGATGACCGTGCAGCCGCGCTCCTGCGCGAGCTTTCGGATGGTAAGCGACACGCCTGCACCCTCGCAGACGATGATGCAGCCTGCCTCCATCTCGATCGCGCAAAGCTGCGATTCGTAGCGGTTGCCAAGGATCACCAGATCATTCTTTTCAATATAGTTCTCCATGAGATCCGGATTTGCCGCGGCGATCAGCACCTTTCCCTTGTCAAAATATTCCTCCGCATCCCCTACCACGATCGTCCCCTCCAAGGTATCCAGAATATTGGTATATTTGGTGCGCGCCTTAGAAATGATGCTGCTGTCGTACAGGTTCATATACGACTTCGTAATGTCACCGATCGTGATGACACCCTCCAAAACGCCCTCATCGTTTACACAGGGCAGCGTCACCACGTTGTTTTCCTGCATGAGCTCCCACGCGTTTTTCAGGGAGATCCCCCGGTCCACGCCCTTCGTATGGCGGATCTCAATGTCTTTGACCTGCGTCTTTACGTTTTCCACAAGACGCGGTGCCTTTGCCTTGAAGTATTTCAGTACAAATTCTGTCTCCGGATTCACATTGCCTGCCCGGCAGGGCTCATACGTCTTTCCGGTAATCTTATGTTTCAAATTTGCATAGCAGATTGCCGAACAGATGGAGTCCGTATCCGGATTCCTGTGCCCAAGAACCAATGTCTTTTCCTTCTCCTGATTTGCCATCCCGTCTTCCCGTCCTTTCCGGCTGTTTTTCTATAGTTTCATAATATATTAACACAACGTTCATATTTTATTCACATCTGTTTTTTATACTAATTGCATAGAAAACAATATGTTTTCGTTTTTCAATTAGACAGATTGCACATAGATTTTTCATAATTGCCCCGGCCCAAGTGGTCGGGGTCTCCTCATTTTTAACTGCTTATATGGAGTGCGGACAGGCAAGGACCTGTCCGCATTTTTATATCGCATTTTGTCACGCAAGCGCCGGCGCGAATCCGGAAACTGCTTTCCGCCAACTGTGCCTTCCGCTTTGCGGGACATCTGCGCCAAATGAAGGAGCGATAGGAAACCATGCTGACCGCATTTGACCCTAATCTCCCGCGAAGCAGGAGAAGCAGATGGCGGGAATGCATTTTTAGGCTGTAAAGAAAAGGCAGGCCACGATGCAAGGAGACTCCACCTTGCCGCGGTCCGTGCTAAGCGTGCACCGCTGGCACACGGCACCGTTACTTGCCGGTATCATGCACTCGGGGTACAATGCGCCAAACGGAAATTCAGGCAAGCCACTCGTCAAATTAAGGAACGTGTCAGCACACTAGCTTCGCCGCACCGTAGATTCCCGCATCATTCCCGAGCGTAGCCAGCAGAATCTTTGGCTTCTTTGTCGCCATCGGCGACAGCTCGTCGTGATAACGTTTGATTTTCTCCGTCAGAAATGTTCCTGCTTTGGAAACACCGCCTCCGATCAGATACGCCTCCGGATCCAGGACCATCGTGACGCTCGCAAGCGCCCAGCCCAGATATCGGCAGGAAGTTTCCACCGACTCGAGTGCCAGCGCATCTCCCTTCTTCGCTTCATCCAGCACATCCTTGGCGCTCAGCTCTGCGATACCGCGAAGCGATGAAGGCCGTGTACTGGCCGCAAGCGTCCGTTTGGCGATCCGTACAAACCCTGTCGCAGAGGCCGCCTGCTCCAGGCAGCCATAGCCGCCGCAGTTGCAGCGTTCTGTCTCCCCATCCAGGATATGCATATGGCCGATCTCGCCGCCGACACCCCGCATCCCCGGCCAGATCTTCCCGTCGAGGATCACGCCGCCGCCGACTCCTGTGCCGAGCGTTACCATAACCAGATTCCGGTATCCCTGACCGCCGCCCTGCCAGACCTCTCCGAGCGCGGCGACATTCGCGTCGTTCCCGCTTTTCACCGGCAGGCCGTCCAAAAGCCCGCTTAAGATTTCCTGCGGATTCATAGAACCCCAGCCTAAATTTACGCAAAAGTCCACATGCCCGTCCAGGAGCACTGGCCCCGGCATGCCAAGCCCCACTCCGGCGTAATCCGAAAGCGTTCCCCCAAGCTCGGCCGTCTTCTGTCTGACCGAAGCGGCGATGTCGGGAAGAATCGCCTTCCCGCCGCTCTCCTTTCTCGTCGGAATCTCCCATTTCGCGGCAAGCGTTCCACCGGATTCAAAAACACCCAGCTTGATCGTCGTCCCGCCAATATCAATCCCTATCACCTTTCGGTTCATATTGCGTTCCCTCTTTTCCGGTCAGACCCGAGCGCTTACAGGGCCTTCACCGTATTTACCACGTTTTCCACTGTGAAGCCGAACCTTTCAAACAGCTTCTCGGCAGGGCCGCTGGCCCCAAAGCCGTGCATCGAGACACAGGCGCCGTCCAATCCCACGTATTTGCCCCATCCGAAATCCGAAAGTGCCTCGATCGCCACACGTTTTTTCACCGTCTTCGGCAGAACGGCCTCTTTATATTCTGCGCTCTGTTCTTCAAACAGATCCATGCAAGGCATCGAAACCACGCGGACTTTTCTGCTCTCCTCAGCCAGGACAGCCTTTGCCTCGACGGCGAGTGCGACCTCGGAACCGCTGGCGATCAGGATCACTTCGGGGGTTCCCTCACAGTCGTCGATCACGTATCCGCCCTTTAATGCTTCCCTTCCGCTTCCCGGAAGCGGCTTTAAATTCTGTCTCGTGAGCACCAGTGCCGTCGGCGTCTTTTTTGAGGTCATGGCGGACAGCCATGCCGCCGAGGTTTCGGCCGCATCACAAGGACGGAATACGTGGAAATTCGGCATGGCTCTGAGCATCGCGAGCTGCTCGATCGGCTCATGCGTCGGCCCGTCCTCGCCGACTCCAATGCTGTCATGCGTCAGCACGAAAGTGAGCGGAAGCCCCATCAAAGCCGAGAGCCTGGCCATGGGCTTCATATAATCGCTGAATACAAAGAAGGTCGCCACATATGCGCGCAGGCCGCCATGCAGCATGATACCATTGCCTATGGCTGTCATTGCCAGCTCCCTCACGCCGAAATGCAGATTCCTCCCGGACGGGTCTTCTGCGGAAAAATCGCCTGCATCCTTCATGGCCGTCTTATTTGACGGTGCCAGATCCGCAGAGCCGCCAATCAGATTCGGGATCGAATCCTTCAAGAGATTGATCATCTTTCCGGAAAGGCTTCTGGTCGCCTCCGGCTTTTCTTTTGCAAGCCACAATGCTTCGTTATTTAAGAGCGCCTCTGCGTCGGCTTCTCCATAATATTTCCCCCAAAGGGCCTCCATCTGCGGATATTCCTCACAATACGCCGCAAACATCACGTTCCAGGCCGCCTCGGTCTCCGCTTTTTCGGCGGCCAGGGCCGAATAATGCGCATAAACCTCCTCCGGGACCGCAAACGCTTCCTGGCACGGCCAGTTTAAATTCTCCCGCATAGCCTTTATATTTTCCTCACCGAGCGGCTCGCCGTGCGCGCTGGCCTTCCCCTGCTTTGCCGGGCAGCCAAAGCCGATCTCCGTCTTAATCAGGATAAACGACGGCCGGTCTGTATCGGCCTTCGCAGCCTCGATGGCCATCCCAATGGCGTCGATGTTTGTGCCGTCCTCCACCGTAATGGTCTGGAAGCCGAACGCACGCATACGCTCCTCCACGTTTTCACGGAACGCGATGTCAGTGCTGCCCTCGATCGAAATACGGTTTGAATCGTATAAAACAATCAGCTTTCCAAGCCCCAGTGTCCCCGCTAACGAAAACGCCTCCGAAGAAATTCCCTCCATCATGCAGCCGTCTCCGCCAAGCACATACGTATAGTGATCCACGACCGGGTAATTTTCCTTATTGAATACGGCTGCCAGATGCTTTTCTGCGGCTGCCATACCGACCGCCATGCCCATTCCTGCGCCGAGCGGCCCCGTAGTAGCCTCCACACCAACCGTATGGCCATATTCCGGATGCCCCGGAGTTTTGGAATCCAACTGGCGGAAGCCCATCAAGTCCTCTTTTGTCAGCCCATAACCGAATAAATGCAAAAGTGAATATAAAAGCATAGAACCGTGTCCGCCGGAGAGAATAAACCGGTCACGGTTTGCCCAGCCGGGATCCGCCGGATTGTGGTTCATATGATGTGCCCAAAGCTCATAGGCTGTCGGTGCGCAGCCGAGCGGAAGGCCCGGATGCCCAGAATTTGCCTTCTGAATCGCATCAGCAGACAGGATACGGATCGCGTTAATAGAAAGTGTGTCAATCGTTTTCATGATATCCTCCTGAATAGAATTTATTTGAGTTTTATTTCCTGCATTTTTTCTCCCCCGGCGATAATCAGGGAATTCCGGCTCTTTTTTCCGCCCCGGACACAAGAGACAGCAAAGTCAAACTTCCCTTCGAACCGTTTGCGGCCATTTACGCCGTACATGATGCATGATTCCTCATTATACAGAATAACCCTTTCACCGTCAATTTTAATTCCGCTATATGCGAAATCAAATTCGAAACTGCCGGCCTTTTTTCCGTCTGTGGTATAGAGATCCAGGCGTTTTGCGCCACCTGACCCGCTGTCGGTGACAATCCCCGCATACTTGTCCGAATAGCAGATACTTTCAATCATCTCCTGGACAGGGACTATGACGACATTTGTATCGGGAATTACGTTCCTGACAGAAATAAAGCCGATCCCCGTATTCGAGAAGATTGCCACCGTATCTTCATTCAGATAGGTAACCCGCGCCGCAATGCCGCCGGAAAATTCATCTTCAAAAGCGCCGATAAAGCGGTTTTCCACGTTCTTCCCGATCTCGGAAAAGTCATAAAAAGCAATCTTGTTTTTCATGACCCCGTTATCCAGATACGCTACCGACATTACGATCTGCTTGCCGTCCGGGGAGAGTGCAATATCAAGCGGATACCCGTCTCCGGACAACAGCATTTTGATGTCGATTCCAAGCGCATCCCCATCCTTTTTATAATAGAAAATATAGCTGGATGTGCTGTCCTCGACAACGGCGGCTGTCACGCCTTTCGCCGACACCGCCACTTTCGTGATCGGAAGCTGCGTCTTCGCCACGCCGGTGCAGCCCTCTTTGTTAAATATGTAGATCTGACTTCCCTGCTGGTCGGCAATCGCCGCGTAGTCTCCATTTATGCAGATGATCGGGGTCTTAATCTCATAGCCCTGCGTCCAAATGTCTTTGCCGGAGGCGTCAATATAGGTCGCACCGTTCTTTGTATATTTCAGCATGTTATCGCCGTAATAGGCAAAGCCCACAAAGCTGCCCTCGCTGACATCCTTTCCCTGAACGCCGTCCTCCTTTTCTCCTTCTGCCGTATCAACGAAACGCATGGATTTTTCCCAGGTTACTTCATAATCCGTGAAGCTGTATTCGCTTTGATATTTGTAAAAATAAAATCCACAGGCCGCTAATAAAAGCACCAGAGCAGGAAAAAAAATGCGCCGGCCACGCCGGGCAGGCTTCTGGGCCGTCTCCGAAACCGGCTCGTCCGCTTTGGAAACAGAAATAATTTTATTACGCAGCTGCCGCTTTTTTAATTCTCTGTTCATTGTATACGTATCACCCATACATAAAAAATCTCCCGGAAATGCCTATATAAATTTTAGTATACACCATTTCCAGGAGATTCGCATTATTTTTTTATGGCAAAATCAATTTCTGGCCGGCGAGAATCCGGTCCACGTTATCCAGATAATTCAAACGGCAGATTTCTGTCAGCTTTTTTAAATCGCCGTATTCCTTCCAACAGATTCCATACAGCGTCTCACCGTCCCCAACCTCGTAAATCCGGTAACCGTTTGCAGCGGCTGCCTCATAATCAATCGCAGGACGAGGCGGCTGCGTATCCAAAGCGTCTCCCTCACCGGACTCTGCCAAAGGTGTTTCCTCGCTCTCGGCTTGTCCTTTTTGGCTTTCTGCTGCGCTTTCCGGCTTTTCCAGCTCTGCCGTCGTTTCCTCAAACGGTATGGCTTCCTCGATATAGTCCTCTCCGGCTGCATCGCCTTCACCGGACCAGACACTTTCCGCTGTCTCTTTTGTTTGCGAAGCTACAGTTTCGCTGCCGGCCGCCGTATAGCTCTCTCCCGTCTCGGCCTGCACCGTTTCTGTCGGGTAAACATTTCCCGGAAGCTCCTCAATGATAAAATCCGGCTCCTCTGACTTTTGTTTCTGATACTCGTCCCAGCCTGAGACGCCCGCCGGCAGGACCGAGGTCAAAACGCTTTCCATCTGCTGCATTTTATTGTAATTATTTACCAGCACCACGCCACCGGAAAGCACTGCGACGGAAAGGACACCGCAGAGCATGCCGAGAGAGCCGACCGCCCTTTTTTGTGTATCCGCCTGGCTTTTCTTTACCACCATGCGCTGCCTGAAGTCCTTGATCACCTTTTCATGAGACCCGCTCTCTACCCGTCTTACGTCCTTGCGTGTGATCATGTAATCCTGCATCATCTGGTTTCTTTCATAATAAATATAGTGGCCCTTTAACTTATAAAATCCGTTCTCGGAGGTTATGTAGATGGATTCCTCTCCTTCAAGCCCATGGTTTAGATACATGAGCTGATTTTTACCGGCAAAGTACTGCCCATGCTGTTTCCAGTAATTTAACGGGCTTAGCTGACTCCCCTGCGCACTGCAGAGAAACCAGCCTTGTATGTTTCGTTTGGGAAAAGTCTCCTCCATGTTCTGATATGCCTTTTTCCATGCATTCTCGGAGAAAATGAGATTCTCTCCGTCTATTTCCACATTCTCCATCTCCATAGCCCCATCCACAAAAATGTACGGGGTTCCGTCACATTGCTCCACATTTCCCAAAAGCAGCCCTACGCGCAGTGTCTGCTTGCCGGTCGGAAACAGCCTTTTTAAGTATGTGTTGACATAATCCTCCACATAAAGCCGCACCACCTGCTCCGAATCCCCGATTTGCCGGATGTTTTTCGGCAGCTTCGGAAACGGATTATATAAATCACCCATTCTTATCACCTCGCCATATGTCTCGTCCTTCTTTTACGGGACAGTATAGCATGGCGGTGCCGCAAAACCTGTCAAAACAACGTCTCTCCGGCTGAAAAGTTTTCGACACGCCTCCCGATTAAATGCATGCCGAGGCAGATGCTGCGGCTGATGCAGTCAGCCAGGCGCATGACGACAGAGAGCCGCACGCTCTGCAGCATGAGCGGATCACCGCTCTTTGACGAACCGACGATCCCGGTGATAAAAATATCACCGACCTCCTCCAGCTCCTTTTTTACACCCAGGCCCGGCTTTAACGGTCCCCGGCCAAGAGTCGCATATCCCACACGTTCCGCATTCCCCACAGACGCGTCTACGGCCACTACCACCGCATCGGGGAACTGATCCTTTATTCCTTCTAAGCATTCCTCCAGATTCATCGCATGAATCGGGCTCTCAAGCGTCCCCAGAACGCGCGCGCCAAAAAGCCCCGCCTCCTCCAGCTTATATCCGATCAACGGTCCCAGGCTGTCCCCGGTGGACCGGTCTGTGCCGATGCATAAAAAAATAATTTCCGATTTACGTTTCGCCTTCATCTCCCGCAGCAGCATCCAAAGCAGGCGTCCGGCGAATTTTTCCGTCTCAAATTCCGTTACCGTGTCATAGTAATAAATCTCTCTCCGTAAGAGTTTCATTGCCGTGTCCCCGTTTCCTAAACTTTCCTATTCCTATTATAGGCAGTCTTGTCCCGGTTTATACACGAATCTGATACCAGCGCTGTCTTGCTACCCCTGTCTGCTTTTGGCCTTTAATTTTGCAACCGCTTCGCTTATATTGGATGCCTGCCCCTCCGAAAGCAGGCTCTCTACAGCCGCAAGACGTTCCAAGGTCATATTTTCCCTTCCCACATAGGTCACGTACTGGTCTGAGGCCGTGAGTGACTTTTCTTTTAGGGAGCTCCTGACTGCCAAGAGCCGTTCGGCCGTCTGGGAAAGTTCCTCCTCCATCCTTTGGAGCTCGGGCCTGTGGCTTTCCGCAATCTCGTCGGCAAGGATTGTCTTTGTGACTGTGTCAAAGGTGTTCAGTGCATCCTTTTTCTTCCTTACAAGCTGTGCCAGATCCTGTTCAAGCTGCGCGATCTCATCGTCAAATTTCTGCAGATTATAAAGCGTATCGTTTTTATCCCTGCGGACCGCCCGCGCAATCGCTTTTATCTTCTTTTGATTGGCCAGGCGCGTATCCATGATACCGCGGCCCTCACGCAGCGTTTCCATATAACGCAGCTTTGTCCGATTCCCAATCTTCACATACAATCCGCCGATAAGCAGGATAAGCACCGCATAAATCACAAACAGATGCCAGGTCTTTCGCTCCGGGATCAGCAGATAGATTCCGCATGGCACCAGAAGAAAACATACAAGCAGTGTCAGCAAAAGAATCCCTGTCTCTTTGATTCCCTTTGTAAAATACAGCGTGTAATAATAGTGGCTGCTGCAAAAACCCGGCACATGTTTTTCCTGAAACAGCGTCTTCATCTGCAGACGCAGCTCCTCGTTTGCGGTGATCAACCCCTTCGTTTCCTCGACGATCCGCTCCTTTATCCCCTGGTTTCTAGCCTTTTCCCGTTTTGCGCGCACCTTTTTCAGGCGTTCCTTCGCCTTATCTGTCTCTGCGTCATAGCTCTTTGCAATCTCTGTGGCGCGCTTTTTGACCGTCTGCGAGGTATTCTCTGCAATCAGCCTCTTTTTTTCCTTAAGGGCGTCCTCAATCCCCTGCTCCTGCTTCTCCAGCATCTCCTCACTCTGCTTTAGCTGTTCCAATTCTTCGACTGCCTGCTTTGCACCGGCAAAAAAGGCAGCATAATCCGTGACCGGCTGTGCCATCTTTTGTCCTCCTGGCTTTCGTAAAATTTTTCCGAACCTTTCCTTAATCTATAGCTTACTACAGAAAACTTCTTCCTACAAGGGAGAAGCAAAAAAAACCTTTAAAACCGCAGAATTTGTGTTATACTTATTCCCATAAAACATATTTAAGGGAGGATTTCTTATGTTCCGTATGTGGGGAAAAATATGGAGGGACAATCATTTAATCCGGGACATGGTCGCGGTAAATGGCGATTACTCCATGTCCAGAACTGCCATGGTTTTTAAAGCCCTGGAAGAAATCTGCCATGAATTCGATCTGGGGCAGCCCATCTGGCTTGATTCGAATATCCGGGATTTTAAGCTCCATGACAAAACACGGTTTACCCGGGACAATTTCATTGAAACCGTGGATTTTGACTATCTGGAGCTCCATGTAATTGAGGAATGAACCATGCTGAAACGCCCTTAACCCAGCACGAGGCCGTGCTTTGTTGGAGGGGTAAGCCCCCCGCGGCTGTGTCAGCAGTGATCTTCCTTAATGCGTAGTACTCCCACTCTGTGCAAAACTGCACTCCTCTGGGTTCGCTTTTTTCGTATCCTGGCCTGTCAGGCCCTCTTTATTTTAAAAATTTCTTGAGGATTCTTCTATATTATTTCTACTACCATATATTTATGGATAATACCCTCTGCAGTCAGTAAGGAGTTATCCATCTTGTTGCTTAAGCTGTTAGAATGATGGAGCAATCGATATATCGGCTTCATTTCTAAAGTAAAAAACGGCATGCGGATTTTCATCTTCCGCATGCCGTCTCTTTCTTTGAAATAACAGCTTTTTGTCTTACAGCCTTTTAAGCAGCGCCTCTCTCGCCTCCTCGTAGCCGGGCTTACCGAGCAGGGCAAACATGTTTTTCTTATAGCTCTCGACACCCGGCTGATTAAACGGGTTTACACCGAGCAGATACCCGCTCACTCCGCAGGCAAACTCAAAGAAATAGAATAACTGGCCCAGGGAGAACTCGTCCTGTGCCGGGATTTTTACAAGCAGATTCGGGACATTGCCATCCGTATGCGCAAGAACCGTTCCGTTCATGGCACTCTTGTTGACAAAGTCTACCGTCTGGCCAGCCAGGTAATTCATGCCGTCCGTATCCACATCTTCCTTCTGCAGAATAATTTCTGCCGGGGATTCTACCACCTCGAGAACTGTCTCGAACATAATACGCGCACCATCCTGGATAAACTGGCCCATAGAATGCAAATCTGTCGTCAAATCAACGGCTGCCGGAAGAATGCCCTTCTGATCCTTCCCTTCACTCTCACCATAGAGCTGCTTCCACCACTCAGAGACATAGTGCAGGCTCGGCTCATAGTTTGCCACGATCTCCACCTGTTTACCTTTTTTTAACAAAATATTGCGGACCGCTGCATATAAAAGCGCCGGGTTTTTCTCATACTCCGTCTCCAGAGCAGTCTTTCTTGCAAACGCCGCGCCCTCCATCAGCCTGTCAATGTCCGCGCCGCTTACGGCAATCGGCAAAAGGCCGACCGCGGTCAGCACGGAGAAACGCCCGCCG
Source organism: Lachnospiraceae bacterium (assembly GCA_022792295.1). Taxonomy (GTDB): domain Bacteria; phylum Bacillota; class Clostridia; order Lachnospirales; family Lachnospiraceae; genus CANQGL01. The sequence goes on from JAAWAR010000051.1 coordinate 44,451, forward strand.
ACATCATCCGGAACGACAAAGGATTCGTACCCCTCCTCGTTCGCCAGGCTCTTTAACGCCCCTCTCGCCTTGTCCGTTGTTGCATAGATCCTCTTATTAGCTTCTTCTCTGCCATATTTCTTGATTAACATGTCTTTGAACACACGGAACGCGATTGCCGGCTCGGTCGTCGTGCCGGATTTGGAAATGATATTGATGGAGAAATCCTTCCCCTCCAATACATCCTGAAGATCCTTTATATACTTGCTGCTGATGCTGTTGCCCACAAAATAAATTTCTGGAGTCTTCCTTGCACCCTTTGGCAGCACATTATAAAAGCTGTGGGACAAAAATTCGATTGCCGCGCGCGCTCCAAGATAAGAGCCTCCGATTCCAACGACCAAAAGCACATCCGAATCGCCCTGAATCTTTTTCGCCGCCTGTTTGATTCTCGCAAACTCCTCCTTGTCATAATCGACCGGCAGGTCGATCCAGCCAAGATAATCATTTCCTGCACCCGTTTTTCCTGTCAGGACTTCCTTGGCGCCTAACACCGCGCCCTTCATGTTTTCCATTTCCTCATCACGGATAAAACCGGCTGCTCTGGAATAGTCAAATACTAATTCTCTGCCCATAAATCTTTCTCCTTTTCTTATGTGGGGTTGTCCCTCTTGTTTAGGATAAGTATACCATTTTATCCATTCATTTACAATGCCGCCACTCAATTTGTTTCTATGTCAAATACTCTTGCAAAAGCTCACCCAAAAGCTTTACATCCTCCGGCTTTAAGCCCTTTTTGGCCCGTTCCAGTCCGGATTTTTCCAACCGCTGAAGCTCTCTCGGCTCCGACTTTGCCTGTTCCCTTCCGGCCGCAATCTGCTCCAGGCTCTGCCGGAGCTGTTCTATGCTTTTGGCAAGCTCGGCCTCCTTTACAGGTGCGGCCCGCTCCGGTGCCTGCGGCTGTATCTCCGGCCGGCTCTCTTTCTTTTTGGAAATCACGGAAATTTTTCCGCCCTGCCGTTCCTCCCGGGCGCTCTCCATAATAGTTCCCGCTTTCCTGACCTCCGGCTTCTCCGTTACCTTTTCTATATGAAAACGGCCTGCCCTCTCCTCGGCCTTGTCTTTCCCCGTATAGGGGGGAGTGTCTTCACCTGCCGCTGTCTCGGCCGCAGCCTCGCCCCTTCTCAATTCCCGAAGGCGCGGCTTTGCAGCGAGACTGACTGACGTATTCTTTTTGTCCATGCCCAGGCCATTGTCCTGAACCTTATCCACATTTTTATAGAAATGCGGCGAATTTTCCACATAATCTACCAAACAGTCCGAAAGCTGCTGACGCTTAATTGCGATGTTCGCTCCATTGTCTACAAGCACCAAAAACAGCCCGGAGAGAATCCCCATGGTCCCATACAAGACGATGTAATACGCATCGCAGCGGTACCAGTAGGCAGCAAACGCGGCGATCCCGCCAATAAGAAAATTCAGGATCATCGCCTGCATGGAAAGGTTGTCCCAGTTGTCCAGCGATAGCTTTAAAAACCGGAAGCCATATACCTGTTTTTCTATGTACGCCGTCGTATTGCGGATTCCGTGGCTGACGAGAAACAGATTCTCTGTCTTTTGCTTCAGTGCCCTGAGCTCCCGGTTCTTCGTCAGAGCCATGTTACCGGTCTCTTTTATTAATCTTTTGTAGAGGCTGCTTGTCACAAGCTTGCTTACAATTCCAAGCATGCAGATTGCTGCAAGAATATACAGCACTTTTCCTGTCTGTAAAAGCTGTAGCATAGTTAGCTCCCCTTTCTTCGTCCAGATGATTCCAGATGATGGTTCCCATTATAACCAATTCGAATCTTTTTGAGA
>JAAWAR010000052.1 GCA_022792295.1 Lachnospiraceae bacterium
CTTTTTTATGCATGATCGTCGCCGCTTCGCCGGGCAGATCAATTCCCGTCTTTCCGAGAAGTCCGAACTGTTCAAAGTAATGGTAATAGGCATCCACGCCCAGGCGCTGTCCCACGTCGATAAAAACCGGGTTGCATGAATTCATGGCTCCCTCTAAAAAAGTCTCCCCGCCATGGCCGCCAACCTTATGGCAGCGGATCTTTCTGTCCTCGACAATGCGGAAACCCGGACACGAGAACCGGTCTGTAAGAGAAACCACACCTGCCTCCAGGCCAGCCGCCGCGGTGATGATTTTAAAGGTTGAACCCGGCTCATACGTATCGTTAATGCAACGGTTTCGCCACATCTGGTTTAAGAGCTCCTGCCTTTCCTTTTCGCTCGCGTAGGCTTTTTCTGTCCCCAAAACAAACGGCTCATTCAGATTAAATTCCGGCGCATTCACCATTGCATAGATCTCGCCGTTCTGTGGATTCATGATGATCACAGAAACCGCCCTTGCGCCTTTCTTTTCCATGACCTGATAGGCAGCCTGCTCGGCGTACTTCTGGATATTAACATCCAGGCTCAGCGTCAATGTATTCCCCGCCACCGGCTCGATGCGCCCCTCCGCGGCATTCTTCACCTCGACGCCCTTCGCATCCGACAGCGTCAAAATCTTGCCGTCTTGCCCTTTTAAATAAGATTCATAGCGGACTTCCAAGCCAATAATACCTTGGTTATCTGCCCCGGTAAAGCCTAAGACTCTGGATGCAAGACTTTCGTAAGGATAATACCGTTTATAGTCCTCGTCCACCTTCACTCCGGCAAGCGAAAGCTCACGGATCCGATCTCCGATCTCTTTATCGACATTGGTGCGGATGATTTCCCTTGAGGAACGTTTTTCCACTTTCTTCCGGACCTCTGCCTCTGAAAGCGACAATTCTCTCACAAGTGCCTCAATCACCGCCTCGGGCTCTGTAACCTGATTATAGACGACGGAGACCGTACAGACTGTACGATTGGTGGCGATCACTGTCCCGTTCCGGTCCACGATCTCGCCGCGGGCCGCCTTGATCGTGCGTTCCCGTTCATGGAGCTCGTCAGCCATCCGGCTGTAGTGCTCCGAGCGAAAAATCATCAGATAGCCAAGGTGCCCCGAAAGCCCTGCCATTAACAGGGCAGCGATACAGACGACTGCCAGGATTTTTTTTCTGTGGTGGGTAAATAAAGACCCCATCGCGCCACACTCACATTCTTGTCTTGCTATTCATTATATTGCAAAATCCAAAAAATATGAAACAACCTGGCACATGATTTTAAACGGTCAGGGAGCTGCCGTTTCCGTGGCACGTGTTTCCACGGTAAGTCCTCCCGGCACATTATCGGGAAGCCCCAATCCTCCTTCAAACGGAATGACTTCCTCACTCTCGGAGGCTGTGCTTTCCTCGAAAGACGCCTCGCTGCTTTGGACGGCTTTGGTCTCCCCTTCTCCCTCCGTATCCTCTGCAGTTTCGTCAGACTCCGTCTCGTCCGCTCCAGACTCCGTCTGGCCTTCCGAGGCCGGCTCCAGACCGCCCTCATTGTTGTTTGTGATCCCCTCTGTGCGGCCCGAAAGCACATCCTCCTCCTCGGACACAGGCGTATCCGGGAATACATTCAAATAGGGAAGCGCTTCCACCAGGATCTTCTGAAAAATGCCGGTCGCAAAACTGCTGTGGGCCTGTTCCGGTCCCGGAGGGAGGTTTGGCGTATCGACAACCACATAGATCAGGATCCGGGGATCATCCGCCGGCGCAAAGCCGGCAAAGCTTAACAGGTAGTTTTTCGCCGAACGCGGTATTTTCTCCGCCGTCCCCGTCTTTCCGCCTACCTTAAAGCCCTCGACCTGCGCGACCTTTCCCGTGCCCTCCTCCACCGTCATGAACAGCGCATGACAGAGGAATTCGCTTGTGGACTGGGACACAGTCTTTCTCACAAGCTCCGGGCCGACCTTTCTCACGACGTTTCCCTGATCGTTTAAGACCTGCTTGACCACATGCGGTTCATAATAGGAACCTCCGTTGATGACCGATGAGATCGCCGCCGCCATCTGTATCATCGTGCCGTTGTAGCCTTGTCCGAAGGAGCTAGTCGCAAGCTCGGTCGGTCCCATCGTATCCGACGTATAAATAAGCCCTGACGTATCCGCCTCGCCGGGAAGGTCGATGCCTGATTTCTGGCCGATGCCGAAGATCTTCTGATATTTCGTAAACCGTTTGATTCCAAGCTGTGCTGACATCTGCATCATCGCGTCGTTGCAGGATTTCATGACAACCTGCTCCAGATTTAACGTCCCATGGCCGCTTCTGTTTGAACAGTGAATCTCATAGCCGCCCACCTCATGGACTCCGTCACAGTCAAAGGTTGAATCCCTTGTGACGACGCCTTCCTCCAGGCAGGCCGCAACCGTCAGGATCTTAGACGGTGAACCCGGCTCAAAACTGTCGTTTACACAATAGTTCCGCCACATGGTATTCCAGGCGGTATTTTTTTCCTGTTCCGTCATCCGGGCAATCTCTGCCTCTGTGTAATACGCACTCAGATCGCGAGGATTGTTTAAATCATATCGTCTGTTTGAAGACATCGCGAGGATCTCGCCGTTGTTGGGATCCATGACGAGTACCGCAGCCGTCTGACTGCCCAGCTCGCTCATCCATTCGTCAATATATTTTTCGACAATTTTCTGAATATTTACGTCGATTGTAGACACAATAACATTGCCGTTTTCGGCGGATTTGATGACCTTTTCCATATTGGACTCGTCATCCAGATAGCCGTATTCACGGCCATTCGTTCCTACCAGCTCCTCATTATAATACTGCTCGATGCCTCCCATTCCCTGTGAGCCGTTGTCATAGGAAAAGCCTATGACGTTGCAGGCAAGGGAGTTGTACGGATAAATCCGGCGATATTCGTCCTCAAACCACACGCCCTTGACCCGCTTTTTGCTTTTGGCATCTGCAAACGCCTGATTGATCTCTTTGGCTTTCGTCTCAAAGGCCTCCTTCTGCTCGGCAGACAGCCTCCGCTCATAGCGCACATAATAGGACTCCGGATTATCGGACAGGGTCTTCAATACCTCCGAGCGCTCATAGCCGAAAACCTCACAGAGTGCATTTACGGTTGGATCGAGGTAATCCTCGGCGCCCTTATTGATCTGATTCGGGTCCAGGATCAGGTTATATACCTTTTCGCTGGTCGCAAGATACGTCCCGTTTCGGTCCACGATGTCTCCGCGCCGGTAGGGAATCGTACGGCTGTCATAGGCAGAATGCTGGTTTAAAACAATCTCCGTATATTCTTTGTTTTTTGCCTCCACCACATTATAAAGCGAGACGACAAGACCAAACAAAGCCAGCGTAATTACGAGAAACGTAACCGCCAGCTTTTCCTGCATATACTTCGTGAAGGTTTTCTTTTTGCTAACGTTCCGGGATGTCTTCATACTGTCTTACATACTCACTTTCCGTCTTATTGTACAGCTTTACCTGATTTTTATTTGCGTAAACCATGCCAAGTTCCTCTGTTGCTACCTTGTAAATATAATCCAGATCTACAGAGGTATTGATCCGGGTCTCCAACGCATCGTTTTCCACTTTCATGGCCTCGATGCTCTCCTCCAGAGACTCGATGTGCTTCAGCCTCGCAGTAATCGAGGACTGGAGCTGCAGATAGCTGACGCAAAGATAAAGGGTACAAATCGCCGCCACGGTTAATGCAAGGACATACGGCAGATTCATCTGCAGTGCCTTTTCCTGGTTTCTCCTGACAGTGGCAGTAAGGGACACATTTTGTTTTTGGGTTTTATGTTTCTTTACCCTCTGCTCCCTGACGGCCGGGCTCTCGAGCTTGGGCGCGGCGCTCCCGTGCACATAGCTTGTATTCCGGATTGGTCTTTTGTGATTGTTCATTGCTGCCATTGATCTCCCCTCCGAATTTTGCTATCCTCGTTCAAACACCCGAAGCTTTGAGCTTTTTGAACGTTTGTTATCTCCCAGTTCCTTATCACCCGGCAAAACGGGTTTTCGTGTGATGACCTTTCCTTTGCTCTGCCTGCCGCACACACAGATCGGAAAATCCGGCGGACAGATACAGGGATTTTCATTGACCCTGAACCGCGTCTTAACAATCCGGTCTTCCAGGGAATGAAAAGTAATGACGCTGAGGCGCCCACCGGGATTCAAAAGATCAATCATCGTATCAATGGATTCGTTTAAGACCTCCAATTCCTTATTTACTTCGATTCGCAGTGCCTGAAACGTGCGCTTTGCAGGATGGCCTCCCTTCGCCAAAATCCTTGCGGGGATCGATGACCGAATGAGCTCCACAAGCTCTCCTGTCGTCTCGATCGGCTTTTTCGCCCGTTCCCGGACAATCGCCTTTGCAATGTTTTTTGCAAAGCGCTCCTCGCCGTACTCCTTTAAGATCCGGCACAGCTCAGACTCTCCCAGGCCGTTTATAAGATCAGCTGCCGTCTGCGGGTTTCTCTGATCCATCCGCATGTCAAGCGGCGCGTTTGCCCGGTAAGTAAACCCTCTCTGTGCTGTATCCAGCTGGTAGGAGGACACGCCCAAATCCAGATAAATACCATCCACATGTTCGATGGAAAGCTCTCTTAAAATCTCACGGATCCTGCAGTAATTGTTTCTTACTATAACAACCCTGTCTCCGAATGCACGAAGCCGCTCTCCGGCTGCCCGAACCGCATCCGCATCCTGGTCGATACCGATCAGACGCCCCTTTTTGGAGAGACGGGACAGTACGGCCTCGGCATGGCCTCCGCCTCCAAGCGTCCCATCGACATAAATCCCATCCGGTTTGACTAAAAGGCTGTCCACGGTCTCGTTTAAAAGCACCGATTTATGTTCAAACGTCATATGCCAAGCCCTTCCATATTTTCGGCAATCTCGTCCATGTCGTCATAGGTATTTTTTTCGGCCCATGTGGTCTTGCTCCAGATTTCTACCCGGCTTCCGACCCCTACAAGCACGACGTCCTTTTCCAGGCCCGCAAATTCTCGTAACACGGAAGGAATCAGAATCCTTCCCTGCTTATCTACCTCGCAGGCGCAAGCACCGGCCAGGAAAAAGCGCGTAAATTTTCTGGCATTGGCATTGGTAAGCGGAAGCGCGTGCAGCTTCTCCTCAAAGGATTTCCATTCGGAATTTTCGTACGCAAAGAGACACCCATCCAAACCCTTCGTCACAACGAATTCCTCGCCGAGCTGCTCCCGGAATTTGGAAGGGACAATCAGACGGCCTTTTGCGTCGATCGTGTGATTGTACTCTCCAATAAACATGTCTCTCTCCTGCCAGCCGCGGTCTCCATGGCGAACCGGGACCGTTCAGATACCTGCTACGGTAAACCACCTTCTCACCATTTTACTCCACTTTACTCCACTTTGCTCCACTTGTCCTTTAATATTAGTACATTTACCCGGAAATAGCAAGGGAATTTTTTACTTTTTTTTGAATAAAAAAAAGCCGCATTCTTGCGGCTTTACAGGCTTTTTCCATATTTATGGCTGGGAATTGGATTCCGCCACAATATATTGTTCAATCAACGTATCCAACAGAATACTGTGCTGATAAATCGTATCATAGTCCTCTTTGTTGTCGATACTTCTGTTTAACTTCCCTCTTGCTTCCTCAATCTTCGTGACAAGCTGGTCTTTTTGTTCATTCATTTCCCCTTACCCCTCGCTTTCCCGTGATGTCCGCCGGCGAAAAAAAGTATACCTACAGCGGATGCCGCTACCGCAAGCGAGAGCGCCTGTGATACGGCCACCGTGGTCCCGGGGATCAGAAGGGAATCCGTGCGAAGCCCTTCAATCCATGCCCGTCCGATCCCATAGCCGGCGAGATAAATCCACAGCATTTCTCCGGTAAACCGCTTTCGTTTCCGGTACCACAGCATAAAAAGCAGAAGTCCCAGATTCCATAGAGACTCGTACAGAAACGTTGGGTGTACCTGAATATACTGAATGCCATCTTCTACAATCAGATGGTCCAATAATTCCTGAGAAATCATATTTTCATTGACAATACTGCGTTTTAGCCGCATGGCGAACAGACTATCCGTATAGCCGCCAAACGCCTCACAGTTGATAAAGTTTCCCCATCTTCCAATAATCTGCCCCGTAACCAGTCCAAGGCATGCGCTGTCCGCCATGGAAAAAAAGGAAACTCTGCGTTTTTTTGTAAAGACGAGCAGAGTAATCGCCGACGCGATCACACCTCCGTAGATGGCCAGTCCGCCCTGCCGCAGATTGAATATCTCAAGCAGGTGGTCTTTATAGTATCCCCACTGGAATACCACATAATAGAGTCTTGCGCCCAGAATTGCAAAAAAAATCACACTTAAAGCAAAATCCAAATATAAGTCAGGATCCTGTCCACGTCTTTTCGCATCAGCCTGTGCTACAAGAAACCCGGCAATCATGCCAAGTCCGATGATCAGTCCGTAATAAGCGATCGGAAAACTGCCGATGGAAAAGGCTTTTTCTATATGCGAAACAGAAATTCCCAAATGGACAAAGCTTATGTCCGCCCCTTCTATCATGTTCCATACTCCTTTTCTCGTTTTTCAGTCCTATTTTACTCCGAAATACGCCAAAAAGCAATGAATTTCGCATGACAGGGCTCATCCTTTTTCGACAAAGATACGGGGAGGGGCCGCAAAGGCAGGAAGCGGAAAGCGAAGTGGGACAGCCAGGCTTCGGCGTTTCTTGAATGAGGGGGAAAAGAAAGGGGCTGTATATTAGGCGGTCGTGTTAGACTTTTTTCAGCGGTTTCTAAATAGAGCTGTTTGGTTGATCGTTGGCGTTGACATTTTTTCCTGGGGCTTTTATACTGAAAGTATATTATTTATAGAAGAAAGAGGGGTTGCATTTACTATGGATATTACAACGTATATCTCTGGGCTTGATCGTTATGCGGACGCTATGAGGGAACAGCGCCGCGATTTTCACCGGCATGCGGAGCCGGGCTGGCGTGAGTTTTATACCAGCGCGAAGCTGATTGGCCAACTTAGGGAGCTTGGGATTTCGGTAAAGCTTGGAAAGGAAATCATCAACACGGAGTATCTCTGGTCTTATCCGTCCCGAGAGGAGTTGGACGCTTCGATCGAGCATGCAAAGCAGCAGGGGGCGGACGCAGAAATTTTACGTGAAATGGGAGATTTTACCGGGGCCTGCGCCGTTATTGAGACTGGCCGGCCGGGACCTGTGGTGGCCCTGCGTTTTGACATCGACTGCAACGATGTCCAGGAAAACACACAGGCAGGCCGTATCCCCGCGGATGAGGGCTTCTGCTCCGAAAATCCCGGCTGTATGCACGCCTGTGGGCATGACGGCCATGGAACCATGGGGCTTTTTGTCTGCCGGGCCTTATCGGAAATCAAAGAGGAGCTTTCCGGGACGATCAAAGTTATTTTCCAGCCTGCCGAGGAGGGCGTCCGCGGTGCCAAATCCGTCGCCGAGAGCGGGATTCTTGACGATGTTGACATTTTCCTGACCAGCCATCTTGGCATGGGCTGGAAAACCGGTGAGCTTGTAGGGCTCTCCGAGGGATTTTTGTCCACAACCAAGATCGACGCCGAGATCATTGGGCTTTCCGCCCATGCAGGTGCTTCCCCGCAGGATGGGAATAACGCCATCCTGGCCGCCTGTACCGCCGCGCTTGCCATGCATACCGCCTGTCAGGATTCCCGCGGTGCTTCCCGCATCAATGTCGGTACGATCCGAGGCGGAAGCGGACGGAACGTGGTCGCAGAAAATGCATATCTGCAGTTGGAAACCCGCGGCGAGACTGCCGAAATCGAGCAGAACGTATATCGGCGCGCCATCGACAGCCTGGAGGGGGCGGCAAAGATGTTTGGCTGCACCGTAAAAACTGAAATTAAAGGAAGCGCCGCCAGCTCTGACAGTGACTTGGCATTGGAGCCGTATATTTCTGCCGGAGCTGCCCGTGTGCCGGAGATCACTTCCTACACGCAAAAAAGCGCATTCTCCGGTTCAGAGGATGCGACGTACTTAATGGCCAAAGTCCAGTCTCATGGCGGAAAAGCCGCTTATATGTGCATCGGCTCTACGATCGCTGCACCGCACCACAATAATAAATTTGACCTTGATGAACGCTCGCTTCTCATTGGGCTAAAACTTTATATTTCTATTTTATGGGAGATTCTGCATTGATGGACACAAAATTCCGCAGGAATTTCTTATAAAACAAAAACGCCGGAGATTCTTTTTCCTGGAATCTCCGGCAATCTATAGCCTCATATCTGTTTAATTTTACTCTGCACACTCCAGCTTGCTGACTGAAACCTCGTAGGCCACCCGCTTTTCACACTCAAAATCATTCAGCTTCTTTGTGTATTCCCTGCTCTGGACGCGCCCCCAAATCAGAATCCGTGTTCCGACCAGAAAGCCTGACGCATATCTCGCATTTCGCCCCCATGCGATACATGGAATATAATCTGACTTTCCATACGGCCGGTTTACCGCCACCAAAAGGTCCGCGATCTCCCGGCCTAACGGCGTCTTTCGATAAATCGGCTCTTTACATATGTACCCATCGAGGAAAATCTGGTTGGTCTTTGTGTAATCTGTAAACGATTCCATAAAATTGATCTCCCGTACAAATACGGAAAGCACAAGTCGGTTTTTGGTTCCTTCATGGCGGTTGTACGAGCGGAATTGTCCGATCGCCTCAAGAGTCTGGCCCGAATAATCTTTTGAAATGTCAAGCAGGCGCTCTGAAATCATAAGCGGGATCACATCCGACTGCTCACTCAATCGATTTACCAAAAGCTCTGTCATATAGAATCCTTCCCCAAATACTGCGTGACTGAACGTAAATCCTGAAACAATCGTTCCGATTACACTGACCCTGTTGTTTTCCATTACTTTTTCTGACATA
>JAAWAR010000053.1 GCA_022792295.1 Lachnospiraceae bacterium
GACTTTGCCAAGCAGCTTAAGGCATACAACCGAAGGGATTACAACAGCTTCCCCATGCGTCCTCTGGGGTGGAAAACTCCTAATCAGGTATTAAGGGATTATCTGCGCTCGGTGTAACATATGTTTGACAAACCTACATTTTTGGGGCTTTCTGGGGATTTTTTCCCTTTTCTGACATAGCAGGCGTGGGCACCTCCTTCTTAAGCCGCTCCCGGCCACACCGTCAAAGGCTTAGATTCTCAAGCGCCGCTGCCTGTCCGCAAAGTCCGGATGCCCGTGCCTGCCTTTGCTGCCCCTCTTTACCTCCCACTCCTAGTTCCCGAATACCTTTGCCGCCCGCTTCATATTCTCAACGATCTTCACCTCAAACGGACACCGTTTCTCGCATGCCCCACATCCGACACATTCGCCTGCCGTATGGGGCAGCATTGCATAATGCTCCCGCACCGTCTCCGGCACCTGTCCCTGGGCCGCGGTCAGGTTTAAAAACTTTGTAACCGATGCCACATCAATCCCTTTCGGACATGGCGCACAATGTCCGCAATACATGCAGTGGCCCTTCCAGCTAATCCGCGGAAATGACGCAAATGCCTCCGCATAGTCGCGCTCCGCCTCTGGGGCCACCTCATATCCGATGCACGTCAAAAGCTCCTCCACCGTGCGCGCACCCGACATCACGCAGGAAACCGCCGGCCTCGTCAGCGCGTAATGAAGGCACTGGAACGGCGTCAGCGCCCTCCCGGCCAAAGACCCCTCCTCAAGCAAAAGGTCTCCGCCTCCAAAGGCCTTCATCACCGTGATGCCGACCCCAAGCCGCTGACACGTCTCATACAGCCGTTGCCTCTCCGGATCCATGTTGACAAGCTCGCCCGCATAGTTCTTCTCGTCCCACAAAGATTCCACATTTTCATTTGCCGGGAGCAGATCGTAGCACGGATTGATGCTGAACATCAAAACTTCGATAAAGCCGCTCTCCACTGCTGCCTGCGCCACCTGCGGATTATGGCTTGAAAGGCCGATGCAGCCGATTTTCCCCTCTCCTTTCAGGCGGAGGGCATATTCCATAACCGGCCCATCCTTTACGGTCTTCCAGTCTGCCAGAGAATCCACGTAGTGGATCATGCCGATCTCCACATGATCCGTCTGCAGCCGTAAAAGCTGATCCTCGAAACCGCACTTCACTTCCCCGATCTCGCGTGTCCTCTTATACTGCCCATCTTTCCAGATCGTGCACAGATGCGCCTGCAGCACGAATTTTTCCCTGCGTCCGGCCAGAGCACGTCCCAGGTTCGAGCGCATCTCGGGATTCGGCGTATACAGATCTATGCAGTTTACACCGTTCTCCTCCATCAGATCCACAAGCTCCTTTACCTGCTCATAGGGCTTTTCCGCTAGTCCCTCACATCCCATACCGATCTCTCCGACCGTAAGGCCGGTCTTTCCCAATTTACGACTAACCATACTTCCTCCTCTTTAAAAGTGCCTCTGCAAGCACCAAATCCTCCGGCGTTGTCACCTTGATATTCTCGTAGCTGCCCTCGACGAGCCGTACCCGCGCTCCCGTCATTGTTTCCACCACCATCGCGTCATCCGTCACGCCCTCCTGGTATTTGGGATCTGTAAACATGCGCTCATAAGCCCCTCTGACCAGCCCGTAAGAAAATACCTGGGGTGTCTGGATCTGCCACAGCCGGCTCCGATCGAGCGTCCTTTCTGCAAACCGATCCGCATCTGCGGTCTTTATCGTGTCCTTTACCGGCATCGCCGCCACACAGGCCTGATACTGCGCGGCCTCCTTTATGGTCCGTTCAATGACCGCAGGGCCGACGAGCGGTCTCGCCCCATCATGAATCAATACAAGGCCCCTGTCGGAAAGGTTCTCTCTGGCCGCACAGAGCCCCGCGTAGACCGAATGGTAGCGTTCCTTCCCTCCGCAAACGACGGCGGCCACCTTTCCAAAGCCAAAACGTTCAACGATCTCCTCCCGGCACCAGGCCATCTCCTCCTTTCGGCACACGAGGATGATCCGCTCTGCAGGGCTTTCCTCGAACGCCCGCAGGGAATAATAAATAAGCGGCTTGCCGGCAAGAAGCAAAAACTGCTTTGCCACCGCCGCGTGCATCCGCCTCCCTTGTCCGGCAGCTAGGACAATGGCCGCCGTATCCTTTCTTACCGCTCCCATCCGTTTTCTACCGCTCCCCCAGCTTCAGATTCGGCACCGCATTCAGATCCCAGCCGGCCCGGGCGCCGTTGATATACTCATAATAAGCCGCTGCCCCGATCATTGCCGCGTTATCCGTACAAAAAATCGGTGACGGGTAATAAAGAGCAAGGCCTGCCGCATCACAGGCGGCCTGCATCCCGGTGCGCAGGGCCGTGTTGGATGCAACGCCTCCTGCGATCGCAACCCGAATACATCCGTAGTCTCTCGCAGCCGCCATGGTATGCGAAACCAGCACATCCACAACCGCATTCTGAAACGATGCGCAAAGATCCGGGACGTGAACCGTCTCTCCCTTCATCTGTGCCTGGTTTAAATAGTTGAGCACCGCCGATTTCATACCGCTGAAGCTGAAATCGTAGGCTGAGCCTCCGACCTTCGCCCGCGGGAATTCCACCGCATGAGGGTTCCCCTCTCTCGCGGCTCTATCTACCTTCGGGCCGCCGGGATACCCAAGGCCCACCGCGCGCGCCACCTTGTCAAACGCCTCGCCCGCCGCGTCATCCATCGTCCTCCCGACTATCTCAAACACGCCATAGTCCTTTACGATGACCAGGTGCGTATGACCGCCCGATACGATCAGGCACAAAAACGGCGGCTCCAGTTCCGGATGCTCGATAAAGTTCGCCGAGACATGTCCTTCTATATGGTGTACGCCGACGAGCGGCTTCTTTGCCGCATAGGCGATCGCCTTCGCCTCCGCAACGCCCACCAAGAGCGCGCCCACCAGCCCCGGCCCGTACGTTACGGCGACCGCCGTCATCTCCTCAAGCGTCCGGCCCGCCTCACAAAGTGCCGCCTCGATCACTTGGTTGATCTTTTCAATGTGCTTCCTGGAGGCGATCTCCGGAACCACTCCGCCGTAAAGCGTATGCAGTGCGATCTGCGAGGAGATCACGTTTGAGAGCACCTCACGCCCGTTTTTCACGACTGCCGCCGCCGTCTCGTCACATGAACTTTCGATCGCCAGGATCCATACATCCTCCTCAATGCTTCGCAGTTTCATCCTCTACTCCTCGTCAAATCCGATTTCCATTGACCAGCCGTCCCGGGCCGTCTTGATTCGCGGAAAGATCTCGCGGATCTCGTCCAGAAATTCTTCCGGTCGCAGAAGCGACGGGCTGTAATGGGTCAGCCACATCTCCCGCGGTTCGGCTTCCCGCCCCAGCCTCGCAGCTTCCTGGAACAGCATATGTTTGCGCTCCCTGGCCTTTCCGGCCTTATCCCTTTCCCCGTACATCCCTTCGCAGATGAATAGATCGGCATCTCTGGCGTATTCGGCGATCACCGGCACCGGCCGTGTGTCGGTGGAGTAGGTGACGGAAATTCCTCGCCTCTTTTCACCCAGCACCATATCCGGCGTAAAACGTCTCCCCTCGAATTCGATGACCTCACCCTTTTGGAGACGACTCCAGAGCTTCTGCGGGATCTCCTGCGCCCGCGCCCGCTCCACGTCAAAGCGGCCGTTCCGTGGGATCGAGATCCGATAACCATAGCAGGGGACATTGTGATTTACGCGGAAGCCATCAATCACATAAGGCCCCGCCTTTATGGTCTCTCTCGGCTCGGAAAGCTCACTAAAAAGAAGCGGAAACGGCAGCTCTGGCGCAATCACGCGAAGCGCCCCGACGACTCTCTCAAGCCCCCGCGGGCCAACAAGCAGCACCGGTTCCGTCCGCTCCGCATTGCCCATCGTCAAAAGGAACCCCGGCAGGCCGCTGATATGATCCGCGTGGTAGTGCGTAAAGCAGATCACGTCCACGGGCTTCGGGCTCCAGCCCTTCTCCTTGAGCGCAATCTGTGTCCCCTCCCCACAGTCGATCAGCAGATTGCTACCGTCACACCGCGCCATCATCGACGTGAGCCACCGGTACGGGAGCGGCTGCATACCGCCGGTTCCAAGTAAACAAATATCTAACATGCATCATCCTCGTTTCTATATACTGCCAATCCATACGTATAAGCCTGTCTAAACAGCCTCCTCCCTCTTTACAGGGCCTTGGCAACACATGCATCATAGCACAGATCTGCATAAAAACGCAAGACAGGGTACGGCAAAATCTGCAAATTCGTTGCAATTTGGCCTTTGGCTAAACCGCAGCGCAGATTCTGCTGTACCCTGTCTCTTTTATGACCGCCTTTTTTATTCAGAGGAGCTCGGTCCGTTCCTCGACATCTACCGGGATCCGGAACTGGCTTACGAATTCATCGTAACAATTCTCACAAAGGTCAAAATGATGAACCTCTCCGTCCTTTTCCGAAAAATAATCCCACGCATGGTCGGACAGCATCACGCCCTCCCGGACGATCCCTTCCTTCACTGCAATTTTCTTCCCGCACATGTTGCAGGCCACAGCCTCCAGTTGTCCGTTCTTCCCGTACTTTCTCATGGTATCCTCTCACCTTTCCGCTTCCTGTTTTCTCGATCGGCCATCTCTGGCGTCTCCTACATTATAGCTGAAAAAATGTCGATTTTAAGTGGTAATTCCTAGAAGCTGTCGATTCCACATGAGAATCGCATCCTCCGTGGGATCCCGGTAATACCGTTTCCGCACGGCCTCCTCCTTAAAACCCCATGATTTATAAAGGGAAATCGCAGGGGTATTCCCGCGGCGCACCTCCAGAGTCAGGGCCTCGATTTCTTTTGCCCGCGCAGTTTTTTCCAGCTGTTCCATAAACTTACGGGAATAGCCCAGACCGCGAAGGTCCGGCCGCACCACGATCCGCATGAGCTCCCCTTCGCCACAAAGGAAACGCGCGTTCATATACCCGGCAATCGTTCCATCGGCACACTGTAAGACCCATGCTTCGTCGTATTCGCTGTCTAACA
>JAAWAR010000054.1 GCA_022792295.1 Lachnospiraceae bacterium
CAGACCTGCCATTTCGACTGATCTGCAGGGAGCAGGGGGCAGGGCTTCTGTGCATGGAGATGATCAGCGCCAAGGCGGTGCATTTCAACAACAAAAATACGGAGGCGCTGATGGAGATCCACCCGGAGGAAACGCCGGTGTCGCTGCAGCTCTTTGGCTCGGAGCCGGATATCATGGCAGAGACGGCAGCGCGCATCGAGGAGCGCCCGTTTGCCATACTGGATATCAATATGGGCTGCCCGGTGCCCAAGGTGGTCAACAACCGTGAGGGAAGCGCGCTGATGAAGGACCCAAAACTGGCGGGTGAGATCATTTGCGCGGTTGTCCGCGCGGTCAGAAAGCCTGTGACGGTCAAGATCAGAAAGGGTTTTGACGATGATTCCGTCAATGCCGTGGAGATCGCCAGGATCGCCGAGGCGAACGGCGCGGCTGCAGTTGCCGTGCACGGTAGGACGAGGGAGCAGTATTATTCGGGAAAGGCGGACTGGGACATTATCCGGCAGGTCAAGGAAGCGATTCGGATTCCCGTGATCGGCAATGGAGATGTATTTTCGGCAGAGGACGCGAAACGGCTTCTTACAGAAACCGGCTGTGACGGTGTGATGGTGGCGCGCGGAGCGAAAGGAAATCCGTGGATTTTTGAACAGATTACGGCGTATCTTGAGACCGGTATGCTGCCGGCGCCTCCTGATAAGGACAAGGTCCGGGCACAGATCCTTTGTCACGCGGGGATGATGCGCGAGCGCCGGGGAGAGACGGCTGCCATTCGGGAGATGAGAAAGCATGTGTCCTGGTACACGGCGGGGTATCCGAACTCGGCCGTTCTTAGAAACGCCGTAAACGCAGCCGAGAGCTTTGAGGAGCTTTCGGAACTTTTATGGGAGCGGTTCTAGTACATCGTTGCACGAATCTCGAAGTAAATAGTGCTTGATATTCGTGTCGGCTGTGCGTCTGCGAAGCAACGGCGTAGTGGAGCCTGCGGTTAGCTTCGCAGGCATGCAGATGGCGCGGATAGCGAGTGCCAGTTACTCGGGAATTCGTGCAGCGATGTACCAGTTGGAAAGGAGACGGGGAGTGCGCCGGGCGGGTCCGCGGTAAAATTGAATCAAGGTCAAGTGTGTATGCGGCTGCCGTCTGGGCTCTCCAATATGAGACCGAAGACAGTCGGTACAGCCGGGAGGAGGCTGGCCCGGTATAAAAGCACAGGCCCCATGCGGAGCGGACAGTCGCTCCGGTGTAAGAGTTCGCGGAGCGAACTCTTTTTTTGTTTCGTAGGAAGGTGTGTCCTATGAAACAAAAACGCTTTGCAGGGGGTCGCACTGCGGCGGTAAGGAATCCTATTGTGAAAGTAACCCGCCGCAGGCGGAAAACCCTGCTGTGAGGTTTCTTTTTTTGTTATATACAATATAAAGATATTCTTTCTTTTTTACAGGCAGAGAAATTTGAGTACATGCGTTTGGATTCGTCATTTTCTACAAAAAAACAGGAATAACACAGCATGCTGCACAAAAAATATTTATTTTAAGATTTTATATTGACAACATGTCGAAAAATGTCTATAATTTGTTATATACAACAAAGGATGTATTAAATATAAAAAATAAAATTCTGCAACAGGAGAAGAAAGAGATGAAGGCGATTTATATCAAAGCTCCCGGCGAGGTGGAGATAAAGGAAGCCACCATGCCGGTGAGAAAAAAGGGGGAGGTCCTGCTTGAGGTGCTGTACGGCGGGATCTGCGGAAGCGACTTGGGCTCGTACCGGGGAACGTTTGCCTATTTTGATTATCCAAGGATACCGGGACATGAATTTTCTGCCAGAGTTCTGGAGGCGGACCCGGATAATGAGCAGGGGATTCGTGAGGGGATGATTGTGACCTGCAATCCCTATTTTAACTGCGGGCACTGCTACTCGTGCCGGCACGGCATGGTCAACGCCTGTATGGATAATCAAACAATGGGATGTCAAAGAGACGGGGCTTTTCAGGAGTTCATAACGGTTCCGGCCGAAAGAGTGTATGACGGGAAGGGGATGGATGCCAGGCTTTTGGCGGCGCTCGAGCCGCTTTGCATCAGCTATCATGGTGTGACGAGGGCCAGTGTAAGGCCGGATGACCGGGTTCTTGTAATCGGAGCAGGGACGATTGGAATCCTGGCGGCATTTTCGGCAAAGGCCAGAGGAGCTAAGGTCTGGGTTACGGATGTTTCCCGGGGAAAACTGGAGATGGCAAAAAGCTTTGGCGTGGATGGTGTTTTCTTAAACGAAGCCCCGGAGATTTTTGACAGGCATGTGAAGGAGCTTACCGGGGGGAACGGGTTTGATGTTGCGATTGAGGCGGTGGGGATCCCGTCAACTTTTCAGAACTGCATTGATGCAGCGTGCTTTGGCGGCCGTGTGGTCCTGATCGGTGTGGGAAAACAAAACCTGGATTTCAATTTTACGCTGATTCAAAAAAAGGAGCTGAACGTATACGGCTCCCGGAATGCGCTGAAGAAAGACTTTCTTGAACTGATTGATATGGTAAACGAGAAAAGAGTACCGCTTGAGAGAATCCTAACGGATTTTTATCCGCTTGAGTCCGCCGGCCGGGCGTTTGAAGATTTCTCGAAAAATCCTGGCAGTATGTTAAAAGTAGTGATTGATTTTACGAAAAAATGAGGGAAGTACTAAAAAATTAAAATAAAAGGAAAGAGGTATGAATATGAAGAAACGATTTGCAGCAGGAATCCTTATGAGCGTGATGACGGCGATGTGCATCGGAGGCTGCCAAAGCGGCTCGGATACGGCGCAGACAACGGCAAAAACCCAGGAAACGGGAGCCCGGGAAGAAAAGACCGAGGAGGCAGAGGCGGCAAACCAGACGGAAGAACCTTCTGTTTCCATCAGCGTGGGCTTTGAGAACGGGATGGCGGATACGATGTCGAAGGCGGTGGAACAGTGGGCGAAGCTTCTCGAGGAGAAAAGCGGCGGAAGCATGGAGCTAGTACTGTATCCGGACAGCCAGCTTGGGAGCAAAAACGATTTGATTGACTCCATGCAGCTTGGGGAAAATGTGATTACGATCGCGGATGGTGCATTTTTAGCCGAGTATGGCGCGCCGGATCTTGGGATTTTATACGGACCGTATCTATTTGAAAACTGGGATCAGGTATGGAAACTGGTGGACAGCGATTGGTTTAAGGAGCAGGATGCGAAGCTTTGTGAAAACGGGCTGAAGGTGATCGCGGCGAACTGGAAGTTGGGGGAAAGAAATTTATTCCTGGTGGAGCCGATGGAGCATCCGGAAGACTTAAAAGGACGTAAGATCCGCGTGCCGAGCAATCAGGTGCAGATCGAGGAGACGAACGCGATCGGCGCGACAGCGACGCCCATGGCGGCCGGGGAGGTATATCAGGCACTCCAGACAAAGACGATCGACGGCCTCGAGAACGTAAACAGTGCACTGCTCAGCATGCGCTGGTGTGAGGTGGCAAAGTACGTATATGAGGATGAACATGTATACAACATGGCGATCTGGGTCGGAGGTGCTTCCATGTTTGACGGACTGACAGACGAGCAGAAGACATGGCTTCTGGAATCCGCCGAGGAGGCGGGCCTCTGGAACAATGAGATGCAGGATCAGGATGCCCAGAACATTCGGGATGAGCTGACCGGTGAGCAGGGCGTTACCTTTATCCCCTGTACCGAGGAGGACAAGAAAAAGTTAATCTCCTTGTGTGAGCCGTTTTACGCAAACGGGACTGCCTATGGCTGGAGCGAGGGTGTCTACGAGACGATTCAGGAAATCATAAAGGAATAGACGGACTGCAGGAGGGGGTACGGATGGAAGACAAGAAGAAAAATTGGCTGCAGGTTTTGATGAATCTTGACTTGTATATAGCGGGCTTTTTCCTGGTTGTCCTGGTTGTCATCACATTTATGGGTGTCTTTTATCGCTATATCATTGGAAAACCGTTTACCTGGCTGGAGGAGGTCCAGCTTGCAAGCCTGACCTGGATCGGTTTTTTATCGGCCGGGGCGGCGTTTCGGAGCGGCTCGCACATTGCAATCGAGATGGTCGTGGAGCTGTTTCCCATGAGTGTGCAGCAAAGGATAGCCTGGGCCGTCAGGCTGATTACGCTGGCGATTTTATTTTACCTGACAAAGCAGTGTACAGGCTACTTCCTTTTGTTTGTCCAAAATGCGAGGCTGACCCCTGTGCTACGGATTCCGTATGCGGCCGTGTATGCGATTCCTGCTATATCCTGCGCCGTTATGGCAGGAAGCTATGCCTGGTATGAACTTTGGGAGATGAAAGGACAAAAAGACGGAGGTGGAAAAGAGTGAATCATATCATTGTATTATCAGCAGTTATCATGCTGGTGCTCCTGTTCATGAAAGTTCCGGTTTTTGTCTCGATCCTGGCCGGTGCATCCGTGTATTTCATTGCAAATCCAAAGGTGAACGACATCATCTTTGCACAGAGGATGATCTCCTCAAACCAGAGCACGACGTTTCTTGCCGTTCCGTTTTTTGCGGCTGCGGGAGCCCTGATGAACTGTACCGGAGTGACCCGCAGGATCATGGATTTTTGTAAAACGATTACAGGGCGGATGTGCGGCGGCCTTGCGCAGGTGAACGTTCTTTTGTCAACGCTGATGGGCGGTTTGTCCGGGTCCAATATCGCTGACGCGGCCATGGAAGCAAAACTTTTGGTTCCGGAAATGGAGCGGGCCGGTTATTCGAAGCCATTTTCAAGCGTGCTTACAGCCACCTCCGCAATCATTACGCCGTTGATTCCGCCGGGAATCGCCATGATCCTTTATGGCTGCATCGCGCAGGTCTCCATCGGGAAGCTGTTTGTAGCAGGAATCGGGGTAGGCCTGCTCCTGTGCCTTGCTCTGATGATACTGGTGCATTTTCTGTCAAAAAAGCGCGGCTACCTCCCGATTCGTGAGGAAAGATTGTCGAGTGCTGCACTCTTAAAGGCGGCGAAGCCGGCAATCCTCCCGCTGATGCTGCCGATTCTCATTATCGGAGGAATCCGGATCGGAGTCTTTACTGCATCGGAAGCGGGGGCCGTTGCGATCTGCTACGCGATGCTTCTGGGCTTTGTCTACAAAGAGATGGACATGAAGCAGTTCGTGGAAGCAGTCAAGGATACCTGTGTGAGCACGGGCTCCATCATGCTGATTGTCGGGGCGGCGTCGGTCTATGCGTGGGTGCTGACAAAAGAGCAGGTCCCGCAGGCGCTTACGAACTGGATTGTAAATGCGATTAACAGCAGAGTGCTGTTTTTGCTGATCATCAACGTGTTTTTGCTTATTCTGGGAATGTTTATCGAGGGGACGGCTTCCATGATCGTGCTTGTTCCTCTCCTGGCTCCGGTGGCGAGGGCGTATGGGATAGACGATATTCAGTTTGCCATGATTTATATTTTC
Source organism: Lachnospiraceae bacterium (assembly GCA_022792295.1). GTDB lineage: Bacteria > Bacillota > Clostridia > Lachnospirales > Lachnospiraceae > CANQGL01. The sequence goes on from JAAWAR010000054.1 coordinate 5,421, forward strand.
AACAGTGCGATCGGCGCGCTTTCCCCGCCGATGGGGACACTGATGTTCGTAACCTGCGGCATCACAAAGTGCAAGACAAAGGATTTCATTCAGGAAGCGATTCCCTTTTATCTGCTCTTAATCGTATGCCTGTTTATTATCACATTTGTACCATTTGTTTCCACGGGACTCGTGAATCTGCTGTATTAAAAAGGAGAAAAGAAATGACGGAGGAAGAAAAAAACAGACAGGATCCGGAGGTAGCCTGCTATTGTGAACGTCCGGAATTGAAAAGAAAGGAGACAGGCATTTCCTATCTGAGAAAGACAGGGTATGAAAAGCTGGATTTATATCTTCCCGAGGAAGGGAACGGGCCGTTTCCGGTTCTGATTGATGTGCATGGCGGAGGCTGGTTTTACGGAACCCGCAGCTCAAGACGGCTGGACCCGGTCTTGGAAGGACTCAAACGAGGGTATGCGGTCGCCTCGGTGGATTATACGTTAAGCGGCGCCGCAAAGTTCCCGACACAGGTATATGAGTTAAAGGCGGCCGTACGGTTTTTGAGAGAGCACGCCACACGCTATTTGCTGGACCCTGACAGAATCGGTATGTGGGGACTGTCTGCCGGTGCAAATCTGGCAATGCTGGCCGCGTTTTCTGCGGCGGCCGGGGAGCTTGAAGATGAAGGGGGCGGCATCGGCTTTCCCATTTCTGACAGGATTCAGGCATTAGCGGCCTTATACGGCCCTACGGATCTTACGATCTCGGAGGGCTGCCATGCGGCATCCATGGAATCGCTTTTTTTGGGCTGCATTCCGAGAGAAAATCCTGAGCTGGCAAGAAAGGCGAATCCCTGTACCTATGTCACGAAAGATGCGCCGCCCTGCTTTCTGCAGTACGGGGATGCGGATGAGCTGGTTGTACCGGAGCATGGCTTTGCAGTCCGGGATGCCTTGCAAAGCGTGAGGACAGACGGTGATTGGTTTGAGATCGTACACGGGGCCGGACATGCGGATGCACGGTTTAGGACACAGGAAAATACGGAAAAGATTTTTCGGTTTTTTGATGCACATTTGAAGGGGATATAGCACGAACCGATTCGTTCAGACAGAATGTGAGAGGGGATAAGGAAAGGCCGGGGCGGCGCCAAAAGCTTGCAGCTTCCGGCGCGTCGGCGTCTGTATAATTTTGCCTGCCTGCGCCCTCTTGCCTCTGTCTGTGCTGCTTTGGAGGCAAGAGGGGGGCGGCTTACGTTTAAGAAGCCGCTTGCCCTGCTTCTGATATATTAAAAATATATAAAAAATATATCAGTAGATAATTGACATTTTTCCAAAACCGCGTTACAATAACAAATAAGTAACATGTCAGTTTGAGAACTTAAATCAGGAGGAAGACTATCATGGCAAGAAAAGAGACGGTGATTCAGTTTGGAGAGGGAGGCTTTCTGCGCGGCTTTGTGGATTATTTCTTTCAAAAGCTGACGGATAAGGGGCTGTTTGACGGTTCTGTTGTGGTCGTGCAGCCGATCGCGAAGGGGATGTGCGAGATGCTGGCAAAGCAGAACTGCACATACAATCTGTTTCTGCGCGGGATTGAAAACGGACAAGTCGTGGATGAACATACCCGAATCGACGTGATCTCCAGATGTGTCAATCCGTATGAGGATTTTGAAGGGTATATGAAGCTGGCAGAGAACCCGGATTTTCGGTTCATCGTCTCAAATACGACGGAGGCCGGTATCGAGTATGTGGACAGCAACCAATTTGACGATGCACCGGCCGTATCCTTCCCCGGGAAGCTGACACAGCTTTTATACAAGCGCTATCAGCTCGGGCTTCGCGGTTTTATTGTCCTCTCGTGTGAGCTGATCGACCACAACGGCGAGGAGCTCTTAAAATGCTGTCTCAAGTATGCCGACCTTTGGGAACTGGGCGAGGAGTTTAAGACCTGGCTGAAGGAGGAGAATGATTTCTGCTCCACGCTCGTGGACCGGATCGTGACCGGCTTCCCGCGCGACGAGCATGCGGCGCTCTGTGAGCGGATCGGCGAGCAGGATGCGATGATGGATACGGCGGAGATCTTCCATCTGTGGGTAATTCAGGGCCATCACGAAGACGAACTGCCGCTTCAGAAAGCCGGCTACAATGTAATCTGGACCGACAATGTGGATCCGTACAAAAAGAGAAAGGTGCGTATTTTAAACGGCGCCCATACGTCCATGGTGCTCGGCGCGCGCCTTTACGGACTGGAGACGGTCGGTGCATGCTTAAAGGATGAAAAGGTGTCCGCCCTGCTTAAGAAATGTATTTTCGAGGAGATCATCCCGACAATCGGCGACACCGAGGACAACAGAGCCTTCGGGGCGGCGGTACTGGAGCGGTTCTCCAATCCGTTTATCAAGCATCTGCTTTTGTCGATTGCGCTGAACTCCGTCTCCAAGTTTAAGGCGAGAGTCCTGCCAACGATTTTGGAGTACAAGGAGCAGTTTGGCAAGCTTCCGGCGGGGCTTACCTTCTCTTTGGCGGCTCTGATCGCATTTTACCGCACCGACGAGGCCAACGACGGTGAGGAGATTATGCGCTTTATGAAGACGGCCTCTGTGGCGGATATTTTAAAGAGAGAGGATTACTGGGGCGAGGATCTTAGCGGGCTTCTTCCTGAGGTCGAGAAGTGGTATCAGCTGATCGAGGCCGAGGGTATGGCAAAGGCGTACGACGCGGTGCTTGCAAAATAAAAAACTGGAGATAGAGGATGCAGGATTTTATAAAAATCAATCAGGAGGATACGGTGGCGGTGGCCTTAAAGCCGCTGCCCGCCGGTACGCGCCTTGTGGTGGATGGCGCAAAACTGACGCTTTTGGAGGAGATTCCGCAGGGGCATAAATTTGCGCTTTGTGCGATTGCAAAAGATGAGCCGGTTATCAAATACGGCGCCCGGATCGGCTATGCGAAGGAAGCCGTTGCAAAGGGAGCTTGGATCCATGTCCACAACCTTCGGACGGCGCTCGGAGAGGTTTTAGAGTACCAATATGAGCCGGCCGGGGGAGAGCTTGGACAGAGTGAACCGGCCACTTTCATGGGCTATAAGCGGGCATCCGGACAAGTGGGTGTCCGGAACGAGATCTGGATTCTGCCGACGGTAGGCTGTGTGAACTCGGTGGCCAGAGCCATTGAGACAGAGGCAAGGGCGATGTTTGCCCTTGACGGGGGTGTGGAGGACATCGTTGCATTTGCGCACCCGTACGGCTGTTCCCAGATGGGGGATGACCAGGAAAACACGAGAAAGGTCCTGGCGGATATGATTCATCATCCCAATGCTGCCGGTGTGCTGGTATTGGGACTGGGCTGTGAAAACAGCAACATTCCGGTACTTATGGACTATATCGGCTCCTATGATCCGGCACGGATCAAATTTCTGCAGTGCCAGGACTTTGAGAATGAGACCGAAGAAGCGCTGCGGCTGATCGGAGAGATCTATGAGGCGGCAGTCAAGGATAAGCGTGAGGAATGTGATGCCTCGGGGCTTGTAGTCGGGATGAAATGCGGCGGATCGGACGGGCTTTCGGGTATTACGGCAAATCCGGCAGTCGGAGCGTTTTCCGACCTTCTGATCTCCAAGGGAGGGACGACGATCCTGACGGAGGTGCCGGAGATGTTTGGTGCGGAGACGCTTTTGATGAACCGCTGCCGGGATGCAGAGACGTTTGAAAAGACGGTAAAGCTTATCAATGATTTCAAACAGTATTTCATGCGCCACGATCAGACGATCTATGAAAATCCTTCTCCAGGCAACAAAAAGGGCGGTATTTCCACTCTGGAGGATAAATCGTTAGGCTGCACGCAGAAGTCAGGCTCTGCGCCGGTCTGCGGAGTCTTGCAGTACGCGGAGCGTGTAAAGGAGAAGGGGCTGAATCTTCTGTCAGCGCCGGGTAATGACCTTGTGGCCTCTACGGCGCTGGCGGTATCGGGCGCGCAGATCGTCCTGTTCACCACAGGCCGCGGTACGCCGTTTGCAACACTTGTTCCGACGGTGAAGATCTCCTCGAACTCAAAGCTTGCCGGGTATAAAAAGGGCTGGATCGACTTTAATGCCGGAGAGATGGCGGAGACGAAGACGAAGGCAGAGGTGGCGCAGGAGCTGTTTGCGTATGTACTGCGCGCGGCCTCCGGGGAGAAGGTAAAATCTGAAGCTGCAGGCTTCCACGACATTGCGATTTTCAAACAGGGCGTGACGTTGTAAGGGGGTGCATTCTTTGAAAACAGCGAAGGAATTACTTGTGATGACAGGGGCGACCCTGATCATAGCGGCGGCGGTTTTTTTCTTTTTGATTCCAAGCCATGCAGCGGTCAGCTCCGTATCTGGTCTGGCGATCGTGGTATCGAATTTTGTACCGTTATCCGTATCGGCGATTACCATGCTTTTGAACGTTGCCCTGCTGATCGTAGGTTTTTTGCTGTGCGGGCATGAATTCGGCTTTAAAACGATCTATACGTCCATTCTTCTGCCTGTATTTCTTGGCCTTTTTGAGATCCTTTTACCGAATAATGCCTCGCTATCCGGCGATGCGCTGCTTGACGTGATCTGCTATATCTTTACGGTAAGCATCGGGTTAAGCATCCTGTTTAACAGGAACGCATCTTCCGGGGGCTTGGACATTGTAGCAAAGATCTTAAACCGCTACCTGCATATGGATCTTGGAAAAGCGATGAGCATGAGCGGAATGCTGGTGGCCTTAAGCTCGGCGCTTGTATACGATAAAAAGACCGTTGTTTTAAGTGTTCTCGGAACCTATCTGAACGGGATGGTGCTCGATCACTTTATTTTTGGACAGAACATAAAAAGAAGGGTGTGCATCATTTCAAAGGACAAGGAAGAACAGATCCGGAATTGGATTCTACACACCTTGAAAAGCGGGGCGACTATTTATCAGGCGCAGGGTGCATATGACAATAAAGTCCGCAATGAAATCATCACGATCGTAGATAAAAATGAATACCAAAAGCTGATGCAGTATATCCTTCGCGAGGACCCCGCAGCGTTTATCACGGTTTATAATGTGAGTGATATGCGGTATCTTCCTAAAAACAAAAGCAATTAATCAAAGACGGCGGCGTTTTGTTCCCCTTTTTGGGGAGACGAAACGCCGCCTGTGCGTTGTATGTCAGAACAAGGTTATCTGAAAATCATCGGCCCAATATAGGCGGCAATGATAACGGAGACGATGCTCACGGAGATAACGCCGCCGATGACCATCTTCGGTAGCACATAGTTGGTGAGACGCTGGATTTCCTCGTCGGTGAAATCCTTGCCAAAGGTATTTCCGTTTACGGCTTCCATGGCGATTCCGTAGGTGAAGGGATAGCCGAGGAGGCAGGTCACGCCGACAGCCGCAGAGAGCCACGGATCCCATTTTAAGAACATGCCGACCAGGACGGCGGCTAAGGCGGCAATAATGGCGCCGATGAGCAAGAGGCCAAGGATCGGGACCATCATCTGCAAAAGCTCGGTGAAAGTCAAAGACAGGAAGTTAATGAGCAGATAGGCGTAGGAGCCCAAAAGAACGATGCTCTCACCGCCGCTTTTCTTGAGGCTTCCTCTCTCTAACAGGCCGATCTCGGTCAGGAGAAAGCCGAACAAGAGATAGCATACCGTCGAATTAAGACCGGTAAATTTAGAGAACGCCTCTCCGATCACACCGACGACGGCGAGCCTGGCAAAGCTCATCATCGCGCTCTGCGCGATCGGGGGGAAATCCGGGATCAGTTTAATGTTGAATACCTTCGCCTTGCTCGTCTCCTCCTGTTTGATCCGGCCCGTTGCGATATATCGCCCGCAGGCCCGGTTTAAACAGACGGAGGAGATTAAAATTCCCACGAGACTCTGGAAGGTCATCATGGTCGTGACAAAGACGGCGATGTCCTGGCGGCCCGCTTTTGTGGCGAGATCCGAGGTCACGAGCGTGGAGCCGAGTCCGCCGCAGATGGTGCCGATGGACGATAAGGCGTACTCGCGTCCGAATAAGAGTGTGCCCAGTGTGAAGCCCATCAGCATGACCGCAGCCATGGCCCCGAGACTGACGACGATGGTCTTCCACTCGGCGACAAGCTCGTTGAACTTCAGATTGGAGCCGATATTTACAAAGGTTAAAACGATTCCGTACGTGACAAGAATATTGGAAAGGCCCGCAATCTCAATCAGGTTTTCCGGCAGGATATGCAGGGTAGCTCCAAAGATCATGATCATGAGGATCGTGAAAATGAAGCTGGAGATCAGCCCTTTTGTCTTGATCGCAAGGATGTCGCCGATTGCAAAGCAAAGGACGACGACCGCAAACGCGGTGATGGGTGTCCATGTCATAGAAGATTCTCCTTTATGTATACAAGATTATGAGCGCTCAAAAACGGGCGGGGTGACGGTCTCAGGGAGCAGTGAGACGAACGGTATGCCGTTTGTTCTGCGCGTAAATTCTTCTTTAGCTTCTTTTACAAGCTGCGGCTGTTCAATAAGGTCAATGGCGGTACTGCCGATGACCTTGCCGGCGTGCAGGGCCGCTTTGTTGGCGAGCGGGGCAGCCGCCTGTGCGACGATCATCCAGGTGTGGTTCGGCGTCCCCTGAGCAAAGCAGGCAGTGCTTAGCTGGGCGCAGGGCGCGATCTGACTGACATCTCCGACGTCGCTCGAGCCAAAGAAAACCTTTTCAGGCGCTTTATACGGGTAGACACAGCTTATGATGGGCTGCCCCTCAATCAGAGGACGGACCCTGTCCGCATACTCCTCTCCATGGTAGGTCTCCAGGCGGTTTACATCGTATACCAGATCGTTTTCGGTCATATTTTTGCGTATTTCCTTTGCAAATGCAAGATCCGTCTCGTCGATCGGGACACCGCCGAGCGCCTCAAAGTTTTTATGCATAAGCCGCTCCAGGGTAAGGTTTGTGAGAGTCTCTGCAAGAGCGGAGGTCAAAGCGTATTCCATCGTCGTCTCGGTCATGGTCGCAGCTCCCTCGGCTACCTTGACAAGGCGGTCGAAGATCTCCTTTGCCTGCGTAAGCTTTGGGGCGCGTACTGTATAAGTCAGGGCCGTTTCGGACTGCACAATATTCGCGTATGGGCCGCCGTCGTTTAAAAAGGCATAATGGATGCGCGCATTTCCGTTTATGTGTTCTCTGAGGAAGTTTGCACCGACGTTCATCAGCTCGGCTGCATCAAGCGCGCTGCGGCCAAGATCGGGCGACATCGAGGCGTGGGCCGCAACTCCCTTAAATTTGAAGGTTGCGGAAATTACGGCAAGAAGGTTGGTCGGGACAATGTAGTTCATGTTGTCCGGATGCCAGGTCAGTGTGATGTCAACGTCGTTAAAGCAGCCCTCGCGGACCATATAGCATTTTCCGCCGCCGCCTTCCTCGGCCGGGCAGCCATAGAAGCGGATGGTTCCGGGCTTTCCGGTCTGTTTTAAATAGTCCTTTACCAGGATAGCAGCCGCCAGCGAGCCCATGCCGAGAAGGTTGTGGCCGCAGCCGTGTCCGTCATTCGTGCCTTCCTGCTTTTCCTTAACGGCCTGACAAGGTTTCTGGCTGAGCCCGGCGAGAGCGTCGTACTCACCGAGGATTCCGATTACTGGACTTCCCTGCCCATATTCGCCGACGAGTGCGGTCGGCATCCCGGCAATCCCTGTTTTTACCTGGAAGCCCTCGTCCTCCAAGGCCTTTGTGTACAAATCGAGCGCATTCCATTCCCGAAACTGCAGCTCCGGTTTCTCCCAGATACGCCGGCTGAGTGCAAAGAGCTTTTCTTTTTTCTGTTCGATTGCCTGTACGGCTTCCTGCTTTGTCATGTGGTTTCCTCCTTGTTTAAGAATCATTCGTTCCTGTGTTCCATTGTAGCAGTCTGCCGCCTGCTGCGCCAATCGCTGCCGATTTTGGAGCTATCCATAATAGGAATAGGAGGGAAAGAAATGGGTGTATTCGGCTGCCGTCGCTTTATTTTTTTGTGTAAGCCGGTTTAAAAGGGGAAAGATAATTCCTATAAAGAATAAATTTATTCTAAATAGATATGGAAGAACAGAAAGAAATGCATTATAATAGAAAAAATCGCTGACAGACCTGTCTCAAATGTTGCAGAAATTTAGGCAAGGAGGGAGAGCATGAAGCTGCAGAATCTTCGCTATGTGCAGGAAATTATCCGTCAGGGCTCAGTCTCGGCCGCTGCCAGGAAGCTATATATCTCGCAGTCCTATTTAAGCAAGATTTTGATGGAAGTGGAAAAGGAATACCAGATTACCATTTTTCAGAGGGAAAAGAATAACCTGGTTCTGACACGGAACGGAACGGCATTTTCGCGGACTGTCCAGGAAATGCTTGAGACGATGGAGCATTATGACAGGCGTCTGCATGATACAGAGGATACCCGCTATTTCAGCTTTTCGTCCTGCCCGTCGGCCTATACGATGGAGGCATATCTGGAATTTCTGCGTTTGAACCCGGATACGTCGCTTCGTGTGCATTACCAGGAAGGGGATAACGGCTCGGTCATCAACGATGTGTATGCAAGGGCCTCAGAATTTGGGATTATTATCTTGAATAACGAGGAAATACCCGCCGCGAACATGCTTTTAAAGAGCATGCAGCTTCACAGGGAAAAGCTTACAGATCTGGAATTCAGGCTGATTGCGCGCATCGGCCATCCGCTTTCGAGGCTTATGAGGCCGGCGGAGGCCGAGGATTTGTACGATTATGATTTTGTGCTGTATCCACAGCAGCCGTTAGCAGGCGGGTATGCAGTCCAAACTGCACAGTATGAGTATCGTTTTTTGCAGCTTGACTGGAACCGCATCCGCCAAATCACATATGTGCAGGGCCGGGCACAGTATTATGACCTGATTCAGAGGACCGATACGATCAGCTTTGGTTTTACGCCGATGAAGAATCAGGAGATCACGCGCAACATTGTCTCTTTGCATCTGGCCCCATCGTTTTTGGATACATTGAAACAGGACACCGATTCTACACTTTATTGCATCTGTGCCGAAGGCCATGTGCTGTCGAAACCGGCGTCCGAATTTCTGGAGTGCCTTAAAGAGGTCTGTTCGTAAAAGCCTGCCGCTGCATCCTGACACATTTAAAGACGAGCTCCTGGAGACGTCTGCATGCATCGGCCTTGAGCGGGAAGGAACGCGGTCCCCACTCATTCTGCCCGGGCCGCTTGTCAATTTTGGCATAAGACAAGGATTCGGCCTTTAAACCGATGGGAGAGCGGCCGGATATGCATGAATAGATCGTAGCCGCGACGGCGTAGGAGCCCCAGGGCGACGCATGCTCGCCGTCCCGCCAGTAGAGGGAGGGAAGCCCTTTTTCGGCTCTGGCCCTTTCAAAGACAAGTCCCGCCGGGATCAGGGGAATGCCCTCGGTGCCGGCCAGCTCGCAGTAAACGGAATTGAGCGCCTCCTGGTGTTCGGGGAAGCGCTCCTCGGCCCATGGAAGGAGCTGGAACGGCTGGATGTGGTTGAGTCTCGCCTGGCGGAGCAAAACACGGGCATCCCGGAGCGTTTCCTCTCTGGAGGGGCAGGGGGAATGGGCAGCCTGCTGTAAGATCAGGAAGTCAAAGTTCCCATACACCATCTGAAACCGCAGGCTTGTCTCTTGTTCTAAATGGGCTTGGTAGGTCGCGTAAGGGAGCGCCTGCATACAGATTTCTGCTTCGCAGAAGCCGGCCTCGGCGCACATCCTGCGGACCAGCTCCGGCATATCGTTAAAATAGGTGTGGCTGTTGCCTATGAATAAAAATCGTTTCTTTTCCATGATGGTTCCTTTCCGGGCTTGTATGCCCTCCTTAGTCTAACAGGAGGAACGCTTTCCGGCAAGAGGCCCGGCGATTCCTTTTTCTTGCACATGCGATTCCAAAGAATTCCATAAAAGTTCATTTTCTATGAAATGCGCCTGCAGGCTCCCTGTATCTGCCAGATACGCGAGATAGGAGCGGACCGTGCTTCCGACAAGGACATACTGTTCAAAATTCATGGAGAGGCCATATTCGTCAAACAGCCTCTTTAAAAGGGTTTCAAAGCTTATGGGCGTGCGGCAGAGAGTGAGGATTTTTTGGGCCGTCTCGTGCACCTTATCTATGTTGTAGCGGGCGAGTTCCTTTAGATTGGCGGCGGGCTCGGCATGGGCCGGTATGAAAACGGCAGCCTGCATGTCTATGACCTTTTCAAGCGTTTCAAGATAAGCCTTTACATCATAAAGGAAGCCGATCTGATATTTATCAAGTGTTTCCCGGCTCGAGAGGCAGTCCGCGAGGTAGACAACATCGTCTGCGGTACGGAAGCCTGCCATATCAAAAAAGTGTCCGGGGAGCCGGATTAAGGACATGCCCTCCGGCAGGACATCATCTGTCAGCTCCAACACGTCGCTTTCCTGGGCCATCAAAAACTTATGACGAAGCTCCTTTAACGGAAAACCACCGTATAGGAAGGATGGCTCCAGGTGCGGAAAGCGGGTGAAGGCACACTCAATGCCGGGCGCGTAGATCTTACAGCCGGTCTGCTTCTGGAGGTACGCGTTGCCGCCGATGTGATCCGCGTTGGAGTGCGTGTTGTAGATGGCAGTCAGCCGCCAGCCATTGGCGTTTAAAAGCTTTAAAACCTTCTTTCCGGCATCTTTGTCATTTCCGCTGTCGATGAGACAGACGTCTGTGCCGCTTAAGCGTATGAGTCCGATCTTGGCGGGGCTTTGGATATAATAGCTTCGCTCCCCGACCTGGTGCAGCTCGTACATGGTACAGGCTCTCCTTTCTTAACTAGGATGTGCAATACGCATAAAAGGCGGCAGGAATCCTCTGCCGCCTGAAATACGCTGTTTTATTTGATTACATGGAGCCAGCCCTCGGGTGCCTCAATATGCCCCATCTGAATTCCGGTCAGGGTATCGTAAAGCTTCTGGGTAACAGGGCCCATTTTTTCCATGCCGCTCGCAAAGCAGATCTCGCGGCCGTGATCCACAATCTTTCCAACCGGGGAGACGACAGCGGCAGTACCACACAGACCGCACTCGGCAAACTCTGAGACCTCTGCGAAGGGAATCTCACGCTCCTCGGCCTTCAATCCCAGATAATGTTCGGCGACATAGAGGATGGAACGGCGCGTGATGGAGGGAAGGATGCTGCCGGACTTGGGGGTCACGACAGTGTTGTCTTTCGTGACGAAAATGAAGTTTGCACCGCCGGTTTCCTCAACTTTGGTATGGGTAGCGGCATCTAAGAACATGTTTTCGTCAAAGCCCTGACTGTGTGCGTCTACGATCGCATGCAGGCTCATCGCGTAGTTTAAGCCGGCCTTTACGTGTCCGGAGCCATGCGGCGCGGCGCGGTCAAGATCGCATACGCGGATTGTGATCGGCTTTGCCCCGCCCTTAAAGTAGGGGCCGACCGGTGTACAGAACATGCGGAACTGGTACTCGGAGGCAGGCTTTACCCCGATAACGGGATTGGTGCCATAAAGATTTGGGCGGATATAGAGGGTCGCGCCGGAACCGTAAGGCGGAACATAGTCTGCATTGGCGGCCACGAGTTCAGTAACGGCGTCAATGAAGCGTTCCTTCGGGAACGGCGGCATCTCAAGCCACTTTGCCGTATTTACCATCCGCTCGCCGTTTAGGTCCGGGCGGAAGGTGACAATGTGGCCGTCCTCGGTGGTGTAGGCTTTTAAGCCCTCGAAGCAGGTCTGCGCATATTGGAGCACGCAGGCGCATTCATTTAAGACAATCGAATCATCCGTGATCAGCCCGCCTTCGTCCCACGCGCCGTTTTTAAAATTAGAGACATATCTGTAGTCGGTTTTCATGTAACCGAAGCCGATATTTGCCCAGTCGATGTTTGGTTTTGCCATAGGAATCTCCTCCGTTTCTGTGAGCCGGCCTGTACAGCCGACGTTTTCTTTATTATAATGACTTCTCTTATATCCTGCAAGTTTTTTTATAGAAAAAAACCGGAAAAAGTGATACACTATAAATGCGAGTTATGCCGAACATTCCTGCGGGGAAAACGGACAACGGAAAGGAAGGATTTTATGGGACATATTACCACAAAGGACGCATACAAAAGTCTGGAGGAGCGGATCAACTGGTTTACGCAAGGGGCTCCCGCGTCCGAGACTTTTTATAAAATTTTAGAGGTATTGTTTTCGGAGAAGGAAGCGAAGATCATGGCACGTTTGCCGGTGCGTCCCTTTACCGTCAAACGCGCGGCAAGGATCTGGAATACGTCGGAGGCAAAGGCGGAACGGGTATTGGACGGACTTTGTGAAAAGGCGCTTTTAGTGGACTCGGAGCATAACGGCGTCCGCAAATTCGTCATTCCGCCGCCCATGGCCGGTTTTATTGAGTTTGCGCTGATGCGTACCCGCGGAGACATTGACCAGAAGTACCTGAGTGAGCTGTATTATCAATATATGAACGTGGAGGAGGATTTCGTAAAGGACCTGTTTTTTGCGACAGAGACAAAGCTTGGCCGTGTGTTTGTGCAGGAACCGGTGCTTGGGAATGCACACATGAACCACATCCTTGACTACGAGCGGGCGACGCATATCCTGGAGGAGGCCGAGTATATCGGAGTAGGGCTCTGCTACTGCCGCCATAAGGCATACCATGCAGGGCATCCCTGCGAGATTGACGCCCCGTGGGATGTCTGTCTGACACTTGGAAACGTGGCACGCTCTCTCGCAGAGCACGGCGGGCATGCAAGGCTCATTGATAAGGCAGAAGCGAAGGACGTGCTGGAGCGCTCTTATGAGGCGAACCTGGTGCAGATCGGTGAGAATGTGCGCGAAAATCCGGCTTTTATCTGTAACTGCTGCGGCTGCTGCTGCGAGGCGCTGCAGGCGGCAAGACGGTTTGCTCCGATGCAGCCGGTTTCAACAACGAATTATATTCCGTATTTCGGTGAGGAGGACTGCGTGGGCTGTGGGAAATGCGCGAAGGCCTGTCCGGTTCTGGCCATTACGATGGAGGAGAGTGAAAAGACACATAAAAAACGGCCGATTTTAAATAAGGAGATCTGCCTGGGCTGCGGCGTCTGTGCCAGAAACTGCCCGACAAAAACAATCCGTCTGGAGAAGCGTCCGGTGCAGATCATTACGCCGGTCAACAGCACGCACCGCTTTATTTTGCAGGCCATCGAAAAGGGAACCTTGCAGAACCTCGTATTCGACAATGAGGCATTCGCGAATCACAGGGCAATGGCGGCAATGTTTTCGGTCATTTTAAAGCTTCCGCCGGCAAAGCAGGCGCTTGCGAAGCAACAATTCAAGTCCATCTATTTGGATCGCCTTCTGTCTGCACAGAAGAAGGAGAAGAAATGAGGCCGTCTGCGGGGGGCCGCCCCCACTACGCATGGTTTATTCTGGCAGGCTGCTGTATCCTGCAGGGAGCGAGCCTGGGCCTTATCCACAACTGCGCGGGAGTTTTTTACTCCCCGGTCTGCGAGGAACTGGGCTTTGAGATCGGAAAATTTACGCTTTACCGTACGCTGTATGCCATAAGCTCCGCTCTGGCGCTGCCTTTTGTGGCAAAGAGCTTCAGAAAGCGGGATGTACGGTTTGTCATCGGAATCGCCTCTCTGGTCTATGGGATCAGCACAATGGCGATGGGAGCCTTTTCCGAGCTCTGGCAGTGGTATGTAACCGGATTAATCCAGGGTGCCGCTTCGGCATTCCTTTGTATGCTTCCGGCGCCGCTTCTTCTTGGAAACTGGTTTTACAAGAAAACCGGGACGGCAGTCGGGATTTCGGCTGCTTTTTCCGGGCTGGTCGGTATGCTTGGAAGCAGCGGCCTCGGATTTCTGATTCCAACGCTCGGCTGGCGTGCCGCCTATCAGATCGTAGGTGCAGTCAGTATAGGGTTTATTTTGCCGACGGCTGTCCTGATTCTTAGGTACCGGCCGGAGGAAAAGGGGCTTCGTGCCTACGGGGAAATGGAAGAAAAAGAAACGCAGAACAGCGCCGGAACGAAGGCTTTGGGAGAGTCGTCAGAATCCTTTGGGACGGCTGCCTGTTCCGGTGAGGAAAATGTACGCCGTGTCCAGGGGCTTTCCGATTTTGCGCGGCAGCCGGTGTTCTATTTGTGTCTCGCGGCGTTTGCGTGTTCCATGATCAGCAGCTGCCTGAATTTGTTTCTGACGTCTCTGGGGCTTGCCGCAGGGCTTTCCATGGTGGCCGCGGCGGCTTTGACCTCGTTTTCGCTTCTTGGAAATATGTCAAGCAAACTGGTTTTAGGAAAATTCAGCGATTCATTTGGGATCATGAAGGCGCTTCTCCTCTCAACGGCCGTATCAGTGGCCGGACATCTTTTTTTGCTTGCAGGGGTCCGAAGCGGGATGGCGGCTGGCGCATTTTTGTACGGCGTTACGCTGCCGCTTTCATCCGTTATGCTTCCGTTATTCTGCCGCCTGTTCTGGAAGGGCGATAATTATGGGACGGCCTATTCGTATGTTTCCATGTTTGGGACTTTACTGGCGTCTCCGTTTAATATGCTGTTTGGGCGTTTTTACGATTGGACAGGGAGCTATCAGGTAACGGTTGGTGCAAGCCTTGTGACACTTGTCTTGATGCTGGCTTGTGTTGGACTGGCACAAAAACAAGAAAAGAGTTGAATATTCTCACAAAAGATATTATTATGAAATAGTACATAGAAGATGATATTGTTCCAAATTTGGAAATAATCCTGAAAAAGAAAAGGGGTTAAATCATAACGATGAAGTCACGGAAGAAGGTTGTGTTGCATCCGGTTCGGCTGCAGATTCTGCAATATCTCTCAAGCATAGGAAGCGCAACGCCGGGAGCGTTAGCCGAGCTGATGCCGGATGTGCCGCGGACGACATTGTACCGCCATGTGAATCTGCTCCATGAGGAAGGTTATTTAAAGGTGCTGAAGGAGGTTCGGATCCGCGGGACCTATGAGCGGGAGTATGGGCTCGATCAGGAGCGGCTTGGCAAAGAGAGCCCGAAGGAGAGGGAACGGCAGGCCACGTTCGATCTTCTTTTAAAGATGCTTGGTGATTTTGAGGCATATTATGAGAGACCGGACAGCGATTCGGGGAGAGACATGCTGTTTTTCACCGGGAATTCCCTGAAGCTTACGGATGAAGAATTTTCGGGTTTCCTGGAGGAGCTTTTTGCGCTGATTGCCAGATATGACCTGCTCCCGGAAAAAGAAGGGCAGAAGGTCAGAAACATTACGATGATCTCGGCCCCTTCTGGAGGAGGGACAAAAAAGGAGGGAGGGAAAAAAAAGAAAAAGACAGAGCCAAAGAGAAAAGAGGCAGGGGCAGAGGCAGACAAGGAGCCCGAAAGGAAAGAAACACATGCCCCGGCAGGACAAGAGACAAAGAGTGAAATAACGGCTGCCGAAACAGAGCCGGAGGAAAAGCCAGAGAAAATCCCGCACCGGTCATCGTTTCTTGAGGCAATGGAACGCTTAAACGGTACAAAAAGGAAGTTTACGGATCCGAAGGACGGGGATATGGCTATTTGCATGCCGGCAGACGCGACATATGACATGGCCGATAAAGTACAGGAAGTGATCGCTTCGGTTTAATCCGAAAGCCGAGTTGGAATAGGTATGATTGAAAGAAAGGTGAAACACGATGGAAAAGACAAATGAAAAGTATCAGGCATACGTACAGATTTTAAAGGAGGAGCTTTGTCCGGCGATGGGCTGTACGGAGCCGATTGCCCTTGCCTATGCGGCGGCCGTGGCGAAAAAAACGCTGGGGGCGCTGCCTGACAGGGTAGTGATCGGCGCAAGCGGAAGCATTATCAAGAATGTAAAATCGGTGATCGTACCGAATACGAACCATATGAAAGGAATCCCGGCTGCTGCTGCGGCCGGAATCGTGGCCGGCAATGCCGATAAGGAGCTCGAGGTGATTGCCGAGGTATCGCCAGAGCAGATTGACGCGATCCGTGAATTTCTGGAAAAGGCAACGATTACGGTGCAGCATGTGGATAATGACCTGACCTTTGATATTCTGGTGGAGCTCTATAAAGGAGAGGAGAATGCCAGAGTACGGATCGTAAATTATCATACAAATCTGGTATATATCGAAAAAAACGGCGAGATCCTCTTGGACGTGCCGGTAGCCGGGGAGAGTGAGGAGGGACTCACAGACCGCACACTTCTCAACATGCAGGATATCTGGGACTTTGCCAATACAGTGGAGATTGCGGATATTAAGGAGATCCTGGACCGGCAGATCCATTATAATATGGCGATTGCCGAGGAGGGGTTAAAGGGGAGCTATGGGGCAAATATCGGCTCGGTGCTCCTGGAGATGAATGGAAACGATGTGCGGACGAGGGCACGTGCGATGGCGGCCGCCGGTTCGGATGCACGGATGAATGGCTGCGAGCTGCCCGTCATCATTAACTCGGGAAGCGGAAACCAGGGAATCACAGCCTCCGTGCCGGTTGTCGTGTATGCGAAGGAGTTAGGCGTGGGTGAGGAAAAACTATATCGGGCTCTGGCGCTCTCCAATCTGACGGCGATCCATCAGAAGACGCCGATCGGCCGTTTGTCAGCTTACTGCGGCGCGGTCAACGCGGGAGCGGGAGCGGGGGCCGGGATCGCATACTTAAACGGAGGCGGCTATGAGGAGGCCGTACATACGGTAGTTAATGCGGTGGCCGTGCTTTCCGGCATGGTCTGTGACGGAGCGAAGGCCTCATGCGCGGCGAAGATCGCTGAGGCGGTGGACGCGGCGATCTTAGGGTACAACATGTATATCCGCGGGCAGCAGTTTGAGGGCGGTGACGGAATTGTCACGAAGGGAATTGAGAATACAATCAAAAACGTCGGCCGACTTGCCAAGGATGGGATGAAGGAGACGAATGAGGAAATCATCAGTATTATGATCGGATGCTAAAAATGCCGCGCCGTATTGGCGGCCGGCCAAAGGAATCCCCCAAAGCAGCGTCTTGGGGGATTCCTTTTTTATATGTGCCTCGCGATTCGAAGAAATTCCCTGCATGCCTGAGAGCGGTAGCCTCTCCGCGGAATGTTGACGCAGATATCCCGATAAAAATCAGGATTGTCGATCTGGAAAATGCGGACGCCGTTTAAGTACGCCGGATTTACCAGGGGGATGTCACTGATAAAGGAATGCGAAACAAACATCATGCCAAGTCCTGCGGAACACATGGCAAAGCGTGTCATAAAGTTTGAAGTTTCCATGACAATATTAGGCTGTACATGCAGCTCCAGACAGCAGGCTTCGAAAATATCTTTCAGCCATGTGGACTGACTATAGGCGAGGAACGGCAGATGGCAGAAGTATTCCAGCGGGAGCTTTTCGTCTTCGAGAAGCCCCTGCTGCTGCTCGGGAGTAAAATACGCATCAAGGAGGTTTTTCGGGACCATCAAAAGAAAACTCTCAGGACAGATGGGGAAGGACTGTACCGTATCGCTCTCGAAAGAAAAGCCGATTGCCAAATCGGCGGCTCCGCTTTCCAAAATCTCTGCGATCTGGCGCCGGTTGATCTCTACAACATGGAGACGGATACCCGGAAATTCCTGCCGGAATTGTTTGAAGATGCGGGGGAATACAGCGGTTCCACGGTCACTTAAGATGGCGACGGTCAAGGAGGAGTTTTCAAAATTTTTCATGTCCTGCAGTTCACATTCCATCTGTGCGGCCTGCTGCAGAAGCAGTCTGGCATTTTGAGCAAAGCAGTTGCCGGCAGGGGTCAGGGAGAGCGTGGGCGTTCGGTTGAAGAATTCCGTTGTATATTCCCGCTCGAGTCTGGCGATCCGTGCACTGAGAGCCTGCTGCGATACAAACAGCTTTTCGGCACAGTGAGAAAAGTTGAGTTCTTCAGCCAGAGCGAGAAAATATTTTAGATCTGTAAAAGTCATAGTTTTGATTCCTTTCTGCATATCAACTTTCTTACGGTTCATTATAAAGATCCCCCTATAGCAAAGCAAGGAAAAAGACAGCTTTACAATAAATTTATTGTAGGGACTTTTGAAAAACTGTTTCCTTTTCCGATGCAGAGATGCTAAGCTGAGCTTACAAGGTTCCTGTTCAGGCAGGTCTGCGCATTTGCCGCGCATAAATTAGACCGGTGAGCAAAAGTCCCTCCGCCTCCGTTTCAATCGCTCCTTGACAAGTGCCGCAGGCGATTTTCATGGATTTTTGCCGGCTACAGGGAAGGTATTAGAACCGTAACCTTACAAGGCCAAGCTTGATTTAGAAAGAATACGAATTGGGAGGTAACTATGCACAAGGAGATTCAAAAGGTTTACAAGACAGACGTACTTTCCGTGGGTGGTTCCGGCGCAGGGGTCATGTCCGCAGTCTATGCGGCCAGGCAGGGGGTCAATGTTCTGCTTGTTTCAAAAGGGAAGATCGGCCGTTCGGGAAATGCGATTATGGCAGGCGGAGCATGTGGGATAGACGGCCAGAGCGGGCGGGAAATTCTGAACATTCCGACAGCGGATGAAAGCTTTACCAGGGAAAAGATGTTTGACTGTATCGTAAAAGAATCCTTCTATCTTTCTGAGCAGAATATGGTCAGACAGTATGTGGAGGATGCACCCTATGTGATGCAGGATTATCTGGGCTGGGCCGAGAAGGCCGGATGCAGATTTGTGGATATTGCGCCGTGCGGCTGGCAGTTTTCCGGGCTGGAATTTATGAAGCCGCTGTCTGTGGCGCTGCGGGAGACGCCGCAGGTGGAGGTTCTTGAGGATACAATCATAACGGATTTGCTCTGGCAAAACCATGTGATCACAGGAGCCGTCGGACTTCGGGTACTTACCGGTGAGATCATTCAAATTGAGGCGAAGGCCGTGATCCTGGCGACCGGCGGATACCAGCCTTTGACTTTAAAGAATACGGTCAGCGATATGACGGGAGACGGCCAGGCAATGGCATACCGCGCCGGGGCCAGACTGTCGGACATGGAGTTTATGCTGGCCTTTCCGACAGCCCTTGTGCCGGAGGACATGTGCGGCTCAATCTATCCATACCTGTTTCGCAGAATCCCGCACCACCTCGCTGACAAAAACGGGAAGGAGATCGTGATTGAACCAGAGGTACAAAAGCTCAGTACAGAAAGCAAGCTGAATAAGCTTGTAAACTGTTATTATATGGGCCATGCGGTTGCCGCAGGGCTGGGGGGACCTCATGGCGGCGCATATTGGGACTATTCCCGGTCCACCGAGGCAAAAAAGAGGAAGGGGCTGGAGCAGTTTTACAATCGGTTTGCAATATGGCATAAGAAAGGATTTTATAAGGGCGAGAGCATGAAACGGGTGGAGGACATGATTCTTTCCAACCAGCCAATCGAGGTCGGTCTGGGCGTTGAATACACGATGGGCGGGATCGTAGTCGATGAGAATATGCGGACAGATATAGAAGGACTGTTGGCTGCCGGCGAGGTTACAGCCGGGACTTTCGGCGCCTGCCGGATTGGAGACGGGCTGATCGAAATGCTGGCACACGGGAGAAAGGCGGGAGAGGTTGCCGCAGAACACTGTAAAAACCATGCACATACGCCGACCGATCAGGAGCAGGCGGATGCGTTCGTACAGGAGCTCTTGTCCTGCTTTGACAATTCGGATGGCCCGAACGCGATTCAATTTTATAATGCTATGGAAAAAGCCTGCGATGAGGGGCTTGGAGTCATTCGCACGGAGGAGGGGCTTGCCGGAGCTCTTGGAAAAATAGAGGCGATGAAGAAGCAGGAGAGAAACCTGACCCTGGAAAACAAAGGACGTTCCTATAATTTTGAATGGCTGCGGGCGATCCAGGCGAGAAACATGCTGATCTGTGATGAGGCCTCTCTGCGGGCCGCATTGGAACGGAGGGAGAGCCGGGGCTGCCATATCCGCCAGGACTATGAAACGGTTGACCATGACCGCTATCTGCACCATTATGACTTTAAAAAGGAAGGAGACCGAATGGTGATGAAGCGCAGGAAGCCGACGATCACGACCATGCCGGCTCCGACCGGGACAAAAGAAACGATTTTTGATTATTTTAAGGATAAGAGTCTGAATTATGACCGCCGGTTTAAGATTAATTTCGATTAGGAGTGAGAAGCATATGAAGGTATATATCGATCGTTTCGAACCAGCCGAGAGAAGACGCTGGGTACAGGAGTATGAGGTGGATACGGCCGGACGCAGCATGACAGTGATGGATGTGCTTTTGCATATCGCCGATCACATGGACCCAACGCTGGCCTTTTTCCGACACAGCATGTGCAATCATGGGATCTGCGCGCGGTGTGTACTGCTGGCAGACGGAAAAGTATGCCTGGCCTGTACGGAGTTAATTGGGGAAAGGAAGCTTTTAAAGCTTGCGCCTGTGCCAGGAAAAGAGGTTGTACGTGACCTGGTTGTGCGGTTTTAGACATGCTCTTGGCCGGACAGCTTTGTAAAATTTCATGAAAGAAAGGAGAAAGGAATTATGAGAAAGGGATTGGCAGGAATGTTTGCAATGGCGCTGATGATGACATTGTCCGCATGCGGGCAGAGCAGCCAAAAGCCGGAGACGATAGCCGTTTCTAAGCAGGAGGGGCAGGCAGAGAGCCAGGATGCGTCTGCATGGACGCCCAAGGGGGACATAACCATTTACTGCCCCTACGCGGCCGGAGGGGCGACCGATCTGTGCCTGCGCTGCATCGCGGAGATTTTAAGCAGCCAGACCGGCCAGAATGTCAATGTAGTCAACCGGGAGGGAGGCGGCGGAGTCGTGGGGACGACGCAGTTTAAGATGGAAAAACCGGATGGCTACAGCATCGCCATGATATCAAACTCCCAATTCAGCACACAGCCATTTTTACGGGAGGTGGAATACACGATTGACGATTTTATCCCGTTTATCGGGCTCAATCTGGAACCAAATCTTCTGGTAGTCCCTTATGATGCACCGTATGACACGATTGAGGAATTTGTGGCATATTTTAAAGACAGGCCGGATGAGACTATTACGTATGGTCATTCCGGCAACGGGGGTATCGGACATCTGACCCAGACCTTCTTTCTAAAGAATGCGGGGCTTACAAAAAATGAAAGCATCCCTTATTCCGGAAATGCGGAGGCCATCACGGCGCTTCTCGGCGGTCATATTACCATGTGTACGGCCAACTATGTGGAGGCAACCGCCCTTTTTGAAAATAAGTCGGCAAAGGCGCTCGCGCTGATTGCCAAAGAACGCTCTGTCAAGGACGCTTATAAAGCGATCCCGACTTTAAGGGAATGTGGATATGATGTAGACCTTACGATCTTCAAATTCCTTGCGCTGCCGGCGGATACACCGGAGGAAATCGTGGAATTTTGGCAGGGAGCTTTGGAGGAGGCTTATCAGGACGAGAAATGGATCAATTTCGCTGCCAATTATAATCTGGAGGAGTGTACGGACTGGACCAGGCAGGATATTATGGACAGGCTCCTTCCAGAAATAGAGGAGACACATAAGCTGCTTCAGGATGTAGGCTTGGCGGTTAACTAAACGGAGGTGGGTCGTTTGAGTAAAGGAAGGAAAGACTGTCTGACAGGAATCGGTTCTATCACACTGGGACTTCTGATGCTGTTTTTGATCATTCCGCGGTGGGTCGTGACTTCCGACTCGCTGAATCTCACAAGCCCGGATACGTTTCCCAATTTTGCCGCCTGGATGCTGGTGGTCCTGGGAGCGCTCCTGCTTATAAAGACCCGTTTGGAAAGAAGGGCGGTTGGGGAGGAGGCAGGTAAGAAGGAGATCCCGGCTGAAAAAGAAAAGGCCTGGGACGGGCCGGGCTTTTATACGGCCGTTACCTTTTTGGACATCGCCTTGTTCGGATTTTTGCTGGACAAGGCCGGCTACTGGCTGTCCAGTATTGTGTGCGGTATCCTCCTGCTGATTCTGTACCGCTCAAAAAAGTGGTATTATTACGCGGTGGTGGTCGGTTTTACCTTTTTGTTATACTATGTCTTTGGAGTGCTGCTTCGCGTAAAAATGCCATAGGAGGGATTAGATGAGCGTATTGTGTACATCAGTCTTAAATCTGCTTACGTTATCGAATTTGGCTGCGATCCATGCAGGGCTGTTTGCAGGGATTATCATAGGCGCTTTGCCGGGGCTGTCGGCCACCATGGGCGTGGCGCTTCTGATGCCTTTGACCTTTGGCATGGATACCGTGACGGCGATCGTTCTGCTGCTTGGCGTGTACTGCGGAGGCATTTATGGAGGCTCGATTACGGCGATCCTCATAAAAACGCCTGGGACAGCCGCCTCGGCGGCGACTTCTTTAGACGGCTATCCTTTGGCACAGGAAGGGAAAGCGGGACTCGCACTGGATGTAGCGTTGAAGGCGTCAGTGGCTGGCGGGATAGTCAGCGCCCTGGTACTTCTTCTGGTGGCAGAGAAAATATCGACATTTGCGCTTCATTTTGCGGCGCCGGAATATTTTTCCCTCGCTCTTTTCGGGCTTACGATCATTGCCAGTATTGGCGGAGAAAATCAGCTTAAAGGGATGATTGCGGGGATGATGGGGCTTCTTATCGCCTGTGTGGGGATGGACCCGATCAACGGCAGCAACCGTTTCATTTTTGGAATTACGGAGCTGCTTGGCGGAATCGGGGTCATACCGGCTATGGTCGGTTTGTTTGCGGTCACAGAAATCATGAATAAGGCAAAAACGATCCAAAAGGAGAAGGATACGGTACTCGCTTTTTCAAATGAACGGATCTCCTGGAGAGAGCTTTTGAAATCATGGCCGAATCTTCTGCGGTCCAGTCTGATCGGCACCTTTATCGGGGCGATTCCGGGGACTGGGGCTGCGACGGCTTCTTTCCTCGCCTATAATGAAGCAAGACGTACCTCAAAGAAAAAAGAGTTGTTTGGGAAGGGAAGCACAGAAGGCGTGGCAGCTTCAGAGGCAGCCAATAACGGTGTTACCGGGGCGACCCTGATTCCGCTTCTTACGCTTGGAATACCTGGCGACACGGTTACGGCCATTCTTCTCGGCGCGTTTATGATGAAAGGGATCACGCCGGGGCCCAGTCTGATCGAGAGCAGGCCGGAGATCGTCTATACAATCATGGTAAGCATGATTCTGATCAATCTTTTTATGCTGGTGCAGGGGAGATTTTTTGTCCGTGTTTTTGCCAATGTGACTAAGATCCCGACCGCGTTGCTGCTTCCGCTATTGATTACACTCTGCGTGATCGGTTCATATTCCTGCGGAAACAGTGTGTTTGATGTGAAACTGGCCATCCTGTTCGGCCTAATTGGCTATGTGATGATGAAGCTTGAGATTCCTCTGACGCCGATGGTGATCGCAATCGTGTTAGGCGGCATCGCGGAGAGCAATCTGCGCAGAGGAGTCGCCATGGCGAGCGGAGATTATACGATTTTTTTTCGAAGGCCGATTTCTCTGTTTTTCATTCTTCTTGCTGTCTTTTCCCTGTGCTTCCCAACGATCAGGCAGCTTATGCAACATAGAAAGAACCAAAGGAAAACAATCTGAGGGGGGGGGGGGAACCATGCAGTCCATATGTACGATTGAACATCATGCGGTTTTATATGCACTGCTTGCCCGCGCTGTCTTAAAAAAAGGCAGGCAGGGCAGACAGTATCTGGAAGCTTTCACAGAACAATACGGTACGGAACGCGGAAAAAGGATGGCGGCCTGTGCAGCCCTTGAAAGTGTCGAGGCCAGTGCGCTTACCTATCCGATTTTTAAAGAGTGGAGAGGGGAGCCGGGACAGATGCAGACCGGCATGGAGGAAAATACGTCCCGGTTTGTAACGTACGTGAGCCGATGCCAGTGGGTTGAATCCTGGAAAAAGTACGGTCTTCTGGAATTCGGAAAACCGTACTGCCGCCTGATTGACAAGGCACTTTACAGCGCCTATCAGCCGGAAGCCAAGCTGGAGGTCTGCTCCCTTCTCTCTGCGGGAGACGAGCAGTGCCGCTTTGACTGGGGGTATGAGAGGGACGCAGACTCGGCACGCCGGGTAAAGGAATTGCAGGAACGGGTCGGAATCAAGTATGTAAGAGATTTTGATTTTCATACTTCGGATTTATACCGGGTCGCGTGCCAGGTTTTTGGAGCGTGTATGGGGGCTGAAGGAGAGACCGTTTGTAAGAACGCACTAAAAGAATTTGGGGATATTTTTGGCGAAGACGCAAAGAGACGGGTCCTGGAGGCCGCAGAGCGTTAGAACCTGTATTTCCATATGAATAAGCCGCCAGCCTGTATAACGGTTGGCGGCTTATTTGGAATCTTTGGGTTATTTCTGATAAGCGGCTCGTTCTCCGCCGATGTATTTCAGCCTTGTCCTGGCACAGACAACGTGGGCGGAGCCGATCTGCGTCTGTTTGGTACGGATCGGGACAGCCACAGGGCGAAGGTGCATCCCGATCAGCGTGTCACCGATGTCGATGCCGGCGTGAGCCCGTATGTGCTCGACGGCACAGGGAGAGGAAAAACCGTTCCAGGCGGCGGTGGCGAACGATCCTCCGGCCTTTAGCTGAGGCATTACGTTGACCGGCTCGAGCCCCCAGCGTGCGGCGGCCTCCTCCTCTACGATCAGGGCGCGGTTCAAATGTTCGCAGCACTGAGCAGCCAGGTAAAGGCCGTGTTCCTTTGTAAGGGAGTGGAGGACTTCAAAGACGGCCTGCCCGATCTCCTTGCTGGAATAGCAGCCGATGGCATGAGCTGCGATCTCGCTTGAGGAGCAGCCGACGACGAGAAGCTCCCCGGGTTTTAAAGCGGCGTTTTCAAGAAGCTCTTTTGCCACAAGGGCGGCCTGCTCTTGGATCTCATTTAAGTTTACATCTACTGATTTTGCAATATCCGTTGCGCTCATCTGGTTATCACCTCTTACATTATTTGATCTGACAGGATTCCAGAAGCTGTTTCTTCATATGCCACAGCTCGTTGGACAGGTCTACATGTACCTCATGGGGGTTGACGAGACGTTTTGTCTCCTCCCACAGTGTGTTCAGCTCTTTCTGTCTGTATGCACGGATCTCCATGACCTTCGGAGAACGGTAGACACATTTGCCCTCTTTAAAGACCTGGACGGGAAGCTCCCGCATGGTATAGGTGCCGGGGGCCAGGAGAGTCTTTTTCCAGGTGGCAACCGGATCGAATAAAAGCAGAGAATGGCTTTCATCGTAGATTTCGCCCACAAGGCAGATCAGGTCTGCGATGACCTTGTGACTCTCACGGCTGTAGATCCGGTAGATGGTCTTGTCGCCCGGATTGGTGATTTTTTCCTCATTCTCGGAGAGCTTGATCTTTGGGATAAATTTCCCGCTGCTTTTGTCCATGATAGCGGCCAGCTTATACACGCCGCCGAAGGACGGAGAATCCTTGGAGGTAATGAGGTTTGTTCCGACGCCCCAGGAGTTGATCATTGCGCCCTGGTTTTTCAGGCTTGTAATCAGGGCCTCATCCAAGTCGTTGGAGGCGGAGATAACCGCATCGGAAAAACCTGCGGCATCAAGCATTTTTTTAGCCTCTTTGGAGAGATAGGCCAGGTCACCGCTGTCTAAGCGGATGCCGTAAAACGTAAGCGGGATACCCGCATCGCGCATCTCCTGGAAGACCTGGATCGCATGCGGAATACCGGATTTTAAGGTATCATAGGTGTCCACGAGCAGGATGCAGGCGCTTGGATAGAGCTTTGCATACGTGCGGAACGCAATCAGCTCATCCGGAAAACTCATGATCCAGCTATGAGCATGCGTCCCCTTTATGGGGACATCGAACATCTGGCCGCAAAGCACGTTGGAAGTACCAATGCAGCCGGCAATCATCGCGGCACGGGCCCCGTAAATACCGGCGTCAGGGCCCTGTGCACGGCGGAGTCCGAACTCCATGACACCGTCCCCGCGGGCGGCATGTACAATCCGGGAAGCTTTGGTGGCAATAAGGCTTTGGTGGTTGATGATGTTTAACAGAGCGGTCTCGATAAGCTGCGCCTGCATAATGGGTGCGATGACCTTTACAAGCGGTTCACGCGGGAATACGACTGTTCCCTCAGGAATGGCGTAAATGTCCCCGGTAAAGCGGAAAGTGGACAGATATTCGAGGAAGTCTTCGCCGAACAGGCCGGTGGTCCTGAGGTAATCGACATCCTCCTTTTCAAAATGCAGATTTTCGATATATTCAATGACCTGCTCTAAGCCGGCGGCAATAGCGAAGCCGTTGCCATCCGGATTGGTGCGGTAGAAGGCGTCGAAGATAACGGTCTCGTTGGCATCTTTTTCGTAAAAGTATCCCTGCATCATGGTCAGCTCGTAAAGATCCGTGAGCAGCGTCAGATTCCGGTTGTTCATAATACCTTTCTCCTTTTGTTTTGATAGGTAGTATAGCATATGGATAGAGAAACAGGAAGTGATTGTTAAGAAATTAACGATAAGAGATGGAGGAGAAAAGGATTAAACGCCTACATTTTTTACGCTTGTAAACGGGTATAGCATGGCAAAGATTTTCTTGCAGCCAGCCGATTGCTGAACGAAAAGCAGGTACAAAGATCGTTTTATGCCGGTAAAACTGTATCATAATGTGTTACATGAGTGGTTTGGGATAAAAAAACAGATCATTCCTACGTGAAACTTGTCAAAATAAGGGATTTTCTTTCCGGAAAAGTATGTTATACTATTAACAGAAAGAAAAGGGGATGAAAAAATGGCAGTTCGGCTGGAACAGAACCAGAAGGCAATTATGTCTCAAAAGATGCTTCAGGCTGTGAACATTCTTCAGATGAGCTCATTGGAGCTGACAGATTTTATAAAGGAAGCGGCGCTGGAAAACCCGGTGATTGATTTTGCTGACGCGGAGCCGGCAGACGAGGAACAGGAGCGGTTAAAAAAGCTTGAATGGCTGGCAAGCCTGGATGAACAGAACCGTTCTTATTATCAGTACGACCAGGAGGACGCAGACGAAAACCTCGGCACGGGTAATCTTTCCGGGCGGACGTCGGAGTCCCTGGAGGACTTTTTGCATCTGCAGCTCCTTGGCAGAATATATCCGGAGGCAGAACGGCGCGTCTGTGAATTTGTGCTGGAATGTCTGGATTCCAATGGTTTTTTTACGGGGACAGCAAACGAGGTTTCGGCGGCATGCCACACGACGCTTGAGGAAGCAAAAAACGGCCTTGCGGTTATGAGAAGCCTTGAGCCGGCAGGTGTCTGTGCGGGCTCCGTGCAGGAGTGTCTGCTAAAACAGCTTGAAGGCCGAGCCGACTGCGGAGAACTGGAAAGGCAGATCGTTTCTGAATATATGGAGCTTTTAAGCCGTAATCAGTTACATTTGATCGCCAAATATACAAAACGGACGCCTCAGGAGGTCGCCGAGGCGGCCGCGCGTATCAAAAGTCTGAATCCGAGGCCGGCACAGGGCTTTGACAACGGCGAGCTGTTAAAATACATTGTTCCGGATGTCACAGTCGTGAAATTCAAAGGGCGTCTGGAAATCCTTTTAAACAATTACGCCTGTCCGGTCCTCCATGTGAATAAAGAGTACTTGCGTATGATGAAATCTGACTGCGGCAGCGAGGTTAAGGAGTATCTTTCGACCAAGGTCAGGCAGGCCGAGGAGATCCAGAGCCATATTACAAGGAGAAGTTCGACCCTTTTGTCGCTTGCAGAATGCATTGTGGATGTGCAGCGTGAGTTTTTTATGACCGGCGGCGGTTTAAGGCCCTTCCGGCTTGTGGATGCGGCGGAGCGCATGAAGTGCCATGAATCAACGGTCAGCCGTGCGGTTCGTGATAAATACCTGCAGTGCTGCTGGGGCGTGTATCCTCTGGGCTATTTTTTTCAAAAGGGGACTGTGGGCCAGGAGGAGACGGCGGTGGTCCAGATCAAGCAGCAAATCCGGACAATCATCGACAAAGAAAATAAAGAAAAGCCCTACAGCGATGAGAAGATTGCAGCGCTTTTGAAGGAGCAGGGTATGGAGATTCCGAGGAGGACCGTCGCGAAATATCGGGAGGACATGAAAATCGCAAACTGCAGAGGCAGGAAGGTGTTTGCTTGAAAGAAGCAGGAATGCATAGAAAGATCACATGGAGGAGTCCGCAAAACAAGCGGACTCTTTTTTGGGCAAAAATGTTGCTGCTTATTTAAGGCAGAAAAAACTGCCGTTAGCGCATGGTGCAGTGTTTTCTTGCAGCAGAGGAGCGGTTTTGGTGTACGGACGCATTTATATGCAAACAAACCTGCCTGCCTATGCCAGCGGACTGATGTGTCGTCGGTCAGAGGTGCCGGGTGCCAGTGGCACACATTTAGAACGGACCACAGAGGAGCGAAGACCGCCGCATCGCCTCTCTTTTTGGCCTTGCCGATAAAAAAATCCTGCGCAGCTTCGCCGGATATAAATGTGTCGGTACAGTTGTCTGCAGGCAGAGTCAGACAGATTTTTGATAAGGATTAAAACCGTATGTCGAGGAGTATGAGGACATGGACGGCAGCCTTGGCGTATATCCGCAGGCAGTTTCAGAGAAGTTAGCCGAGCCGGTTATTTTGAGGCTGTGTTTCTTTAGGGGGTGGGAGGACTGAGGCTTGCTCCGACTACATAGCCTGTAATCACCGGGGAGATCGGCCGGGGCTTTGGCGTTTCCTTCGGCAAAAGAAAGGGAGCGGATCAGAATCGAATTCTGAATGCTCCCGCAGGAAACGCGCTTACTTCATGGCCGGGACTGTGATGATACATAAAAGCCCGAGGAGGCCGAGTGTGAGGAAGGCAACGGAGTAGCCGCCAAGTGCCGAGGCAATCAGATAGACAACGGTAGGGGAGGCCGCACTGCCGATGCACCCTACGGTATTGCAGGTCCCGTTCAAGACTGTGAAATTTTCACTCCCAAACAGGGAGACGATAAGGAGCGGCCAGAGCGTGCAGTAAATGCCAAAGCCAAAACCCGCAATGGCACAGGAGACCGCAAACGGTACGAAGCCGGGTACAAGCGATAAAAGAACGGCCCCGGCGGCCTGCAGAAAGAAACAGATAAGGTTCAGCGAGCGTGTGGAAACCGGAAGCCGGTCGGAAAAGCCGGACAGCAGCCGCCCAAAACAGTTAAAAATGTTGTAAACGGTCAAAAGAAAGGCAGCCCGCATGGGGGAAACACCATTTTGAATCGCATAGAGGACGACATAGCTGTTAATCCCGATGCCGATCGCACGTGAGGTGATGAGCTGAAGGGAAAACAGCAGAAAGGTCCGGGAACGGCAGCACTCGGAAGGTGTTTTGGAGCGGCTGTTTGTCTGTGTGGAAGCGGTCTCTTTAACAGGATGGGCTGCCGTCCAGCGGCGTCCGTCCCGGATTTCCCCCACATCCTGCGGATGGTCGCGGATCACGAATAGGGCAAGAAGGATGCAGGAGCCGACCATCCCCATGTAGAGAAGGAAACAGGCCTGTATACTGACGTCGGAGACTGCCTGAGCGACAAGAGGCATTAAAAAGCCGCCTACGGAACCGGCCGTCATGAGGATCGCCATCGGCAGCGCTTTGTTTCGTGCATACCATTCATTGATCAGGCTGGGTCCGGAGGTCAGGCCGCAGAGCGCCGCGCAGATTCCGGCAGCGCCGAACATGGCTACATATAAAACCGGATCGGAATAAAACAGGGACAAAAAAAGAAAGGCCAGTGTACCGACGGCGGCACCCAGGATAATCGTAAAGCGATAGCCTTTTTTCTGTTCGAGGACACCGCCGGGGATACTCGTTAGGACGATAAGCAGATAATTCATACTGGAAGCAAGTCCGATAATTCCCTCATTCCAGCCGTATTCCAGGACGATTTTGGTGGAAATCACACTGGTCCCATAGCTGATCGGTGTTGTGGTAAAAAAATAGACTAGCCAGATCGCGGCAAGGACCCAGGTACCATAAAAGACAGAAGAATTTTTTTCCGGCTGTTTCATTTGTAAAAAGGCCTCCTTTGTATTCCCATTAAAAGTATATTAGCAAGTTCTGCACCGATTTGCAAGAACATGGCATCGGAGCAAAGAAAAAATATGGCTCTTTTCTGTGCGCCGCACAAAAAGACACCGGCAGAAAACAAAAGCTCAGCCGGTGTCTTTTAATTGTTTGTATGTTCTGTCACATGGGAGGGACCGGGGTCGGCCGCTCGCGGTCAAATATCTTTGTCACATCGAACAGATCGCTTAAATGATCCTTTGTGGGGTTGGTCTCCGGCAGGTCGTAATACATACGAACGCCGTCAAGATTGCGCCGTCCCTGCCGCAGGTAGCTGTCTCGGGCCTGTACCCAGTAGGGAGCGGCATCCACATTGCAGAAATAGCGGAAACCGTGGTCATATAAGAATGCGAACTTTTTATTTTCACGAGTGTAGTCATGCCAGTCGCCTATATCTGCGCCAAACGGGTAGAGAAGGATGTCCACTTCTCCAAGAAGCGGTGTGATGTATGCATCCCATTTTCCGGTATCCGTTTTTATATCCTCGAGCGAACGCGTGGACAGACGCATATGCCCATAGGTATGGGAGGCCAGCTCCCAGCCGTTGTCGCGCAGGGCCTGTACGACTTTTTTTACCTCCTCTTTGTCCTGTTCAATATTGGGATTCTTATCCTGGTAATCCGGGTCGGTCCGATAACCGAGGATTCCCTGGTAGCCCGTGAAAGCGATAACCGCTCTGGCGCCCCGATAGGAGAAGTCCGGATGTTCCATGATAAAATCTTCCAGAAGCGGAACCAGGTCATAGGAGCCAACGGATACGGTTCCGTCGTCGAGTTCCATCTCGCAGGTGGGTTTGCCATCCTCGCCGACGATCATCCGCGTGGCAAAGCCGTCGCCTTTCATATAGTCATAGTAGCAGACGTCATCCTGTGACATGACAAACGGCTTTTTGCCGGGCGGCAGCATAATGCTGCCCTTTTTCATAACGGTTCTTCCCTGCTCGTCCGTTGTCTCATAGGCCATATCATGGAGCCGTACGAGTACATAGCCGCGTGCATGCATCTCCTCGAGAATCTTCATAAATTCACTTTTGGTCGTCATGACCTGATTGTAGCCGGGCTCATCCGAGTCCCCGTCAAACGCCTTTTTATTATCCATGATGAGAGAGTGGAAGAAAATATGCGTGACTTCGCTGATGTTGGCCGGGACCAGCGTAGCCTTTATCTCCTCATAGGAAGCACAGGCGTCGAGAACGGCCTGTTCGTCTGCAAATTCGGGACGGGAACGAAGAAGCTCAATGGCGCGGTCGTAATCATAACCGGCGGCCAGAAATTCGGCTTCTGATAAAAGACGTTCAAGCTCGTTCGCCGTCTCGTCACCGGTGGTCTCGGTTTCCGCCTGAAGCGTCTCGGTCTCCTGGCTGGATGGCTCGGGAGACGGGGAACTGGCTTCCTTTGTCTCCTTCATACGGTCGTACAATGCGACCGCGAAGGCCGTGGCAGAGAATATGAAAAGGATAAGCAAGATAACCAGTATAACGATGTGGATCGTTCGCTGACGTTTGCGTTGCTTTCTACGGCGTTCCAGATAGGTATGTCTTCTTTCGGTTTCTTCATCGTACAGCAATTTTGTCATCTCTCCCTTGTATATCGCATCTTTTCTAAAATGATAGTATGCCCTGCGGCCTCTCTATGGGATGTGCATAATTTGCCCCGCAGTGTATTCTCCCTGCATGAGAACATAAATCGGCACAAGTGTAATCCCTGCCGAGATGCCAGCATGCCCTGCCATTCCTCCTGGTGGGATATGCACGATTTGCCCTGGAGTGTGTTTTTCCTGCGCGGGAACGCAAATCAGCACAAATATAATCTTTATTAAGATTATACCATACATCAGAGGAGATGTCATGTCCATAAGTAAAAAATTTGGAATAAAGTATACACACTCCTGCTCGCCCATATTATATTAGGAAAGTAATTGATTTAGAGAGGATAAGGTGAAGACGTGAGGGAGAGAGGAAAACGGATACTGGCAGGAGTTTTGGCGGCAGTGATGCTGTCTGTTCATGCGCCGGTCTGTGCGTTGGCAGAGACGGCCAGGCAGGGACCGGAGATCGGCGCTCCGTCGGCCCTTCTCATGGAAGCGTCCACGGGGACGGTGATCTATGAAAAGAATGCGGACGAACCAAGGAACCCGGCCAGTGTGACAAAGATCATGACATTGATTCTGATTTTTGACGCGCTGCAGAGCGGGAAGATCAAGCTGTCAGACGAGGTCGTCACAAGCGCTTATGCAAAATCCATGGGCGGTTCACAGGTTTTTTTGGAGGAAGGGGAAGTACAGACCGTTGAGACGTTAATTAAATGCATTGTGATCGCCTCGGGGAATGACGCATCCGTGGCGATGGCAGAGTACATAGGCGGCGACGAAGGCAGCTTTGTGCAGATGATGAATGAGCGCGCCGCGGGCCTTGGCATGACACATACAAACTTTATTGATTGCTGCGGCCTGACAGATTCTCCGAAGCATGTGACCACAGCGAGGGATATTGCCCTGATGTCCAGGGAATTGATCACTAAGTATCCGCAGATTTCCAATTATTCGACAATCTGGATGGAAAATATCACACATGTGACGAAACAGGGGACAAAAGAATTTGGTCTTTCCAATACCAACAAGCTTTTAAAAATGGCGACTAATTTTGAAGTCACCGGCTTGAAGACCGGATCCACAAGCATTGCAAAATACTGCCTTTCCGCGACGGCAAGAAAGGATGGGGTAGAGCTGATCGCCGCTATTATGGCGGCACCGGACTATAAAACCCGGTTTAACGACGCGGTGACACTGCTTAATTACGGGTATGCAAACTGCAGGCTGTATCGGGATGACGATATGCCGAAGCTCCCGGAAATCGCGGTTCGAAACGGAATCAAAGAAACGGCAAAAGCTGAATACCGGGACAGTTTCTCCTATCTGGGGCTTTCCGGAGAAGACTTTAGTGCAATCGAAAAGACACTGGAGCTTTCCGGGGAGGCAACGGCACCGATCGCACAAGGCGATGTCCTGGGGTATCTGATATACCGACTAAACGGCGAGGAGCTTGGCCGTGTGACCGTAATAGCAGCCGAGAAGGTGGATGAGGCGGGTTTTCTGGATCAGCTGAGGCGGGTGTGGGAAACGGCAAGGCTGTAGAAATATGAATTTTTTGTGTTTTTCGTGACATTTTGCATATACTATGATATGATTAAAAAATTAAGAAAAATGTAAAAAATACGACGGGATGGAAACGAATGGAATATACAAACGAATCATGGCTTGGGCGGCTAAGGGAGAGGAGAGGGCTCGCGGCGGCGATACTTCTTCTCTCCCCGCTTTTGATGTATGCAGTATTTGAGTGGATTACAGGAAACCTGTTTTCGGTCCAAGGGATTTATCTGCTGTGGAACCTTTTATTTTTCATGCTCTTGTATCTCACGGTATTTTCACTGACAAACTCCGTTCGCATCAGTTATACGCTTCTCAACGTTTTTTTCACGTTTTGGGCGCTGGCAGAATATTTTGTAGTAGAATTCCGCAGCCGTCCAATTATGCTGTGGGATGTGCTGGCTGTGAGAACAGCGGCGACCGTAGCGGGAAATTATCAATATACCTTTACAAGGCATATGGCGGCGGGTGTCCTGGTGATCGCTTTGTGGACCGGTCTCATCTGGCTGTTTCCCTTTCGGCTCCGTACAAAAAAGCAGCATATATATGCGGCGGCCGGCTCCGCCTTTAGTTTTTGTGCGGCCCTTGCTGTCTTTTATCAGATCGGCATTACAAAATGCAATATTTCCATCAGCATGTGGGAACCGTTAGCTTCCTATGAAAAGAACGGCTGCCTGGTCTCAACGCTGCGGGTCTTTGCCTATCTGGCCGTAAAACCGCCGGAAGGCTACTCTGTCAGCGAGGTGGAGCGTATCCAAAGGGAAATTGAGGAGCGAAAGGAAGACATTGTTCTTCCGTTTCGTGATGCGGGGAATGTGGTTCCGACCAATGTGATCTGTATCATGAATGAGAGCTTTGCCGATCTGCGCGTGATTGCGCCGTTTGAAACCGACGTCCCTTTTCTTTCCTATTATGAATCGCTTACGGAAAATTGTATCAAGGGGGATCTCTATGTGCCGGTATTCGGTTCTATGACCTGCAATTCGGAATTTGAATTCCTGACCGGAAATTCCCTGACGTTCGCGCCTGAGGGCTCAGTACCGTTTCAGCTCTACATGCGCAAGCCCTCCTATTCAATCGTGTCAATTTTAAAGGATAAAGGATACCGCACTGTGGCTATGCATCCGAATCAGAAAACCAACTGGAACCGGGCAGAGGCATACGGTGCGCTGGGCTTCGATGAATTTTATGGGATCGAGTCGTTTGAGAATCCGTATATTGTCCGCGGACTCGTAGGAGATCGGGGCGATTATGACAAGATTATCAGC
This sequence comes from Lachnospiraceae bacterium, assembly GCA_022792295.1. Taxonomy (GTDB): domain Bacteria; phylum Bacillota; class Clostridia; order Lachnospirales; family Lachnospiraceae; genus CANQGL01. The sequence goes on from JAAWAR010000054.1 coordinate 39,779, forward strand.
CTGACAAAATCCAAGGAGGCAGGAGAGCCGCTTTTCGTTTTTGATGTGACCATGCAGAATCACGGAGGGTATGAGGAGGGCTGGGAAGCCACGGTGCATTTGAAAGAGCTTTCCGATATGCCGAAGACAGAACAATATTTGTCACTGATCCGGGAATCGGATGCGGCGCTTCAGTATCTTCTGGAATATTACAGCCAGATTGAGGAACCGACGATGATTGTTTTGTTCGGAGATCATCAGCCCGCCGTGGAGGAATCGCTTTACGAAACGCTCTATGGCGCACCGCTTGTAGAAAAAGAATATCAGGATCTGATCCGCCGCCACATCACTCCGTTTTTGATCTGGACTAACTATCCGAGTGAGAGCATGGAAAACGTCAGCATGAGTGCACAGTATCTGGCCGGGGCGGCTCTGCAGCGGGCCAATATTGAACTTACGGATTATTTCTATTTTCTGAGTGAAATGTATCAGGCGGCGCCGGTCGTACATTTTTACGGATATGAGCGAAATGACGGAATCCTGATTGACTGGTCAACCTGGCGGGAACAGCCGGAATATACAATGTTCTATGAATTTGAGATCCTGCAGTATAATAACATGTTTGATAAAAAGCGAATGGATGCTATATTTCGAAACGGACCGTGAGAAAAAATTTTCTGTAAAAAATAAGGATTTCTGTCGAAAGGAGGGGATGGGCAGCATGCCAAAACAGATGGGAGAGGACAGTCGCATTTTGGAAGACTCAAGAAAATATGGGTGTATTTCCCAGGAATAGTTTGTTAAAAAGCCTGGATAAAAGGTTGACAATCTGACCATAAAGAGGTATTATTTATCATGATAAGGAAGATGTTTTGTGGGGACGATTTTTGAGTCTGTCAGATTCACGCGACAGCGTGCGAAAAGCAGAATATCGGCACAAGAATCAGTCCATAAAAGGATAAGGAAGGAAAAACGATGGAGAGACTTTTCGGCAACAGTTTTGCTGTATTGGGGCGTTCCCTTGATTATCTGTGGCAGAAGGAGGCTGTTACGGCCGCCAACCTTGCCAATGTGGATACGCCAGGCTATAAGGCGAAGTATGTGAAGTTTGAGGATATGTTCAATGCGAAGCTTCGGGCGGCGTCGGGGAATCGGGCAGAGACCTATAAGGCCGCAAAGAACGCCAGATGGGAAGTAAAGGTGTCCGAGACGGAGACAGCCCGCATGGATGGAAACAACGTAGTGCCTGATACGGAGACCGTGGAACTGACCCGGGCGGCACTGCAGTATCAGTATGTGGTGTCTGCAATCAACAGCGACATTTCGCGCTTGTCTTCGGTTATCAAAGGCTGACGTTTAGCAAAAGGAATATAAAGGGAGATAAAAAACATGGATTCACAATTTATCACGCCAATCCAGCCGATGGTGTTTGGAAGGCCGGGGATTGAGGCTGTTGGGAAGGATAAAAAGGACAGTCTCGGAGAAGTTACGCATTCTCTGTTTCAGGATATATTTCAGAATGCCATTCAGAACGTACGTAATACACAGGCGGATTTGGAAGATAAGCAGTATATGCTGGTGACGGGGCAGATTGATGATGCCCACACGGTTCCGATTGCCGCCGCAAAGGCGCAGCTCTCGGTTGATCTGCTGGTGCAGTTAAGGAATAAAGCGCTGGAGGCTTACACAGAGCTGATGCGTACTTCACTTTGATACATAGTTGTATTTGACTGCTTCGTTCCGCGGCTTATTCTGCAACCTATCTGAAAACTCAGGGAGGAGAGGGTAGAAAGCTTTGTATATTCTCGCCTGACTGGGTTTTCAATGCGTTTAATCTGCGAAAGATCGGATAATAACTAGGATTGGACTGTTTTGATAATGAAAGACGTGCTGAAACGAATTAAGGATTTTTGGGGGAAATTCACAAAAAAAGTCAAAATCCTGATTGGAGCAGGGGCTGCTGCGGTACTAATCGGGGCAGTTGTGATTGCCACACTCCTGAATCATAAGGATTATGTGACGCTGTTTACGGGAATTACTGCCGATGAAACGACGGAAATCCTGGGAAAACTTCAGGATTTGGGCGTGGAATACACTTCGACCGGGGATGCGATCATGGTCCCCGAGGGCGTGGTTGATTCCACACGGGCAAAACTGGCCCAGGAGGGCTATCCCAAAAGTGGATTTACATACGATATTTTTATAAACAATGCCGGCGGTATGACTACCGATATGGAAAAGCAGACTTATAAGCTGTATCAGCTGCAGAACTATATCAGTGCCACAATCCGGCTTTTTGACGGTGTACAGGATGCAAAGGTTATCATTGCCCTTCCTGATACACAGAAATATGTGCTTGATGATTCCGCCACAAAAGGCAGCGCTTCAGTCACGGTTATCATGCAGGAGGACAAAGAACTTTCGGCGGCGCAGGCAGACGGGATAAGACGTCTGGTAGCGGGCGGTGTTCCGGGCATGCAGATGGAGGACGTGGCAGTCTTTGATGGCTATGGGATTGAGATTCTCTCCGAAAATGAGAGTGAAACCTCGGGCGATGTGGCCGGAGAAATCGCCGGAATCATCGAAAATCAGATTTCGAGAAAAGTTGCCTATGTACTTGAACCGTTTTTTGGGCCGGGAAATGTCCGGGTAGCTGCCAAATGTCAGGTCAATATGGAAAAGCTGCTCCGTGAGAGCATTACATACTCAACACCGGATAAGATAGACGCAGAGGATAAGATGGGGATCATCTCCAACGAGGAGTGGAGCCGTGAGGCCTCCGGAGACGGGGTTGCGGCAAGCGGAATCGTGGGGACAGAGACAAACTCTGAGATTCCTCAGTATACGGCGAATGCCACAGAGGTGAATAACGGTTACTATGCCCTGAGCGGAGCGAGGGATTATCTGGTAAACCAGATTAAAGAGCAGGGCGAGATCGCACCGGGCATGATTCAGGATGTGACGGTTTCGGTTTCGGTCAACTCGACGGGGATGCCAGAGGGCTTAACGACAAACCGGCTTCTGGGCTTGGTTGGAAATGCGGCGGGCATTGCTGCGGAGGACTGGGAGACCAAGATCTCTGTTGTCAATGCTCCGTTCTGGACGGAGCCTACAGAGGAAGAACCAGTGAAAGAGGTTGACACGGAGGTCCTTGTGGTCCTTCGCAGCTATCTTCCGTTTATCATTGCGGCGGCCGTATTGCTGCTGATTCTTCTGGTTGTCCTGATTATTGTACTCAAGAAGCGGGCCAAGAAGAAGAAACGGCTTGCAGCCGAGGCGGCCGAGGCAGCCAAACTTGCGGCTGAGCAAGAAGCCATGAATGCAGCTCTTGCAGCCGAACAGGAAAGCCTTGCGGCGAAGAATGATATTCTGAACATCAAGAATGAGAGAAGCAGAGAGCTCAGAGAGGCTGTCCGTGAGTTTGCAGAAAACAATCCGGAAATCTCTGCTCAGATGCTGAGAAGCTGGCTGCATGGAGGTGATGATAATGGCTGAAGCAGCAGAGAGACCTGTCAGCAATCTTCCGCCGGAACAGAAGGCTGCGGCGGTCATCGTCGCGCTGGGGACGGATAATGCCTCCAAGCTATACCGTTATCTGACGGCTGAGGAGGTTGAAAAGCTCACACTTGAGGTTGCGAAGCTTGGCCGCATTGAGGCTGAGGAGACAGAACAGGTGCTCGATGATTTCTACAAGACCTGTTTGACGCAGAAGGTTGTGACGGACGGCGGCATTGAGTATGCCCGCGCAGTTCTTGAGAAAGCCTACGGCGAGTCTACGGCCGATGAATTATTAAATAAGGTATCCAAATATTTAAAAAACCGCTCCTTCGATTTCCTCGAAAAGGCGGATACAAAAAACCTGTTCTCCATTCTTCAGCATGAGAGGCCCCAGACGATTGCGCTGGTACTCTCTTACATGGATGCAGATAAAGCTGCCTCGCTGATTGCGGAGCTGCCGGAAAAGAAACGAATCCAGGTTGTCAAGAACATCGCCAAGATGGAAAGTGCTTCTCCGGAAGCGATTAAGGCGGTCGAACAGCAACTTAGAAGCCGGTTCGATACGATCCTGACTACCGACTTCGCAAGTATTGGCGGAATTGATTACATTGCGGATGTCATGAACAACATGGACCGCAGCAACGAACGTTTCATCTTTGACGAGATGGCAAAGGACGATCCCGAACTGGCCGATACCATCCGCAAGAAAATGTTTGTTTTCGAGGATATCCTTACCATGGACAATCGCTCGATCCAGCGTTTTGTCCGCGACTGCGATATGCGTGACATCGTATATGCTCTTAAAGGTGCAAACGAGGAGATTCTGCGTGCATTCTATTCCAACATGTCCAGCCGTATGGTGGAATCGGTTAAGTCTGATCTGGAGATTACAGTCAACGTAAGGCTGACTGACGTCGAGGAGGCGCAGTCCCGCATTGTTGCCATCATCAGAAAGCTTGAGGAACAGGGCGAGATCGTAATCAGCCGCGGCGGAAAGGATGATATTATTGTATAAGGCGGTGAGGAGCGGGGGACAGATGGATCCTGACAGATTCGAGTTTCCCGAACTGGAAATCAAGAGAAAACCGCATCTGGTGAAGGAGACTGAACCGGAGGAGGATCCTGCCGCCAAGATCCTGGAGGAAAGCCGTTTAAAAGCGCAGGAGATGATCGAGGCGGCTCGCGCCGAAGCTGAAGAAATTTTGGAAACGGCACGAGCGGATGCGGATGCCATCCGCAAGGATGCTTACGAGGAAGGCCGGGCCGAGGGCCAGGATACCGGTTACCAGGCCGGGTTCGAGGCCGGATACGAGGAAGGCTGCAGCATCTATACGAAACGCGTGGCCGAACTCGAACGGCAGGTAGGCGACTACATAGAGGATGTCCAGACCGAGAAGGCAAAACTTCTGGAAAAATATATGGACAACTTAAAAGAGATCGCGCTTGCTATCGGAGAAAAGATTGTTCGTACGAGTCTTCGCTCGAATACCCGTGTGATTGAGCGGATGATTCTGGCGGCAACGGAGCGCCTAAAAAAAAGCGCCTGGGCTAAGATTTACATTGGCGCACAGGAGAGTGCAGGGACCGACATTCGTGCGGATCAGAAGTTTTTGTGTGAGTTGGCGAGGCTTTCTGACAACGTCAAGATTGTCATGATGGAGGAGCTGGAGCCGGGCGTCTGTATTGTAGAGCGGCCGGAGGAGATCATCGACATAAGCGTCAACACGCAGCTTGAAAATATTCGTGAAATTATGAATAATGCCAGGCTGTGATGAATATGCATAGATAAGTGGGCCGCAGTGGTTGTTATTTGGGAAGGGAGGAAGGGTCATGCTGGAAGTGTTGCCGGAGATTATTTTGAAGGCAGAGACGGTCAGCTATATCGGAAAGATCGAAAACATCACCGGCATGGCGATCGAGGCGTCGAGCAGCAATACGAGCATCGGCGACATTGTTCTCATCTACAACGAACAGCAGAAGCGGGAGATACCAGCCGAGGTTGTGGGCTTTAAAGAGGACAGAGTCCAGCTTATGGCCTATGCAAACATGAACGGCATTGGCTCCGGGAGCTATGTGCGGAACACGAGAAAGCGTTTGAAGATTCCGGTAGGAGAGTTTCTCCGCGGCCGAATCATTGACGCAATGGGGAGGCCCATTGACAATAAAGGGGAATTCACCTCGGGCAAATATTACTATGTAGAGAGTCCAAATATCAATCCGCTGGAACGCCCCCCGATTCGGGATACACTGGATTTCGGGATCAAAGCGATTGACGGACTGAACACGATTGGCAAGGGCCAGCGTATCGGAATATTTGCAGGCAGCGGTGTCGGGAAAAGTACACTGCTCGGCATGATTGCACGGAACGTCAAGGCGGATATCAACGTGATTGCCCTTGTGGGCGAGCGCGGCAGGGAAGTTTTGGAATTTGTCGAGAGAGACCTGGGGCCTGAGGGCATGAAACGGTCCGTACTTGTTGTGGCGACTTCCGATCAGCCTGCGATGCTGCGCATGAAATGCCCGATGGTGGCGACCACAATCGCTGAGTACTTCAAAGATCAAGGGAAGGATGTCCTTTTGATGATGGACTCTCTCACCCGTTTTGCGATGGCACAAAGGGAGATTGGCTTGGCCACCGGTGAACCGCCGATCGCGAGAGGTTATACCCCTTCTATCTATGCGGAGTTTCCCAAGCTCTTAGAGCGCAGCGGAAATTTCGGCAGCGGCTCGATCACCGGTGTCTACACCGTCCTGGTAGAGGGCGACGATACCAACGAGCCGATCGCAGATACAGTCCGCGGCATTTTGGACGGCCATATCGTCCTGACGAGAAAACTGGCAAACTCCAATCACTTTCCGGCTATTGACATTAATGCGAGTATCTCCAGATTGATGTCTTCTATTGTTTCGAAGGAGCACAAGGATCTGGCGGGCCGGATGCGGGATTTGTTCAGCCTTTATTCACAAAATGAGGATTTGATTTCCATCGGCGCCTATAAGGCGGGCACCAATAAAAAGCTGGATTTTGCGATCTCTAAGATCGACGCGATCAACAGCTTTTTGATGCAGGCGGTGGAGGAATCCTTCGATTATGAAGACATCGTCAATCAGATGAGGGCGATTCTGGACGGCTGACCGACGTAAGGAGAAAGAAATTGAAATGAAGAAATTTTCCTTTTCACTGGATAAAGTGCTGAGTTATAAACAACAGTTAGAGAACAGCATTCGCAATGAACATGCGGCGATTCTGCAGCAGGTAAACCAGCAGGAGCAAAAGATTCGCGAGCTGGAAGCGGAGGAGACCGAGACGAGGAGAAAGCTGGATGAGATAAAGCGGAAGGGCTGCAGTCCGCTGGAGCTTAACAGCCACGAAGGCTATATCGGCTATTTGACTGCAGAGCTTGCCAAAGAGAGAGGCGTACTTTTAAGGCTGAAGAAGCAGGAGGAGACGAAACGCCAGGAATTAATTGAGGCAAAGAAGGAGACGGCCTCCATTGATAAGCTGAAGGTAAGAAAGCTGGAAGAATATCGTAAACTTGAGGCCAAGGAGCAGGAGCAGCTCGTCGAGGAATTTGTCAACCATGAGCTGTCTGTTGCAAAGTAAGAATTGGATAGTGCGCCGCAGTTTTGCGGCTTGCTATAGATGACACAATATTTCAAAGAAAGGAGGGAATGCAGATGGCAAACCAGATGTCAGTCTCCATGCAGTTAATTAGCGGCGTGAAGGCGAAGCAGTCAAAAAAAGGGCAGAAATCCGCCCAGGATGATCTCTTGGGATTCGGTCAGGCTTTAATGGACGCTCACGCGGCCAATCAGAGTACTTCACAGACGCAGGATTCAAAGCCGGAGAATACGGAAAAGAAACCGGCGGCAGATGACAGTATAAAAGCGACCGGAAGAACGGAGCAGACGGATACGGCTGAGACCGCACTTCAGGGCCGGATCGTCCGTACAGAAAACACGGCAGAAGCCGGGGTGGAGACAGAGGCACAAACAGATTTCCTGGGTGAACTCTTTGGAGAGATCGGGGCCGAAGGACAGACGGTGCAGGCGCCTGTCAGCGGGCTGCAGACGCCGGAGACGGCAGGCATAGAAATGCCGGTGCCGGAGACCGCAGTGCCGGATATGCCGGAGACTGCTATTTTGCCGGAGACCGAAGCCGCAGAGGTGATGCTGGTTCAGACAGAGGTGAAACCGCAGCGTACAGAGGCAGAGCCAAAGATGCAGGGTGCAGAGACACTTAAGCAGCCGGAGACCGCAGAAGCCGGACAGACCGTCATAAAAGCAGAGGAATCTGAGACGGAGGCATTTGAGTTTTCGGAACAGCAAAAGACACAAGGATCTGCAAAGAAGGTCGGAGAGACCAGGCGAAACGATGGAGAGGAAACAGAAGTAAAAGAGACGAATCTGTTTACGCAGGAGGAAACAGCCGTGCACACGGCGGCGGCCAGACAGGAGGTATCGTACGATGCCGAAATCGGGGCTTCGGACCATGTAACAGAGACCGGCGAGATGAATCTGGAGTATGCGGAAGTCTTAAAGAACCAGATCGCACACCAGATCATACAGGGAAAGGAAGCGATTGAAATCAGTCTTTCCCCGCGCTCACTTGGAAACCTGACAATACGTGTTGCACATGAGGCAGGAAGGACGATGATTTCCGTAATCTGCTCGGATCAGAGGGCAATGCGGGCGATGTCAGAGAAGGCACAGGAATTGGGGCAGGTTTTAGAGGACCGGCTTGGAACCCGTACTGAGGTTCAGGTGGATGGAGAAAGGGAACAGTCCAGATTCTATCAGGAAGGCCGCAGTCAGAACGGGGGCCAGGAACAGGGAAACCGATCCGGGAATCAGAAAAAACGTGAGGAGGCCGAAAACGCGGATTTCTTACAGCAGCTTCGGCTTGGATTAATCTAAAAGAAGGAGGGAAACAGTATGCCGGATATAGGAGGATTGGGTTCGAATAATGAGCTGCTTTCACAGACACTCATGAAGGCGGCCCAGCAAAAGAACAAAGCGTCTTCCTCAGCAACGGACGGAGCAGAAGGCGATTATGAGAGAAAAGATGTCCAGTATGAGAGACAGCCCGTATCGGCTTCGTCAAAGGCGATGTCCATCTCGGATTTCTACAAGCTGATTGCGGCGCAGTTTCAGTATCAGGATCCGCAGAACCCAGCGGACACGAGTGACATGATGGCCTCGATGGTGCAGGGTATGATGATGACGGCCATGGATAACATGTCATCAACGATTAATGACCTTTCTATCAGCAATCTGACGGCCTATGCGGCGTCCATGATGGGAAAAGAGGTTACAATCGCAGAGGTAGACGACGACGGGAAATACACGGGTGAGAAAACCAACGGCGTTGTGACAGGAGTGCAGCTCGGAACGACACCCTGGGTTTGTGTAAACGGAAAGAATTATCTGCTGTCGCAGCTCATGTCGATCGGAGAGGTTGCCGAGGAGCCTGCAGATAAGGATGACAACACAGGCGAAGGCGGAGAAGGTGGAGAAAGCGGCCCGTCGGATGGAGGAAACGATACCCCGAAGGTGTAAAAGTCCGGCGGACAGAAAGGAAGCGTTGAAAACATGGATGTATCAAAGCTTACAAATCTATCGGAATTAAAGCTTGCCCATCAGCTCGGGCAGCCGCAGAAAAATACAGGTACGTCAGAGTTTGCCAAAGCACTCCAGACAGAGGCGGAAAAAAGGACGGTCCGCTTTTCGAGACACGCGGAGCAGCGTATGGCGTCCAGAGGTGTCGAGATGACACCGGGGCTTCTTAAACAGCTAAATGATGCTGTGGAGAAGGCGAGAGCCAAAGGTTCGAGAGACATAGCAGTAATTGCCCCGACGGAGGCATTTATTGTCAACGTACCAAACAATACGGTGATCACGACGATGACCGGAACAGAAATGAAAGAAAATATTTTTACCAATATTGACAGCGCGGTTCTGATTTAGCCGGACCACATGTGGGGGCTTTGCCTTTCGCCCGAATGACGAAAGGCCCAAAACCCGCGCGCCGAAGAAAGAAAGGAAAAAAAGAATATGGTCAAATCAATGAACGCAGCCGTAGCCGGCCTGCGCACACATCAGACAAGAATGGATGTTATCAGTAATAATATTGCGAATATCAATACTTGGGGCTATAAGGCAAGGACAGCCAACTTCCAAGACTCTTTATATACAAATATGGTTACGAGTTCTTCCGGAAAGATAATGGCAGGAAGTACAGGCGGTGTAAATGCATCTCAGATTGGTTATGGTTCCGGTGTTGGTTCCATCAGCTCGAATTTTTCGGTAGGAAGCGGCCAATACACGGGAAACTCCCTGGATTGTATGATTAACGGACCGGCATTCTTTATTGTAGGACCTTTCCAGAAAGATGGTGATGGTTCAGTAAAAGTAGAAGAAGGAAAAATTGCAATAGAAGACCCTGACGAGGAAGATGGGCTCTATAAAGGGAAGACGCTCCCGATTGGTGATACCAGCCTGACGCTTTCAAGAGTTGGCATATTCACAGTGGACAGCAATGGCTTCCTTGTAGATGCGAATGGTAATTATGTATATGGTTATACCTATAATCATGAATATGATCCGGATAAAGAACAAGGGACGGACAATATGCCGATTATCTATGATGAGTTAGTGCCGCTTAGAATCCCGATAGTGGATGATGCAGATGCCACCAAGTCGGCTGAATATTCCACAGATAAAGATGCAGAATGTTTCAGGATGACTACCTACACGGTTGGAAAAGATGGAACAATCGTAGGAGTAGACAGGGATAAGGTGCCGCGTACGATTGGACAGCTTGCGGTTGTTTTGGTAGAAAACCCGAATGGTCTTGAGCAGGATAATGGTTACTTATTTACAGCGGGAGACAACGCCGGTGAAGTGTACCTGACTACCTCTAATACCGCAACCGGTGAGATCATGAGCAACTACCTCGAAATGTCCAACGTAGACCTGGCCTATGAGATCTCCTTAATGATCACGGGCCAGCGCGGCTATCAGGCCAACACAAAGATGATCACCGTTACCGACCAGATGCTCGAGGAGCTGGTCAACATGAAACGGTAATCTTTCTCATAATCAATAGCATGTGAAGAAAGACAAAATATGCGGAAAAAAGGGAGCCGCGCATACCGCGCGGCCCCTTATCCCGCGGACAGCAGGAGGGTTTTCTGTGGTAATCTTAACAAAGCTAAATGGAGAGCCCATCGGGGTCAACTCCGGGCAGATTGAATACATCGAATCAATTCCCGAGTCGAAAATCATCATGATGAATGGGCGTTACCATATCGTCAAGGAGAGCCAGGAGGAGATCGTCGAGAAGGTTGTGCGATACAACCAGGAAATACGAAAGGGAACGAAGGTGGAGGCGTAACATGGATCCAACAACAATCATTGGTATTATCGCCGGTATGGCACTGGTCATAAACGGAATCCTGGGAAGCGGAGAAATCGGCAATTTCATTGATATGCCGAGTGTTCTGATCGTGGTGGGCGGAGCGATAAGCGCAGTAGTCGCAAGCTTTCCGCTGTCGAAGCTGAAAAACATCGGCAAGCACATGATGAAGCTCGTGGCAGGCAATAAGTTTCAGCCGGAGCAGGTCATCGACACGATTGTAGAATTTGCCCAGATGGCGAGAAAGGATGGCCTCCTGGTGCTCGAGGAAAAGGCCAATGAGCTGACAGATCCCTTTTTTAAGAAAGGGATTCTGCTTGTCGTGGATGCCATGGAAGCGGAGAAGGTCCGCGAGGTGCTGGAAAACGAGGTCGGCGGCATGATCGAACGGCACGAGAGTGAAGTTGAGATCTATGACAAGGCGGCCGCTTACTCCCCGGCTTTTGGTATGATCGGAACTCTGATTGGTCTGATCAATATGTTAAAGAGCATGGACTTGTCGGAGGGCTCCTCCTCGAGTCTCGGACAGAATATGTCCGTCGCCATGGTTACAACCTTCTACGGTTGTATGCTGGCGAATCTGATATTCATGCCAATCGCCAAAAAACTTAGAATCCGTAATGATGAAGAAGTGTTGTATAAACAGGTTATTATTGAGGGTGTTGTCGGTATTCAGGCCGGAGACAACCCGAAGGTATTGAAGGAAAAGCTGGTTTCCCTGCTTCACCAGTCCCGCCAGGAGAGCATCATGAACAGCGAAGGCGGCGAGGGAGGCGGCAAGAAAAAGGCTCCCAAGGAGAAAAAGAAGAAGTAAGGGGTGACCATACGTGAAAAAGAGAGAAAAAAAGGCGGAGGGCGGCGCCAGTTGGATGGACACATACGGTGACATGGTCACTCTGCTGCTCTGCTTTTTCGTCCTGCTCTACTCGATTTCCTCCACCGATCAGGTAAAATGGGAAAATCTGGTAAAGAGCTTAAACCCAAATGCAGC